>CAMARB010000168.1 GCA_945860355.1 Chthoniobacter flavus | reverse complement strand
CCGAGGTCGACCCCTTCGAGTTCAAGTTTGATGTTACAGGCCATTGATGCGGTTGCCGCATGCGCAGCGACACGCGAATCACAGCATGATAATATGATGCGTACAAGCTGAATTATCTCTGCCGAGATGTGTATATTCGTCAGGGCGTTGCCCGGGGCTGCAACTCAATCAGCCCCGTTGGGGCTGGAATTGTGTCCCCTTTGGGGCTCGTCCCGGAGCAACAACCGGCGGGCGCAGGCGTTGCGGCCCCCTCACCCCTGCCCCTCAATTCTTCACTCACCCCCGTCCCCTCAACTCTTTCGAGGAGCGGGCACGAACCTTTCTTCTGAGGGGTGGAAATTCCGTGTCCAATTTCCCCCCCAAAGCGTCAATCCCCTCATTGAAGACGATGGAAACCGCCCCGTCCCCCCATTCTCCCGGAAGCGATGATGCCTTTCTACGGCACATCCTCACTCAGGAGCGCGCCCTGTTGCGGTATATTTTGCGGAGTGTCCCGATGCTCAGCGACGCCCGGGATGTCCTTCAGGAAACCCTGCTCACGCTCTGGACGAAGCGACTGGAGTTCGACGTGGCTCGGGATTTTCTGCCGTGGGCGTTTGGGATTGCTCGGCTGAAGGTACTCGAGTTTTGGCGCAAGCAGCCCCGCTGGGAATCTTTTGCCAATAGAGACCTTCAGGACCTTTTGGATGCGCGCCAGCACGCATTGGAAGGTGAGTTGTCTGAGAGAGCCGCGCGGCTTCGTGACTGTGTCCGCAAGCTGCCGCGGGCCCAGCACGCGGTCTTGCAGCGGTACTACACGGCGGAGGAGCCGGTTGAAGCCATTGCCCGGGCGGAGGACCGCACCGTGGAGTCGGTTTACAAGGCGCTTCAGAGAATCCGGCGAACGCTCGCCGATTGCATTGCGCGGAATCACGCGGTGGAGATGCGTGCATGAAAGCTCCGAGGAATCACGGCAGAGAGTGGGAGGACTTGTTCCACCGGGTGCTGGATGGAGGGGGAACGGCGTCGGAGATCGAGCAGCTCCACCGGTTGCTCGCGCAGAGCCCGGAAGCTATGGACGACTGGATCCGACTCACCCATCTCCACTCGGAGCTCGCTTCGGGGGGCTTTTTGGAATGCCTCGGAGACGTAGTGCGGGTGGACCGTTTGAGTTTGGGGGCTGCGGCGGAGTCTGAGGCGGGCGGTCTCAATCCCCTGAATGCGCCGCGGCGCAGGCAGCTGGGGTGGATCGCGGCGGCGTTGGTGGCGGGGCTTTTCCTGGGGGGATTTGGAAACTCGGCGTTGCGGGCGGTGACCGAGCGGCGTCTGGGAAAAGTGGCGACTCTTTTGGATGAGTCGTTTGAATCCGGAGGCGCGCCGCTGACCACGGGGCCGAGCGAGCAAACTGGGCGTTGGAGCGGAGATTTCAACGAGTTAGCCGGGGCACAGCAGGGCGTCGGGCCCCGTTCGGGTCAACGGATGCTTCGGTTTTTGAGCGCTGCGTTTGAAGGCAAAGACGCCGGATTGGATAGCTACATGGCCGACGCGTACCGTTTGCTGGATCTTCGGCCGTTTGCCAAAGAGCTGGCTTCGGGTGATCTCTCTCTCCGTTTCACCGCGCATGTCAACGCGCGGGCCGGCTCGGAGCAGGAGCCCTACATCGCCGGAGTTTATCTCTACGCGGTTTCTCAAAAGACGATACTCAAGGGGCTTCTCAAAGACGTCGCTCAGCGGCTGGTCCAAGAGTCCCTTTCGGTGAGCATGTGCAACACTCCTGTGGATCGGGATCCCGCCACCTGGCAGCGGGTCCTGGTGGAGTTGCGGTTGCCGCCCAAAACCGAATTTGTCTGGGTCCAAGCGAGCATCACCCATCCCAGCCGCAGTGCGCTGGAGGATCCCAACGCATTTGGGGGTCATTTTATTGATGACGTCGAAGCCGTGCTCATGCGCAGAGACGCGATCCCCTGAAACGCCGCCCGCCGCCGGTCCCTCCCATCCCCCCATTCCTCCCCATGAAGCCGTTCCTCCTTGTTGTTTTCACGCTGTCTGCGCTCTGCCACCCCGTGTTCGGGGCGCCTCTTTCGGAGCTCCAGCCCGTCTTGGGTAAGCGCGGCCCCTTGATGGGTTCCGCTGATTTCGAGCAGCCTCCCGCGGAGGGCGGGCTCAAGGGGTTCGGGGAGTATTCTGTGACGGGCGGCGTCCTGCGCCAGCAACAGAAAGAGGGGCAGGATCACCATCCGGTGATCGGATTCAACCAGATGGCCGCTGTGAGTTCGGCCGCAGCCCGCGGCTTCGAGCTCAGGGGCGGGATCCTCCAGTTCGATTTCCGCACCGACCAAGCCGATCATGTGCACGTGGAGTTTTGGCGGAAGGCGGGGGGCATCTTCCCGGGCCAACCCGTGCCGGAAGAAGGCGGAAAATCCTATCCGGAGGGATCGTTTCCTCCCGTGGGAAAGGGGGGCATGATTTATCCGCCCTCCTTTTCCGTGGTGTTCGAGCTGCCCGGACCCGGCAAACGGTACAAAGAGCCCCGGTTAGTGATCAAAGACGTGTCCAAGTTTGAGAAGGTTCAGGCGGCGATTCCGCTGAAAATAGAGCCTGGTGAGTGGACCCGCGTGCTCATTGAGATCTTGGGGGACCAGGTGGCAGTCCAGCTTAGCAACGGGCAGTCGCTTCGGGCCACGTGTGCATCGGCTGATGCGCCGAAAAAAGAGCCTTACTTTTACGCCATCGAACAAGTGGGCCGGGCCGTGGAGTACGACAACGTGAAGCTCTGGGGAATCGAGTGACCTCCCGCCCCCGGCAAACCTCCGACCGTTTTTTCACCGTGATTAAATTCCCCCCCTTCATCGTGTCCGCCGGCAGCCTGTGGCTCCTGGCGCTGAGCGCCGCGACGGCGGCGCCCGCCCCCGCAACCGTGCCCGATCGGCACACCCCTCTTCTGAAGGAGTATTGCCAGGGCTGCCACGGACCCGAGAAACAAAAGGGAAAATTCCGGATCGATGAGTTACCGCTGGCCATCGAGACCCTTCGGGACGCCGAGCGTTGGCAGAAGGTGCTCAACCAGATGAACTCGGGCGAAATGCCGCCCGAGGAGGAAAAACAGCCGCCCAAGGAGCTCAAGGCGGATCTGCTCGAGGATTTGGCCAACACCATGGTGTCCGCGCGCCGAAACTTGGGCGATCAGAAGGGGGTTATCACGATGCGGCGGCTCAACCGGCGGGAGTACAAGAACACGCTGCGGGAGCTGTTGGGGGTGGAACTCAATGTGCTCGAGCTGCCGGCGGACGGTGGGTCGGGTAGTTTCGACACGGTGGGTTCGAACCTGTTCATGTCCGGGAGCCAGTTTGAGCAGTACCAAGCCTTGGGCCGGGCAGCGCTGGAGGAAGCCTTGGCCAAGCAAACGCCCTTTAAAGGGGAGCGGAAGCTGCATCTCGAAGTGGAGGAGCTGAACAAGGAGTTTCAGCAAACCTACACTGAAAACATGGACAAGGCCGAGCGAGCGGAGCGTTGGGTCAAGGCCGTGGAAGAGGCTGCGGCGCGTCCGGAAAACGCGGCCATCGTGGCCGAGATCCGCAAGGAGGCTAAAAACGAGGCGCAACTGCGACGCGCTTGGCAGAAAATTCCGGGGGCACCGGATCCGCGTTCGTTCGGGTTCGACAAACAGGGGGAGAACGATGCCGATCTCGCCAACCGCTTCTTTCATTACAAAAAGACCACCGGGGTGGGGTAGATGCGTCCCTACCACGAGGCCTATCTCCAGATGCCAGGCCTCCAATCCGGAGCCTATCTCACTGTCAGCGAGATCAACCCCCATTTTCAGCTCATGGTGCCCCATCACTGGCCGCTCGGGGATTACGTCATGCGGGTGCGCACCGGGGGGAACCAAAACGCCACTGCGGCTCGAAGGTTTATGGATTTCGGGAACGATCCCATCGGCGGGCGGGTCCTGAGCACTCACTGGGTCCACGGCACGATGGAAAGCCCCCAGGTGATTGAGATCCCATTTGCAGTCACCGGCAATCACACGGGATCGACGGACGGACACATCGTGAATGCCGCCCGGACTTTCTATATCAAAGAAAAGGGGGTTGGGGATCACTACACGCAGTCCAATGCAGTCCTCGGCAAGGCGAGGGCGAAAAATGGGTCGGGCCGGCGTTTGCGATCTGGGTGGATTGGATCGAGATCGAAGCGGTCTCCAACCCGCACGAGCCACTCCCTCCCGGCCTGGCGGCTCTCCGGGTTTCGCTGGACGACAAGGCGCCGGCTCCCGCGAAGGACGCGGTCCGGGATTCGCTGAAGGCATTCTGCGTGGAGGCATTTCGAGGCGCCGAGCCCCCGGAGAGTTACCTCGATCGGCTGATCCGGGTTTACGAGCTGCGCCTCCAGCGGGGAGCCAAGCCCGGAGCGGCGGTCCGCGAGACGCTGGCGACCGTGCTCGCCTCGCCGATGTTTTTGTATCTGGCCGAGCCCTCCAAGGATCTCCAAAAACGGCCGCTCACCGCCCCCGAACTCGCGGCGCGTCTTTCCTACCTCCTGTGGGGAGCCCCTCCCGACCGCGAACTGCGCGAGCTGGGGGGCAATGGAACGCTCCGAGAGCCGCACGTCCTCCGCGCACAAACGGAACGGCTTCTCCAGGATCCCCGGTGCGCGCAATTGATACACCCCTTCCTCGACCAGTGGCTGGGCTTGGATCGGATCGATTTCTTTGAGGTGAATCGGGCACTTTATCCCCGCTTTGATCACGCGGTAAAACTTGCGGCTCGCCAGGAGGTCTACGCGACCTTCTCCGATTTGCTTGCCCACAACGGGAGCCTCGGCCATCTGCTCAAATCCGACTCGGTGCTCGTCAACAGCGTGCTCGCGGATTTTTACGGAATCCCGGGCGTCACGGGTGACGCGTTCCAGCGGGTGCCGCTTCCGGAGGGCTCGCCCCGGGGCGGTTTGTTGGGGATGGCGGCGGTGAGTTTGATGGGGGGCAACGGGGAGCGGACCAGTCCCGTCGAGCGGGGCGCGTGGGTGTTGCGCAAGTTGCTGAATGACCCGCCGCCCCCTGCGCCGGCGAACGTCCCGCAGATCGCGCGTCTGGCGGGCAAGGTGCTCACCACCAAGGAGCGACTCCAGGCCCACCAGGAGGATCCCCAGTGCATGAGCTGCCATCGCAAGATTGATCCCATCGGGTTCGGCTTGGAGAACTTCGACGCCGTTGGTTAATGGCGCACGGAGGACAGTTACACGGCTGTGGATGCGCAAGGGAAACCGGATCCGAAGACCAAGCGCACATGGGCGATCGAGCCCGCGGCGGCCCTTCACAAAGGACCCAGTTTTCGGGATTACGCGGAATTGCGGGAGCTCATTGCGCAGCGCGCTGACGCCTTTGGCGCGGGATTCAGCAAGGCCCTGATCGAGTATGCGCTGGGGCGTCCCTGCGGCTTTAGCGATTAGGAGCTGATCGAGCGGATTCAGCGGCAGGTCCGACCCGAAGGCCTCGGGTTGCGCTCGTACATCCATGCCCTAGTCGCCAGCCCTGAGTTTCAAATCAAATAAGCCCGCTTCGTTCTGCTTCAACGTGGCTTTTTCGAATCCCGATCCTCACACACCCGCAAATCCCCTCCCAACTCCCATGCAAAACCGCGTCGTTTCCTCCAGTCCAGCACCGCCCTGATCGCGTTGCCTTTCCTTGAATCCCTGGGTTTCCGCCGGTTTGCCGGCGCTGCGGAGCCGGTCGCCCCACCGAAACGGCTCCTGTTTCTGAGCTTCGGATGGGGGGGCACGGAAAGCACGTGGTATCCCGACATCTCCAAGACGGGAAAGGACTACGAGCTGCCGCCGGGACTGGCGCCCTTGGAGCGGCACAAGGCGGATTTCTCGGTCGTGCAGGGCCTTTGGAACAAGTACTCGCAGGATGGCCATGGAGGCAGCACGTTCTGGCTGACGGGCGCCGACCGGTACGCGCAGCCGGGCCAAAGCTTCTGCAACAGCATTTCAGCCGACCAGGTGGCGGCCGTACAGCTGGGGTTGGAGACGCGCTTCTCGTCCCTTCAATTGAACGGGAGCTCCATGAATGCGGCCCTTACCGGCCATGGCCCCGGCCTTTCCCTGGCCTTTCCCTGGCCTGGAATCTGAGCGGCAAACCGGTGGCCGGGTTCAATGGGCCGATGGCTCCCTACCACGCTCTGTTCTCCAAGAGCACGACGCCGATTGAGGAGCAGAGAGCCCTCCCGGAGGAGAAACGCAGCGTGTTGGACGCCGTCTTGGACAACGCCCACTCCCTCAAACGCGGGCTGAGCAAAAACGACAACGCCAAGCTCGAGGAGTATTTTCAGGGAGTCCGCGAGATTGAGCTGCGTCTTTCCACGGAGGAACAGTGGATTGGGGTGCCCCAGCCCAAGTCGCCGATGGCGGAGCCCAAGCCGGACTTTAATGGGAAGGAAGAGGTGCTGCTCATCTACGATCTGATGGTGGCCGCCATGCGGACCGACAGCACCCGGGTGCTCACCTTCCGGCAGCCGGTGGACACGCTGCTCAAGGCGTGGGACATCAAAGTGCACCCGCACGACATCAGCCATTATCACACGACGCTGGGGGAAAAGTTGATCGCCTCCCAGAAGCGGTATGCAGGGTTGAGCGAACTGCTGGCCCTTTTCCTCGACAAACTCAAGGCCGTGAAGGAGACCGACGGCAGCCGGCTCTTTGATCGCTGCGCCCTAGCGTATGGGAGCACCCTGCTCACGGGCCACGAGTTGAGCAATTGCCCCGCGATCCTCAGTGGCGGGGTGGCGGGCTTGAAGCTCGGAGAACACATCGTGGCGCCCAAGAACACCCCGCTTTGCAACGCGTGGCTTTCCATGCTCCACGGTGTGGGGGTCAAAGCCGAGCGCCACGGGGACAGCACTGGACCGCTCGAGGAGATTTTGGCTTGAGACTGGCGCCTGAGATCGCGAACCGCCCAACCGTGGGACGACAGCAGCCGGGTCAAAACTTTTCCGGCCGCATCACGCTCACCTCGCTCGCGTAGGCGACCATGGCGTAGTCGTGGAAAAATCCCGAGTAGAGCCGCGCGAGCAGAGCCTCGGCGACTGCGGGTTTCGCGATGACCTCGATCTGCACATTGCCGCTCTCTACGAGGTCGGCGCTGCGTCGGCCCTGGCAGCCGCTGCCGCGCACGTCGAACGCCGTGTGCCCGTGCGCGCCGCACTCGCGCAGCACCTCCACGATGCGTTCCTCAAGCACGGCTTCGCAGATGATGGTGACAAGTTTCATGGGATGCAGGTTCATGGCGGATCAAGCGTGGACGCGTTTGGCGATTTCGAAGAACAAGGGAATACCAAGGCTGATGTTGAAGGGAAAGGTGATGGCCAGGGCGGCGGTGAGTGAGAAAGTGGGATTCGCCTCCGGGACCGACAGGCGAACCGCGGCGGGCGCCGCAATGTAGCTTGCGCTTGCCGCGAGCACGCCGAGCAGCGTTGCGCCCCCGGTGCTCAGTCCCACCCAGGACCCCAGCAGCACGCCGACGAACCCGTGCACCAGCGGCGCGGTGACGCCGAAGACGAGCAGAAAAGCGCCCACTTTTCTCAAGTCTCCGAGACGTCTTCCGGCGACCATCCCCATTTCCAGGAGGAACAGCGCCAGCACCCCCTGGAACGGCGTCACAAAAAAGCCCTCAACCGATTCCATGCCGCGTTTCCCGCACAGCGCCCCGATCCCCATCGCTCCCATGAGCAGCAGCACGCCTTTCCCGAGCACCGCGTCGCGCAGGGCATGCCGGACCCCCGGATCCGTCAGCGAGAACTTCCCGCCCCCGAGCACCCCTTTGCCCAGCATCACGCCGACGATGATCGCGGGCGACTCCATGACGGCGAGAAAGGCCGAGGCGTAGCTCTCAAATGGCTCATGGATACTTTTGAGGAAGTTCGTGGCCGCAATGAAAGTCACCGCGCTCACGCTGCCGTAGTGTGCCGCGATGGCCCCGGCGTCGGCCACGCTGAATTTGCCCAGCTTTCGGAGCACCGGGTAGGTCCACAGCGGGATCAGTCCGCCGAGCGCCATCGCCGCGAGCGCCGGCAGCCAGACTGCGCCGAGCCCCGCCTGATGGATCGCCACGCCGCCTTTGAATCCGATGGCCGTCAGCAGATAAATCGTGAGCGTGGTGTAGAGCGGCTCGGGAAACTTCAGATCGCTCTTTGAAACCGCCGCAAACACCCCGAGGACAAAAAACAAGACGGCGGGGCTGAGCAGGTTGGATTGAATGGCAGTGAGGAGATCCATGGCGGGCCTGTTATGACTGCGCGTTCCAATTCGCTCCAATTCATGTTTTGTCTCGCGTCGTTCGCTTTGATGAAAGGACGACGGCGCGTCAGGGTGAGGGGTGAGGGGTGAGGGGTGAGGGGTGAGGGGGGAGGGGTGAGGGGTGAGGGGGGAGGGG
>CAMARB010000167.1 GCA_945860355.1 Chthoniobacter flavus | reverse complement strand
TAGGGCTTCTTCGCCGTGGACTGAATGTAGAGCTCGCGGAGCTGCTTGAAGTCCACTTCGCTCGGAGACGCCGACATGAGATCCACCCCGCGGTTGTTTTTCGGGAACGCGATCACGTCCCGGATGCTTTCCGCGCCGCAGAGCAGCATGACCAGTCGGTCGAGGCCCAACGCGAGCCCGCCGTGGGGCGGGGCGCCGAAGCTGAAGGCTTTGAGTAAATGTCCGAACATGACTTGCTGCTGGTCGCCGGTGACCCCGAGCACGTCAAACATTTGGGATTGAAGGGTCGGCTCATGGATCCGGATCGAGCCGCCGCCGATTTCTACCCCGTTGAGCACGACGTCGTAGGCTTGCGCCCGGATTTTGCCGAATTCGCCCTTTTCGAGCAGGGGCAGATCCTCCGCGAGGGGGCGGGTGAAGGGGTGATGCACGGCGTTCCACTTGTTTTCCTCCGGGCTGAAAGCCAGCAGGGGGAAGTCGATGACCCAGAGGAAGTTGAGTTTTTGCTCAAAATCATCCTGGAGATGCGGAAGCAGCTCGGCTTGGCCCTCGAATTTGCCGGCCAACTTCTGGGCCCGCTGGATTTCCACGACCCGCAACCGGATCCGGCCCAGCACTTCACAAACAATTTCCCAGCGGTCGGCGCCGAAGAGGATGAGGTCGCCTTCGGCGATCTGCATGCGTTGGGTGAGCGCCGATTTTTCCGCGTCGGAGAAGAACTTGACTATGGGCGACTTCCATTCGCCGTTCTCGACCTTGATGAATGCCAAGCCTTTGGCTCCGAAGAGCTTGGCCATCTGGGTCAACTCCTCGATCTGCCCGGTGGTGATGGACGCGAACTGTTTGGCGTTGATGGCCTTCACGCAGCCGCCGGAATCGAGGGCGCCGCGGAACACTTTGAACTCGCTGGAGGCAAAAACGTCATCCAACGCGACGAGTTCCATGCCGAACCGGGTGTCGGGTTTGTCGCTGCCGAACCGGTTGAGAGCGTCGGAGTAAGTCAGCCGGGGAAAGGGAGTGGCGATATCAACCCCTTTGGTGGCCTTGAACACCCGGCTCAGGAGTCCCTCGATGAGGGGGTAAATGTCGTCCTGGGTGATAAAGGAGGCTTCCAAGTCGATCTGGGTGAACTCGGGCTGGCGGTCCGCCCGCAAGTCTTCGTCCCGGAAACATTTGGCGACCTGGAAATACTTGTCGATGCCGCCCACCATGAGGAGCTGTTTGTATTGCTGGGGCGCCTGGGGCAGGGCGTAGAAGCTGCCCGGGCTCAGGCGGCTGGGCACTAGGAAGTCGCGAGCGCCTTCCGGGGTGGACTTGGAGAGGATGGGCGTTTCGATTTCCAGGTAGCCTTGGTCGTCGAGAAAGTCGCGGATGGTTTTGGTCACCCGATGGCGCAGCTTCAGGTTGCGCGCCATCATGGGGCGCCGCAGGTCCAGGTACCGATGGGTGAGCCGCAGGTCTTCATTCCCGGCGTCACTGTCGATGGGGAAGGGCGGCACATCGGCCTTGTTGAGCACGCGCAATTCGCTGGCCACAATCTCAATGTCGCCGGTGGCGAGCTTGCTGTTTTCGGTGCCTGCCAGGCGAGGGGCGACCTTGCCTGTCAGGGTGATCACGTCCTCGCTGCGCAGGGAGTGCGAGGCTTCGGCGACGGCCGCGTATTCTTCAGGTCGGAAAACAACCTGGGTCATGCCGTCCCTGTCTCGCAGGTCGATGAAGATGACGCCGCCGTGGTCGCGGCGTGAATTGACCCAGCCGGCGAGAGTGACGATCTGACCAATGTGTTCCCTGCGCAGGCTGTTGCAAGTCGTGTTCCGATACATAAGGGGCCGGGAATGTAGCGGTGCCCGCGTGAAATGGCAGGGAAAAGTGAGGGTGCGGCAAAAAGTGGAAGGGGTTTCATTGCACCGGGTGAAGAGCACAACCGACAGGCCCGGGTGCCCCGGGATGGATTTCTTGGGAGCCCCTCCGGGAACGTGTTCCGTTGGCCAACGGCCTCACCCATCCACCAACACCTCGGAAGGACTCATGAACCCGAACTCAGAAATTTCAGAGGGAGAGCATTTTCACGCGGAGACGCGGAGATCGCGGAGAACTTTTTGGACATTACTGAACGCCAGGGCGTTGCACCTCTGCCCTTTCAGTCACTCCGCTGGAACTTCGGTTTTCAGGATGAAAGAACACGACAAGCCCTGAAAAGGGCGGGCTATCGCCTTTCCCTCCCTTTGAGCGCCTCTTCAGGGCCCGCCGAAACGCCCCCCCGCACCCGGAGCGTTGACCGGGATGGGCGGGGCGTTCGGCGCCCCGGAACAATCCCGGGGAGCTGTTCCAGGATGCCGGCACGGGTGGGGCGGTGGAGTCCAAAAAACGGGCGTGCAGTGATTTCCAAACAGATCCCGGCGCCCTCCGCCGTTCTCTCTCAGTGAGAGGGTCGGGAGGGTTAGGGGAACTCGGGTTCGGTTTTTTCCGGAGCCGGGGGATGGAGCTGGGCGAGCTTGGAGTAAACACCCAGCAGCAGCAGTGTCGGCGCCCATTGCCCCACAAACAACGCGCCGTGTTTCTGGTTCAAAAACCGGAGCGTCAGTGAGAGGCCAATAGAGCAGAACGCGCCCCAGAGAAAGGTCTCTGCCGGCACCTGCGTGATTTGATGTTCGATACGTCCCCCCAACCGGGCAGCGCGTTGTTTGCACTCGGTGAGCGGGCTTGTGGACGAGGAAACCTCGGAGTCAGTCATTTTCATCTCCCCCTTGTTTCGAGTCCAACTCCGGTTCAGGACGCATGGGAGGCCTAAAAGGGCCCCAAAGCTCCTCTCGGTTCCGGTGGCACCGCCGTTCGTTGCCGCTGTCTATTGCGCTCGTTTGCCGCGCCGCCGCATTCGCATCGAGCCGCGGGTTAAGGCCGGGTCGTTGCACCCAAAATCTGCTCCAGATGCGTTCGGAGCTCGTCCCGGTGGAGGAGGACTTCCGCCCGGGTCGCCAGGGTCTTTAGTTTGATCTGCGGCCATTCCTCGCCCAGAAGCACGGCGGCCGATGCGCCGAGGTTTTCCGCCGCCTGGAATTGTTTGCCGATTTTGAGCGGGGCAAGCGGGTAATCGACGCGGTAGCCCCAGTCCCGGAGTTGCTGGACGAGGCCGAGGGCCTGGGCCCGGCGTTCTTCCTGGGCGATGACGACGTAGAGATCCACGGCGTGTTGCTGGGCGATCCAGGCTTGGCAGAGGGCGGCGGCCGCCGGGGTTTCCCGGAGGAGATTGTCGAGCACGACGTCGCCCATGCCGAAGCCCAGGGCGGGCAACCCGACTTTGCCGTCGCTCATGAGGCTCAGGAGCTTGTCGTATCGGCCGCCTCCGGCCAGGGCGCGCTCTTTTTTGTTCCGGTCGAACACTTCGAAGACGAACCCGGTGTAGTAGGCCAGGCCGCGCACGATCCGCAGGTCGAGTTCCACAAAACCGTCCAGGCCGCGGGCGGCGAGGTCTTCGGTGAGGGTTTTGAGCCCGGTGGCTTCCGCGGCGGGGTCCTCAAGGAATTGTTCGACGGCCTCGATGGAGACGCCGAAGTCGGCGAGTTTCCGGGCTGTTTCCTCCCGCGGCGCGCGCTCGAGTTTGTCGATGACGGCGAGAAAATCCAGGAGCCGCTCGGGCGCAACGCCCCGGGCGCCGGCAAACTGCGTCCAGGCGTTGCGGTCGCTGACGCGCACCACAAAGTCCTCCTTCTGGAGGCCGAAACTGCGCAGCAAATCAATGAGCACGGCGAGCAGCTCGGCGTCCGCGGAAGGCCCGGCCTCGCCGATGATGTCGCAATTGAGTTGGTAGAACTCCCGGAGCCGACCCCGCTGCTGTTTCTCGTATCGGAAGAACTGGGGGATGCAGAACCACTTGAGGGGTTTTTTGAAATCGCGTTCCCGGGCGGCGACCATCCGGGCGAGGGTGGGGGTCATCTCGGGGCGCATGGCCACGTGGCGGCCGCCCTTGTCCACGAAGTCGAAGAGTTGGCCGACAAGTTCGCCTCCGCTTTTTTTCTGGTAAAGCTCGTAGGGCTCCAGCACCGGGCCGTCGTATTCCACAAAGCCGTAACGGCGGGCCACCTCGCGCCAGCGGGAGAGGATGTAATTTCTCCGAGCGCAGTCCTCGGGATAGAAGTCGCGAAAGCCAGGGAGCAGTTGCATGGGGGCGCAGAGGCTAGATTTCAGCCGCCCCGATTCAAGCGCGCGTTTTGAACCGGGGCGTCCCGTGGAAAGCGGGGGTGTTTTGCGCGTTCGGCGGCGGGGAAAATCCACGCGGGGCTTGATTTCGCGGGGGCGCTGCCTGTGTTTGGGGGTGCCTACCTGTGCTGCGTTTTATCAAAGTTCGCCATTTTCGTTGTTTTGAGGGGTTTGAGACGGAGTTCGATTCCGGGCTCAACTTCATCGTGGGCCCCAATGCCCGGGGCAAAACGTCGCTCCTGGAGGCGGCGAGTATCCTCTGTCGGCTGCAGTCGCCCCGGGTCAACGCCCTCGCGGCGGTGGTGCAGCACGAGCGCAAGGGGTTCGCAGTGGAGGGTTATTTTCAAAACCGCCATCTCCAGTTTTATTTCAGTCGGGCCCGGAAGAAGTTGGCGTTGGATGAGGTGGAGCAGAAATCCGCGCTGGAGTATTTGCAGGTGGCGCGGGTGGTTTATTTTTCCAACGCCGATATCGGCATGGTGCGCGGGGGCGGGGATGGGCGGCGCCGTTTTTTGGATTACATCGCCAGTCAGCGCGACCCGGCTTACCGCGTGGCGTTGCGCGCTTACGAACGGGCTTTGCGTTCCCGGAACCTGCTGCTCAAGGCGCCCAGTCCGCGCTGGCGGGAGATTCAGGCGTTTGAGGAGGCGATGCTGGTCAGCGGCCGGCGTCTGACGGAAACCCGCGCCGCTTTGGTGCAGGCGCTCGAACCCTTTGCCGCCAGCGCCCACCACGCCATCAGCGGGGCCCGGGAGAACCTGGGCTTGGAGTATGTGGCCGGGAACGGGCCGGATTTTGCGGCCGATCTGGAGGCGGCCCGTGCGCAGGATGCGCGGCTCCGCCAGACCAGCGTGGGGCCGCACCGGGATGACCTGGGATTTTTCCTCAACGGGCTGGGCTCGGACGACGCCTCGGAGGGGCAGCAACGCACGCTGGTGCTGGCCCTGAAGTTGGGGGCCGCGCGTCTCCTGGAGGCCCACTTCGGGGCGCCGCCGCTGTTGCTTGTGGACGATGTCTTTGGCGAGCTGGATCCGGCGCGCCGGAATGCCCTGCTGGAGGCGTTGCCGGTGGGCTCGCAAAAGCTCATCACCACCACGCATCTCGATTGGCGGCAGGCTGAAACCGAGGGCCGGGTGCTGCGGTTTGATGTGAGGGGTGAGGGGTGAGGGGTGAGGGGTGAGGGGTGAGGGGTGAGGGGTGAGGGCTTTTGAAATCCCGGGCGGAGACCCGCCGAGGAGCTGGCTTTTCCCCTTCCTTGCGGGCATTGGGGCGACAACCCGTCTGGACTCAGGGCCATTGATGGCAGAGGGGGCGCTGAAGAGCGGGGTCAAAGTGCGAAATTTTCGCGGTGCAAACGGCGCGGACCTGTTTAGGCTCCCACGCTTTCCATGACGGACAGCCCTCTTTCGACGCGCGAACTCTACGATCGTTTTGTCATTCCCACTTACGGCCGATTCGACCTGCAACTCGTCAGGGGCGAAGGTTGCGCGGTTTGGGATGAGTCGGGGCGTCGGTACCTGGATTTTGGTGCCGGGATCGCCGTGACCTCGGTGGGCCACGGGCATCCGCGGGTGGTTTCGGTGATGCGCGAGCAGCTGGGCAAGCTGGTGCACACTTCCAACCTGTATTACACGCGGCCGCAGGCGCTTTTGGCGGAGCTGCTGGTCCGCCTGGTGGTGCCGGACTCGGACGTGGAGGGCCGGGGCAAGGCGTTTTTCTGCAACAGCGGGGCGGAAGCCAATGAGGCGCTTTATAAGTTGGCGCGCAAATTCGGCAACGAGGGACAGTCTCCCGCGCCCCGGCATGCGGCGGGTGAATTACGCGAGAGCCTGCCGTATCGCCGGGAGATCATCACCATGCTGGGATCTTTCCACGGCAGAACCCTGGGTGGTATCTCCGCGACGGGTCAGGAGAAGGTGAAAAAGGGGTTTGAGCCGATGGTGGAAGGTTTTGTGCATGTGCCTTTCAACGACGGCCCGGAGCTGTTGGCGGCGGTGCAGGCGCCCGGAACCGTGGCGATTCTGCTGGAGCCCGTGCAGGGCGAGGGCGGGGTGAACGTCGCCAGTCCGGAGTTTCTGCGCCAGGCCCGCGGTCTGTGCGATCAGCACGGGCTTTTGCTGATGTTCGACGAGGTCCAGTGCGGGCTGGGGCGCACGGGGGATTGGTGCGGCTGGAAGAGTATCCTGGGCACGGACGAGGTGTTGCCCGACGCGGTGAGCTGGGCCAAGGGGATCGCCGGCGGGTTCCCGCTCGGGGCCATCTGGGTGAGCTCGCGGCCGGTCCGGCTCAAAAACGGCGCGTCGATTCCCCTCTGTGATTTGCTCGGGCCAGGGACTCACGGCACCACTTTTGGCGGCACGCCTCTGGTGTGCGCGGGGGCGCTGGAGGTGCTCTCCGTGATCGAGGACGAGGGCCTGCTCGAAAACGCCCGGGTGCTTGGTGTTTATGCCCGGGAGGCGCTGGAGGGGCTCCGGTCTCCTCTGATCCGGGAGGTGCGCGGGCTGGGGTTGATGCTGGCTTTTGAGCTGGCCACCGATTTTGCCGAGCGCGCGGGGCTTGATGGACGGCGGCCCGCGTCGCTTTTCTTGGTGGACGCGCTGCACCAGGAGGGGTTGTTGACCGTGCCTTCGGGGGCGCAGGCCGTGCGCTGGCTGCCGCCGCTCAACGTGAGTCGCGCGGAGATCGACGAGGCTGCGGCGATCGTCGGCAGGGTCCTGGCCCGGCTGGAGAGCCGGGCGGAGGAGTAATCCCGTTTTTTTGGAATTTTCTATGAAACATCTGCTTTCCATCGAGTCGATGACCCCGGCTCAAATTCACGAAGTCCTCGATCTGGCGGTGGAGATGAAGGCCAATCGGGGCCGCCATGCGGAGCATCCCCTGCGGCACCAGTGTTGGGGGCTCATTTTCAGCAAGTCCTCCACGCGGACCCGGGTCAGTTTCGAGGTCGGGATCCGGGAGCTGGGCGGGGACGTGATGTTTCTTTCCTCCAACGACATCCAGCTCGGGCGCGGGGAGCCGATCGCCGACACGGCGCGGGTGATGGGGCGCATGTTGCACGGGGCGGTGATTCGGACGTTTGCTCAGAAAGACGTGGAGGATTTTGCGCGGCTGAGCGGGATCCCGACCATCAACGCGCTGACCGATGCCGAGCACCCCTGCCAGATCCTGGCCGACCTCCAGACCATCCGCGAGGCGCTCGGATCGGTGGAGGGCAAGATTGTCACGTTTGTGGGCGACGGGGCGTGTAATGTGCCGTGTTCCTGGATCTGGGCGGCCGCGAAGCTCGGGTTCGAGCTGCGGATTGCGGCGCCGAAGAAGTTCCAGCCTCCCCGGGAGTTGCTGGAGCGCCTGAACGCGCGGAATATTTTTGTGACGGACGACCTGGATCACGCGGCGGAGGGCGCCGATGTGCTCTACACCGACGTTTGGGTGAGCATGGGCAAGGAGGAGGAGGCGGCGTTTCGCCTGGCGCAGATGGGGCATTACCAGATCAGTTCGGGGCTGGTGGCGAAGGCCAAGCCGGGGGCGCTGGTGATGCATTGTCTGCCGGCGTATCGCGGCAAGGAGATTACCGCGGAGGTGTTCGAGCAACACGCCGCCACCATTTTCAACCAGGCGGAGAACCGGCTGCATGCCCAGAAGGCGGTGCTCAGTCTGCTCACGCGTGGATAGGTCTCATGGGACCTATGGGACCTATGGGACCTATGGGATAAATGGGTCCTATGGAACGGTCGCCCTCTGAACCCAGGCATGTTACTGGCCTACTACATCCATCAGTTTAGCCCGTTTATTTTCGAGATCCGGCCGGGGGTCGGTCCGCGCTGGTACGGGTTCTCCTATCTCCTGGCGTTTGTCCTGGCCCATTGGCTTTACCTGCGGCTCTCCAAGCGTGGATTGAACGACATGCCCCCGGCTCAGGTGAGCGATTTCATCACCTGGACGGCCGTGTGCGGCGTGATGTTCGGGGGGCGGTTGGGGTGGATCCTCTTCTACGGGCTCAAGGAGGATCACAGCATGGACCCTTGGTGGTGGCCGCTGGAGGTCTGGAAAGGCGGCATGTCCAGCCACGGCGGAATGATCGCCGTGGTGCTTTTCACCCTGTTTTGGGCCCGGAGTCGGAGGCTCTCATGGACCAGCATCGGCGACAGTCTCTGTGTGGTGGCGCCGGTCGGGCTTTTTATGGTGCGCTGCGCCAATTTCATCAACGGGGAGCTTTACGGTAAACCGGCCGGTTTGCCGGGCCAGAGCGCCTCGGTGCCGTGGGCGGTGATTTTTCCGGGGGAACTCGGCGCGGACGCGCCCCCCCTCCAGGCGATCCGGCACGAGGACAGT
>CAMARB010000166.1 GCA_945860355.1 Chthoniobacter flavus | reverse complement strand
GCAATAGACGTTGTTTGGAGCGGTGTTCATACTCAATCTTGCAATGCGAGCTCACCCCGGGACTTGCAGCCCGGAGGGCTCAGTTAACTGTTCGAGTTAAAGCCAAAGCAGCCCGCAACGATCATACTCCGCACGAACTCTCAAAAGGGATCTCGGCGCGATCGATCTGATGCGGACTTGAGGTCCTCCGGCGGTTACCGGAGGGCCTCTTGCTTTGGTGACAACCAAGCCGTTTTATCCGCTCCGTTGCCTCACGCAAAGAGACATACAAGGCGCGGGGAACGCGGAGGGATTTTTGTAAATTGCAGAACCCACAGGCTTTGCAATTTCGCCCCTTCAATTATTCCGCTGGAACTTCCGTTTTCGGGTTCATTCATTCACCGAGCAATCCTCCGCGCTCTCCGTTGCTCCGCGTGAACATCGGTGGTCGGTTTGAAGCGCTTGTCGGTGCGCCTGAAAAAACGAACAGCCGGGCCCGTTTCCGAGCCCGGCTGCCGTGAGTTTTCAGCGGGAACTCCCGCTCAACGGTTTTTAGAACCGCTTAGTAGTCCATTCCGCCCATGCCGCCGCCGTGATGCGGGTCGGCAGGAGCAGGCGCCTTCTTCTCGGGCAGCTCGGTCACCACACATTCGGTGGTGAGAAGGAGACCGGAGATCGAAGCGGCGTTCTGGAGCGCGCTGCGGGTCACCTTGGTGGGGTCGACAACGCCGGCCTTGATCAGGTCGAGGTATTCGCCCGTGGCCACGTTGTAACCTTCGTTACCCTTGCGCTTCTTGACTTCCTGCACAATGAGCGCGCCTTCCTGTCCGGCGTTGTCAGCGAGCTGACGCAGCGGGGCTTCCACGGCGCGGCGCACGATGGCCAAGCCGATCGCTTCGTCGCCCTCGAGGGTGAGGCTGTCGAGCGCTTTCTGCGCACGGATCAACGCCACGCCGCCGCCAGGGACGATGCCTTCTTCCACCGCTGCACGGGTGGCATGGAGGGCGTCTTCCACGCGGGCTTTCTTTTCCTTCATCTCGGTCTCGGTCGCAGCGCCAACATTGATCACCGCAACGCCGCCGGCGAGCTTGGCCAGGCGCTCCTGGAGCTTCTCGCGGTCGTAGTCGCTGGTGGTCTCGTCGATCTGACGGCGGATCTGCGCCACGCGGCCTTGGATGTCGGCCTGCTTGCCGCTGCCTTCGACGATGGTGGTGTTTTCCTTGTCGATGGTGACCCGCTTGGTCTTGCCGAGGTCTTCGATGGTGAGGTTCTCGAGCTTGATGCCGAGGTCCTCGGTGATGCAACGCCCGCCGGTGAGGATGGCGATGTCTTCGAGCATGGCTTTGCGGCGGTCGCCGAACCCGGGAGCCTTGACGGCTGCAACCTGGATGGTGCCGCGCAGCTTGTTGACGACGAGCGTGGCGAGAGCTTCGCCTTCGACGTCTTCAGCGATGATCAGCAAAGGACGGCCCGTCTTGGCCACCTTCTCGAGGACTGGCAGCAGATCCTTGAGGCTCGAGATTTTCTTCTCGTGGATGAGGATGTAGGGCGTGTCGAGGATCGCCTCCATGGACTCCGCGTTGGTCACGAAGTAGGGGGAGATGTAGCCCTTGTCGAACTGCATGCCTTCCACCACGTCGAGCGTGGTTTCGATGGACTTGGCTTCCTCGACGGTGATGGTGCCGTCCTTGCCGACTTTGTCCATCGCGTCCGCGATGATGTTGCCGATCGCGGTGTCCCAGTTGGCCGAGACGGTCGCAACCTGGGCGATCTCGGTGCGGTCCTTGACCTTCTTGGAGATGCGCTGGAGTTCCGTGGTGATGGCTTCCACCGCCTTGGTGATCCCGCGCTGGAGCGAGGTGGGGTTGGCGCCGGCGGTCACGTTCTTGAGGCCTTCGCGGTAGATCGCCTCGGCCAGAACCGTGGCCGTCGTGGTGCCGTCACCAGCGATGTCGCTGGTCTTGCTGGCCACTTCGCGCACGAGCTGGGCGCCCATGTTCTCGTAGGGGTCTTCGAGCTCGATTTCCTTGGCCACCGTCACACCGTCTTTGGTGATGGTCGGGCTGCCGAATTTTTTGTCGAGGATGACGTTGCGGCCCGAGGGCCCGAGGGTGGCCTTGACGGCGCGGGCGAGTTTCTCAACACCGCGCAGAAGGGCGTGCCGGGCGTTCTCGTCGAATTGAAGTTGTTTAGCTGCCATTTTCGTTAGTGGGTAATGGGTAGTTTAAGATTGGAGAGTGTTCGCTGGCCCGGAAGTCCAGGGCCCGTCTCACTCCGGGGAGCCTTAGCCAATGATGCCGAGGATGTCGTCCTCGCGCATGATGAGGTAGCCGGTGTCGGCGATTTTGATTTCGGTGCCGCCGTATTTGCTGATGAGCACCTTGTCACCTTTTTTCACGGTGAACTCGACGAGCTTGCCGGCTTCGTCGCGCTTGCCGGTGCCCAGGGCCACGACTTCGCCTTCCTGCGGCTTTTCCTTGGCCGTGTCAGGGATGATGATGCCGCCTTTTTTGACTTCAGCCGCTTCGATGGGCTTCACGAGAACCCGATCCCCGAGGGGACGTACGTTAACTGCCATAGTTTTATTTTTCTCTTTTGTTGGTTTCTGGTTTTACGAAAGCACCCCGGGTGGACTGGGGAGGCTGGTGGGCCCGTAGGCTCGCCCAAGGCGTTTCCGGAAAGGGATGGCTGTGGTCAGCCGTTTCTATTCAAAGGATCAAAAGCAAAGCTCCCCGCTCATGTCTCAGCCGACTCCCGAATCTCCGCGCATTTAAAAGGCGCGTCCGGCTCCGGGGTTCGAATGCCGAACCCGGGCTTGGCGTCGGGGCTGAGACCGCCCGGCGCATGAGGTCTCATGCGCCGGGTGTCAGCCGGGAGAGGTTCCCGCTATTTCTTTTTGTCGTCGTCCACGACCTCAAACTCCGCGTCGACCACGTCGCCCTCTGGCTTGCGGTCGCCCCCGGCCTTCGGCCCGGGACCTTCAGCGCCGGCTCCGGCCGCCGCCGCCCCTGCGGAGGCGTTCTTATAGAGCGCCTCGCTCACCTCTTGGAATTTGTTCTGCAGATCGGTGTACGCCGCCTTGATCGCATCCACGTTGTCGCCCTTGAGCGCCTCACGCACAGCGGCGATCTTCGTCTCGATCTCGGCTTTCTTGTCGGCCTCCACCTTGTCGCCGAGCTCTTTGAGCTGTTTCTCGCATTGATAAGCCAGGCTGTCGGCGTTGTTCCGCACCTCGATGGCTTCCTTGGCTTTGCGATCCTCCTCGGCGTGCAACTCCGCTTCCTTCTGCATCCGCTCCACTTCTTTCGAATCCAATCCGCTCGAACCGGTGATGCTGATCTTCTGCTCTTTGCCCGTCCCGAGATCTTTGGCGGAGACATGCAGGATGCCGTTCGCGTCGATGTCGAAGGTCACCTCGATCTGGGGAACCCCGCGAGGGGCCGGCGGGATGCCGTCGAGATGGAAAGTGCCGAGGTTTTTGTTGTCCCGCGAGAGGGGACGCTCGCCCTGAAGCACCTTGATTTCCACCCCGGGCTGGTTGTCGCTGTAGGTGGAGAACGTCTGCGATTTGCGGGTCGGGATGGTGGTGTTGCGCGGAATCATCGCCGTGGCCACGCCGCCTGCCGTTTCAATGGCCAGGGTCAAAGGCGTCACGTCCAACAACAACACGTCTTTGACATCGCCCTTGAGCACGCCGCCCTGGATGGCCGCCCCAATCGCCACCACCTCGTCAGGGTTCACACCCTTGTGCGGCTCTTTACCCACCAGTTGACGGGCCGTTTCAATCACCTTCGGCATCCGGGTCATGCCCCCCACAAGCACCAACTCGTGGATGTCTTTCTCGCTGAGCTTGGCGTCCGACAAACACGCCCGAACCGGCGCCAACGTGCGCTCGAAAAGGTTGTCCGTGAGCTGCTCAAGCTTGGCCCGTGTCAGCTTCTTTTGGATATGCTTGGGCCCGGTCTGGTCGGCCGTGACGAACGGCAGGTTGATCTCGTAATCCTGCGAGCTCGACAGGGCGATCTTCGCCTTCTCCGCCTCTTCCTTGATCCGCTGCACCGCGTCGGGCTGCTTGGTGAGGTCAATGCCGGACTCCGACTTAAACTCTGCAAACACCCAGTCCATGATGGCGTGATCCCAGTCATCGCCGCCGAGATGGGTGTCGCCGTTGGTGGCGCGCACTTCAAACACGCCGTCCCCGATCTCCAGCACCGAGATGTCGAACGTGCCGCCGCCGAGATCGTAAACCGCGATCTTTTCGTCGCGTTTTTTGTCCAGGCCGTAGGCCAGGGACGCCGCGGTGGGCTCGTTGATGATCCGCAGCACATCCAGACCCGCGATCTTGCCGGCGTCCTTGGTGGCGTTGCGCTGGGAGTCGTTGAAATAAGCGGGCACGGTGATCACCGCCTGGGTGATCTTTTCGCCGAGCTTGGCTTCCGCGTCGGCCTTGAGTTTGGCCAGGATCATCGCGCTGACTTCCGGCGGAGAAAACGTCTTGGTCTCGCCCCCCACCTGCACCTGGATGTGCGCATCCCCGTTGGCGGCCTTCACCACTTTGTAAGGCACCCGATGCTCCTCCTCGCGGACCTCATCAAACTTGCGCCCCATGAAGCGCTTGACCGAAAAAACCGTGTTTTGCGGATTAGTCACCGCTTGGCGCTTGGCCGCCTGGCCCACCAAACGTTCGCCGCTTTTGGTGAAAGCCACCACCGAAGGAGTGGTCCGCGCGCCCTCGGAGTTTTCCAGAACCACAGGCTCCCCGCCGTCCATCACAGACATACAGGAGTTGGTGGTCCCCAGATCGATACCTAAGATTTTTGCCATAAAAGTGTTCAGGATGTGCCTTTTTACTGTGCGAAACAGAATGTCGCCCGGCCGCTCAAGCAAGGGGCGCGCCGCCCGCATCCACATTCACAAAGCGCCAGCCATCAGAGGCTTATAAAAACACGCGCACCCATCCCCCTGTGACATGGCACAGGGGGATGGCACACCCGGACCGCCCGCATGCGCCACTATGGCACACACCCTTGGAGTCCGCTTCGGGCGCGCTCCGGGGCGGCAGGTTTAATGCCGGGCACGGCGCCACCAGGCACGCACCGGGCCGGTTTGCGCCCGCTGAATCCGCTCCCAGCCCGCCGTCAAACGGTTCATCCCCGCGATTCCCCTGCGATGCCCCGCCCCGGGCCGCAACAATCCAGCCATGGTTTGGCCCATTGTTGCCGCAGACGAGGGTCGGCGCCGGTAAACCAGCAGCCCCAGCAAAAGCCCCAAAGTCACCGCCGCGAAAATCGCCGGTAAAAAGCCACCCCGCCCCTCGAGATCCTCCGACTGAATTGAACTGGGGGCCGCCTCCTGGTCTTCGGTTTGATTGATGCTCATGCCCGTAGAATCGAAAACCACGCCTCACGACGCGTGTAGCCGGGCAGACTTTTTCCTCAGATCGGGCGCATCGGGACAGGCCGCAGCCCCCGAAACCGTGCCGCCTCCCCCATCAGGCGCAGAGAAAACACCAGCGAGGGTCTCTCAGCGCCGGTCTTGATCCGACCGCTTCACAAGCTCCTCGTAGAGTTTGATCCCACCGAGGCAAAGCAGCACCGGCCGCAACAAACTGAAGAAGAGCCGGAACAGGCCGGAAACCAGGCGGAAAACCGGAAACACGCTGATGAAAAAACCCAGCCCCACGGCGAGACCGATGGCCTTGGCGGGTTCCTCCCGCACATATTCTTCAGTGCGCTGGCAGAGGTTCTCAAACCGGGCCTGGGCCGGATGGGATGCAGCGGGTTCGGGAGTATCCATGGTCGGTAAGGGTAGGTTGCCTCGGGGCGAGCACGAAGATGCGTAATTTTTTTTGGAAGTCGTCGAAAATCTGCCGGCTTCCGCCAAAAAAGCCCGCCCCCCCCTCCTTCGGATTCCCAGTGCGCAACGGCCGCCCTAAAGCGCAGAGGCCGCCGAGCTCGTCCCCCCGCGGGCAACAGCGCAGCATCTCCCCGGATGCGCGCCACCGGCGTCAGCGGCGAAGCCGGCGCCCCCGCGCACTCAGAAGCGCTTCACGTTTGTGTGGGCAACCCCGGGAGACAGACCGCAAGATGACGCCCATGCCCGTTTCCCTTCGCGCAGTGATTTTCGATTTCGACGGCCTTGTGGTGGACACCGAAAGCGCGGGTTATCTGACCTGGAAGGAAATCTTCGAATCCCACGGCCATTTTCTGCCCGTGGAACGCTACGCCCAGGTCGTGGGCACGGATTTCAAGACCGCTTATGATCCCCGGCGCGACCTTGAGGAACTCACCGGCCGCGATTTCGACTGGCCCGCCATGGAAACCCGGCGCTGCGAGCGGGAGAAAGAATTCCATCACACGCTTGCCACGTTGCCCGGGGTGCGCGACCTGCTCGCGGAAGCCAGGGCGCTGGGGCTCCGCACGGCCATCGCCAGCAGCAGCCCTCAGTCGTGGATCCAGTCCTGGATGGAAAAGCTGCTGCTGCGGGGAGAGTTCGATCATTTCTCGACCGTGGACGACACCGGCAAGGTGAAGCCGGATCCGAGCCTGTTCCTGCACGCGGCGGAGAATCTGGGGGTGGTCCGCGAGGAGGTGTTGGTTTTTGAGGACTCCCTCAACGGTCTGCGGGCGGCCCGAGCCGCAGGAATGCGCTGTGTTGTCGCCCCCGGCCCGATGACCCGGCACCTCGATTTCACGGGGGCCTGGCGCAGGGTGGAATCCCTGGCTGAAATCTCCCTCCGGACGCTCCAATCCGCGTGGTAGCGCCAGCCAGCGGCGCCTTTCAGCCCGGCCGAACGGGAGCCGTTCCCCGGGGCCAACCGGCTCTCAGGCGAGGATCTCCCGGACGACCTTGCCGCCCTCGGCGCTCGTGAGCCGGATTTGGCGGGCGCCCTGGGTCACCGCGAGCTGTTGATGATCGAGCCCCAGGAGATGGAGCACGGTGGCGTGCAGGTCGTGGAAATGGACCTTGCCCTCAAGCACCTCGCTGCCCAGGTGGTTGGTCACCCCGTGGGTGTAACCGCCTTTGACCCCGCCCCCGGCCAGCCAGAAAGTAAACGCCCGGTTGTTGTGTCCGGACCCGGCGGACTCCTTCTGCCCGGGGATCATCCCGGGACGCCCGAACTCGCCGCCCCAAATCACGAGGGTGTCCTCCAGCAGGCCGCCCTTTTCGAGGTCCTCCAACAGGGCGGCAATGGGGGCGTCGACCGAGGCGCAATTGGCCTTGAGATCGCGCAGATGATTCTCGTGCTGGTCCCAGTCCCTGTGATCGAGCTCGATGAACCGCACCCCGGCCTCCAGAAACCGCCGGGCCAGCAGGCATTGACGCCCGAAGTCCGAGGGCTTGCTCCTGCCGGTCTGATAGACTTTCCCGACGCCGTATCGTTCGAGGGTGGCCTTGGATTCGCCGCGCAAATCCAGCAGCCCCGGGGCGGCGCCCTGCATCTTGAACCCCAACTCCATCGTCTGAATCACCCCCTCCAGCCGGTCGTCATCGGGACGCGCGGCCTGGTGCGCCCGGTTCAATTCCTGGAGCCGGGCGAACTGCCGCATTTTGACCGCCGGCGGCAGGTGTTCGCCCTGGACGTCGCGGATCGTGGCCTTGGACATGTCCTCGCCGTTCACCCCGATGGGGGTTCCCTCAAACAGGGACGGCAAACAGGCGGAGGAATAAACCGAGGGCATCCACGGGTTCAAACAGATGAACCCCGGCAGATTCTGGTTCTCCGAGCCGAGCCCGTAACTCACCCAGGACCCCATGCTCGGCGAGGGCCGGAGCCGGTCGCCGGTGTGCAATTGGAGGAAGGACTGAGCGTGATTGGACGTGTCGGAGCACATCCCGTTGAGCACGCAGAGTTTGTCCGCGTGCCGGGCCAGGTTTGGCAAAAGCTCCGAGACCCAGAGTCCGCTTTGCCCGTGCTGCGCAAACGACACCACCGAGCCCGGGTGCGGCTTTTCCTGGACCTGGGGCCTGTGGTTGAACGTGTCCATCTGGGCGGGACCGCCCGACATGCACAGGAAAACCACCCGCTTGGCCCGGGCCGGAAACTGCGGGGAACGCGGCCGGAGATCGGGTCCGGCGGGCGCCGCGCGGGCGGTTCCGGTCAATCCGGCAAAAGCGAGAGCACCAAAGCCGCAGGAGGCGGTGCGGAGCATTTCACGACGGGAAATGGGGTTCATAGGCGGAGGGGGAGATCAGTCCGTGTAACGCATTTCGTTGCTGGCCAGCAGGGTCTGGCAGAAGGCGGCCCAGGCCGTCACCCGCCGTTGTTCGGGCTGCGAGTGGACGCCCTCGAGATCCCGCTCGGTGTCGGCCACAAACCCGAGCGCATCCCCCACTTCGCGGGGTTGCGGGTCGCGAGAAAACACGCGGCGATAGGCTTGGCGGACCTGCTCCCGGGGGTCGGAACCGGCGGCCAGAACCCGTTCGGCCAGGAAAAGGGACTGCTGGACGACAAACGGGTTATTGAAGAGAAAGAGCGCCTGCGTGGGCAGGGTGGAGACCTCGCGCCTGCCTTTGACCGTGAAACCGTCGGGCAGATTGAACGCGGACAGCTCGGGCGGCAACGCGCTGCGGAGCATGAGCTGGT
>CAMARB010000165.1 GCA_945860355.1 Chthoniobacter flavus | reverse complement strand
CCAGCGGATCCAAGATCACCTCCTCCAGCGACGACGCCGGCGGACTCGCGGTTTCAACCAAACTGCAGGCGGCCATCACCCGCACCGACGCGACCACCACCAACATCGCGAACGCGACCTCCTTCCTGCAGACCCAGGACGGCGGGCTCAAAACGGCGAGCAAGGTGCTGGAGCGGATCGCTGAGCTGAAAACGCTCTCAACGGACGCCACGAAAACGACGTCGGACGTCGCCAACTACGACGCGGAGTTTACGGCGCTCAAAGCGCAGCTCACCAGTCTGGCCACCGACAAATTCAACGGTGTGGCGCTTTTCGGGGGCGGCACGTTGTCTGTGGCGACCTCCGAGGACGCGACGCAGTCGATGAACATCACCAAGGCGGACCTTGCGACGTCCACCACGACGATCACCGGCGCCACCAACCTCTCCGGGCTGACCGCGACGAACATCTCGGATGCGATCGCCTCGGTGGCGACATCGCGAGCGCAAAACGGGGCCGAGGTGAGCCGGCTCGGGTTTGCATCGGACCAGCTGGCGGTGAACCGGACGAACCTCGAAGCCGCCAACAGCCGGATTGTGGACGTGGACGTGGCGCAGGAATCCACGCGGCTTGCGAAGAGCAACATCCTCGTGCAGGCGGGCTCGGCGATGTTGGCCCAGGCAAACGCCAGCGCGCAGTCCGCCCTGAAACTTTTGCAGTAAGTGTGAAGTGAGACAACGGGAGAGCCCCTCGGATGAGTGTCCGAGGGGCTTTTTCGTTGTCTGAAGGGGATGCCGCGGGTCGTGATTCAGGTGGATCGGGAGGCGATGGTTGGCAATTGCGCCGGAGAGAATCGCGAAGAAAAAACCGCGGAAATTCGACCTAAAGAAATTCCGAGCCGGACCGAGAACAGGATTGCGGGCGACATAAGGCGCCCCGCGGGTGAGGTCAGACACCCGATTCAAAGTGGCCCGCCGCGACCCGGAAGTCGCATCAGAATTCCAAGAAAGGAACCTCCCAAATGAGTCTCGTCATCAACACCAACCTGTCGGCCAGCCAATCGTCCGGAAACCTCACCCGCAGCAACGCGATGCTTCAAAAGAGCCTGGCCCGGCTCTCCAGCGGATCCAAGATCACCTCCTCCAGCGACGACGCCGGCGGACTCGCTGTTTCAACCAAATTGCAGGCGGCCATCACCCGCACCGACGCGACCACCACCAACATCGCCAACGCGACGTCGTTCCTGCAGACGCAGGACGGCGGGCTCAAGACGGCGAGCAAGGTGCTGGAGCGGATCGCGGAGCTCAAAACGCTGTCAACGGACGCCACGAAAACCACGTCGGACGTCGCCAACTACGACGCGGAGTTTACCGCGCTCAAAGCGCAGCTCACCAGTCTGGCCACCGACAAATTCAACGGGGTGGCGCTTTTCGGAGGCGGCACGCTGTCTGTGGCGACCTCCGAGGACGCGACGCAGTCGATGAACATCACCAAGGCGGACCTCGCGACGTCCACCACGACGATCACCGGCGCCGGAAACCTCTCCGGGCTGACCGCGACGAACATCTCGGATGCGATCGCCTCGGTGGCGACATCGCGCGCGCAGAACGGGGCCGAGGTGAGCCGGCTCGGGTTCGCATCGGACCAGTTGGCGGTGAACCGGACAAACCTGGAAGCCGCCAACAGCCGGATTGTGGACGTGGACGTGGCGCAGGAATCCACGCGACTGGCAAAGAGCAACATCCTTGTGCAGGCGGGCTCGGCGATGTTGGCCCAGGCCAACTCCAGCGCGCAGTCCGCACTTCGACTTCTCCAGTAAGCGTAAGGCAAGGGGAGGGAAGAGCTCCTCGGAGGAATTCTCCGGGGAGCTCTCAGTGAGGAGCGCGGCGGTCGGGTTTCGCTCGGGGGACTTTTTCCCTTGAGCGGGCCGATCGCGCGAAAAATCGTGGAAATTCGCTAAAGTAATTGGGAGGGCGACCGAGAACAGGATTGCGGGAGACGCAAGTCCCCGCGGGTGAGGTCAGACACCCGATTCAAAGTGGCCCGCCGCGACCCGGAAGTCGCATCAGAAATCCACGAAAGGAACCTCCCAAATGAGTCTCGTCATCAACACCAACCTGTCGGCCAGCCAAGCAGCCGGAAACCTCACCAGCAGCAACGCCATGCTGCAGAAGAGCCTGGCCCGGCTCTCCAGCGGATCCAAGATCACCTCCTCCAGCGACGACGCCGGCGGACTCGCGGTTTCAACCAAACTGCAGGCGGCCATCACCCGCACCGACGCGACCACCACCAACATCGCCAACGCGACCTCCTTCCTTCAGACGCAGGACGGCGGGCTCAAGACTGCGGGCAAGGTGCTCGAGCGGATCGCGGAGCTCAAAACCCTTTCGACGGACGCGACAAAAACGACGTCCGACATCGCCAACTACGATGCCGAGTTTACCGCCTTGCAGTCGCAGTTGACCGGAGTTGCCGGGGAAAAATTCAACGGAGTCGCACTCTTTGGCGGCGGCACCCTCTCGGTGCTCACATCTGAGGACGCCACGCAGTCCATGAACATCACCCTGGCGGACGTGGCAGCTTCCACCAACACCGTGACCACGGCCGCCAACCTCTCCTCGTTGACCGCGACGAATATCTCGGACGCAATCGCGTCCGTGGCCACCTCCCGGGCTCAAAACGGCGCGGAGGCCAGCCGACTCGGATTTGCCGCAGACCAGTTGGTGGTGAATCGGACCAACCTGGAGGCCGCCAACAGCCGGATTGTGGATGTGGATGTGGCCCAGGAGTCCACGAAACTGGCCAGGAGCAACATCCTGGTGCAGGCGGGTTCGGCGATGCTCGCTCAGGCCAACTCCAGCACGCAGTCCGCCCTTAAACTTTTGCAGTAAGTGTGAAGTGAGACAATGGGAGAGCCCCTCGGATGACTCATCCGAGGGGCTTTTTTTCGTGCGGATGGGACGCATCGGCTCCGGAGGGAATTTGACGCATCGAATCGCGTCAGGGGCTAGCCGGGAGGCAATGGCTGGCCTGGCGGGATGAATCGGACAGGGCCCGCTGTGGGAGCCATCGCAGGGGCGTTCCGAGGGCAGGGGCGCCGGCATCCATGCGTGGGTGCGAACCCTCCCGGGATCATTTGCTAGCGAATCGCGGCCCCCGGAGGAGCTCAGGGCAAGGCGGCTCGCATCGGACTCCCGGATGCGAATGTGAGTGCGGCTGTGGAGATCTCATGGACTGCGGCGAATCCTGGCCGCAGCGGGCGGCTCAAGGGGAAGGATGGAAGCTGCTTTTTTTTGCAACCAGCGGGCTGCTGCCGTGCATCCGGTCTGCCGCATGGATTCGCCGCGGCTCGCGGCTCCCCTTGCCTTCAAGTGGTCATGGACCGTGAGTCAGAAAGCACAAAAGTTTTAGAGGGCGGGATGTGTGGGTGGCCGAAACGAGCGCCTCGGTGTTTTGGAACGGCGGAGGATGCGGCAATAAACCCGAGAACCGAAGTTCCAGCGGAGTGCCCGCGCATGCGGATGCGCAAACCTCTGGCGTTCCGTATTTTTCAAAAAGCTCTCCTCCCCCCAGCGTCTTCGCCTCAACCCCCAGAATCTTTGCGCACTTTGAGTTCTCTGCGGTGAAGATGGACGCCGACTCGGCCGCCTGAGGCCCGGAGCCCGCGGCGCTTGCGCGGTTTTTTGAACCACAAAGATCTCAAAGGGCGCAAGGAAGCGGCTTGGAAATTCCATTTTCGGGATAAACGAAGCGCGGTGAGGGGATTCGAGATCGGGGCTGAGCGCTGGTTCCTCTGGGTCGGGATGGGTTCTGCAAGAAATCCTGGGCCCTCCATGGTTTGCAAGGCGCCCTGCCAGTTCTTCTTTGGGGATTCCAAGGGCGAAGTCTCGGGAGCTTTGAATCAGGGCGTTTCCCGGAGACCCAGCCACACACAGGGTTTGGGGTGCGGGGCGTTCCTCCGGGGAAAACGGGGCGTTCCGCCCGCGGGAGAAAATTCCGAAAACACGTCTAAAGAATGTCCGGGGGCTGCCGAGAACAGGATTGCGAGGAGTCAATACTCCAGCGGGTGAGGCCAGACACCAGATCCAAAGTGGCCCGTCGCGACACGGAAGTCGCAGTAGAAAGACCAAGAAAGGAACCATCAGTATGAGCCTTGTAATCAACACCAACCTCTCGGCCAGCCAGGCTGCCCGGAACCTCACCAGCAGCAATTCCATGCTCCAAAAGAGCTTGGCCCGGTTGTCGAGCGGTTCGAAAATCACCTCCTCCAACGATGACGCCGGCGGCCTTGCCGTTTCGACGAAAATGCAGGCGGCCATCACCCGGACGGACGCGACCAGCACCAACGTGGCGAACGCCACGTCCTTCCTGCAAACCCAGGATGGCGGGCTCAAGACCGCCAGCAAGGTGCTCGAGCGAATCGCTGAGCTCAAAACCCTGTCCACGGACGCGACCAAGACAACCTCCGACGTCGCCAACTACGACTCGGAATTCACGGCGCTTAAAGCCCAGCTCACGAGCCTCGCCACGGACAAGTTCAACGGCGTGGCGCTCTTTGGCGGTGGCACCCTGTCGGTGTCCACCTCCGAGGACGCGACCCAGTCGATGAACATCACCAAGGCGGATCTGGCGACATCCACGACCACCATCACATCGGCGAGTAATCTCTCGGGTTTAACCGCGACGAACATCTCCGACGCCATCTCCTCGGTGGCGACTTCCCGTGCGCAAAACGGCGCGGAGGTGAGTCGGCTCGGGTTTGCCTCAGATCAGCTGGCGGTGAACCGGACAAACCTCGAAGCCGCTAACAGCCGAATTGTGGACGTGGATGTGGCGCAGGAATCCACGCGGCTCGCTCGGAACAACATCCTGGTGCAGGCGGGCTCAGCCATGCTCGCCCAGGCCAACGCGAGCACTCAGTCCGCTCTGCGTTTGCTCCAGTAATCCTCTGAGCTGAAATCCGCAAGAAGCCCCTCGGACTGATCACCCGAGGGGCTTTTTTGTGTCTTAAACCCGAACTCCGAAGTTTCAGAGAGAGATTATTTTCACGCGGAGACGCGGGGGCGGGGAGACCATTTTGTAAATTACGGAACGCCAAGGACTGAAGCTTTCGCCCCTTCAGTTATCCGGCTGGAACTTCCATTTCCGGGTTGAGATAGCGCCCCGCAATTTTCCCTGGGTGGGTTGCGTGACCGGCAGCGAGAGGGCGAGGCTGGGAAGGCGCCGCGGGGCTTGGGATAGGAGCTCCCGCCCTTTTTCCCTGCCTCCGGTGGAAGTATTCACCCCTTCAGTCAAAATCTTCGGGCGAAATGGCAAGGAGGCTGCTCTGCACTGCGGCATGCAGCGATCCCTCGCCTCAGGTCTCTTGGTCGTCCTCTGTTTGTGCTCTGCCCCGGGCGCACTTGCGGGAGGTGCGCCGGAGCCCCGCAAACACTTCAAGCAGGGGGATGCCTATCCCTACATCTTCCGGGCGGAGCCTTATCTGGCCACGCATGGCCCTGTGCAGATGCGCTTTGGGGGGGCTGCTCCCGAGTGTCCCGAGCGGTTCGCTCCCCCGCTGCTGCAGGCGCCAAAGCCCGAGGCCAAGCCCAAGGCGGATGTGGTTGAGAACGGCCCGGATAAACCCGGCAAGGAGCAGGGGGGCGCAGCGCAACCGCAGCGCGATCTGAATCTGAAGCGGATTCCGGACGAGTTAATGGAGTTTTTTTCCGCCACCGAGGGGCGGCCCGTGACTCGTTCTTATCTTTTCGACCCCATTTTTCAGCCGGCGTTGCCCGTCGAGGCGCCAAAGAGCAAGGCCGAGTCTGAACAGAAGTAAGGGGAGTCGGTTGGGCTGCGTTGCGGGGATGGGTTTGGCGGTTTTTGCCGCCGTCGCATCCGGCGACGAGACGCGGGACGACTCGCAAACCCCGCAGCAACGGGGCGGCGGGGCCTCCGCATCGATGAAGAACGAGATGGCCGGGTACGCGCGCCTGGCCATGCGGGCGGCGGACGAGGCGAAGTGGCCGCTTGCAGAGCATTTTGTGGATTTGATCGTCAATCTTCCGATTGCCGATGCGGAGAAGAAGGGGACGCTTTTGGAGCTGGCCGAGCGTTACGAGAAGGAGAATCTCTACGCCAAGGCGATCGCCTTTTATGAAAAGATGGCGGAGTTGTACGCGAAAGACCCGGACGGTCCTCAGCTGCATTTCAAGCTGGGCCTGCTCTACCGGAAAATCGGCGCCCCGCAGAGGGCGATCACCCGGTTTTACAGCGTTTTGAACTCCGCGCTGCGCGTCGACGTCCAGGGTGCGGATGCCCACCGGGCGCTCACCCAGCGGGCGCAATTGGAAATCGCCGAGACTCATTTTCTTTCGGGCGATTACGCCCAGGCTTCCAAGTTTCTGGAACTGCTCATCCGCTTGGATCTGGCGGCGGACGACCGGGCGCGCGTGCTTTTCAAGTCCGCGCACTGCAGTTTTCTCCAGGGCAACCTCCAGGCGGGGGCGGAAATGGCGAAGAAGTTTCTCGCGGAATTCCCCGAGCACGCCTCGGTTCCGGAGGCGCGTTACCTGTTGGCGACGATTTACCGCGGCCTTCGCAAGCCGGAGCAGGCTTTTGAGACAGTCATTGCGCTGTTGAAGGAGGAGAACGCGCGCAAGGCGAAGGCCCCTGAGCAGTGGGTTTACTGGCAGAAAAAAACGGGGAACGAATTCGCCAACGCCTACTACGAGGCGGGCGACTTTGTGAGCGCCTTGACCATCTACCAGACCCTGGCCCGGCTCAACGAGGACGCCGACTGGCAGTGGCCGGTGATTTACCAGATGGGGCTGTGCTTTGAGCGGCTCCGGCTGTCGAGTCGGGCGGCCGAGGCCTACCGGTTCATCGTGGAAGCGGCAAAGAAGCTGGAGGCCGAGAACCGCAAGCCCTCGGAGAGCACGGCCAATATTGTGCAAATGGCGCGCTGGAGGGGTGAGCAGTTGGTTTGGGCTCAGACCACCCAGGACAAGATCCAGCATCTGCTGGGCGATCCGCTGGCCCCCCTGCCGGGCGCCTCCGCCGTCTCGGAGCGTCCGCCCACGGCTGCGCCGTAACAAAGAGATTGCCCCCGCCTCCTTCCCCCTTATTTGAACCTATGCAATCGGCTTTCACTGAAGACGGATCCCTTTCCGGAACGCTCCAATGCCACATGGATCTCTGCGAGGAGGTCTATCAACTCATGTTGGACGAGAACCGCGCCTTGAAGGCGAGCGGCCAACCGCCCGAGGAATCCCTGCTCAACCGGAAACGGGCGCTTCTCGCGCGGCTGGACGTGTCCTTGGGGCGGCTCAAGGAGGTGGGGGCTCAACAAAAGGCGACGACCCCTGAGCTTCGGACGGCCATGGAGAAGGGCCAGCAATCCATTCTCCGCGCGCTGCTGCTCGACCGTGAAAACGAGCAACTCCTGCTCAAGGCCACGGCCCAGCCGCGAATGGCGCCAGTGGCCCCTCGGATGGCGGCCTCCCAGCTGGAGCGTGTTTACGGCAAACACCGTTAGCCCATGCGTCCGGTGAAGTGCCTTGTGGTGGCGCTGCCAAACTCTCTAGATTGCCGCGCCCGAGCGGAGGCGACATGTCCGCATCGCGCATTTGACCAATGGCCGTAGAAAAAATCCTGGTTGTCGACGATGAGCCGATCATCCGCAAAAGCTTCGAGGAGCATTTGCGGGGGAAACGCTATTCCGTTGCTACTGCGGCGACTCTGCACGAAGGCGAGCTTCTCTTAAAACGCGGGAGCTTCGACATGCTCTTCCTGGATATCCGGCTTCCGGACGGGGAAGGGCTGGATTTGCTGGAGCGTCTCTCCAACAGCCCGGAGCGTCCGCTCATTGTGATGATGAGCGGGTTTGGCACGATCGAGACGGCCGTGGCCTGCATGCGCAACGGAGCGTTTGACTACCTCATCAAGCCGTTTTCCCTCAGCCAGATCGAGATGGTGGTCAAAAAGGCCGAGAACTACCGGCAGGTCGTCCAGCTCAACCAGTATCTGGTGGCGCAGGTGAGCGACACCGGGGATTTGATCGGGGATAGTTCGGCCATGGTCAGCCTTAGGCACATGTTGCGGAAGGTTGCGCCCACGGAGGCCACCGTGCTGATTCAGGGCGAAAACGGCACGGGCAAGGAACTGGTGGCCCACGCGATCTACCACGCGAGTGCCCGCTCCCAGGCGCCCTATATCCGGGTCAACTGCGCCGCGGTTTCTGAGCAGCTCATCGAGAGCGAGTTTTTCGGGCACGAGAAGGGCGCGTTTACGGGCGCCACAGAAAGGAGGGAGGGGCGGTTCGAGTTGGCCAACGGCGGCACGCTGCTGCTCGATGAAATCAGCGAGGTGTCGCCCCGGTTGCAGGCCAAACTGCTGCGGGTGCTCCAGGAGCGCGAGTTTGAGCGGGTGGGCGGCACCAAGACCATCAAGGTCGATGTGCGCGTGCTGGCCACAACCAACCGCGATTTGCGAAAAGCCGTGGCCGCGGGCGATTTTCGGGAGGATCTCTACTACCGCCTCAATGTGTTCCCCGTGTTTGTCCCGCCGCTCCGGGAGCGCGATGCCGATGTGCGGATCATCGCCGAGACGTTCCTCGCCAGGTTCGCTCGCAAACACGGGGTGAAAATCCCCGGTTTTTCTC
>CAMARB010000164.1 GCA_945860355.1 Chthoniobacter flavus | reverse complement strand
AAACCCATCTGACCGATCTGCTGGCGCAGATCCAGGTTGAGTTTGGCGGTCTGGAAATAGGCCCGGCGATGGGCCTCGGTCAGGCTCTGCTCAAAATGCAGCCGGGCTAGCCCGAAGAGCAGGAGCACAGCAGCCACTTGCAGGCCTGTTTGCAGGCGCGTTTTCACTCCGTTCACAGCTCCTTGTTCGCGAAGGATAGGTAGGCCACGAAGGTGTAGGTGCCCACATACCCCAGACCCAACGCCGCCGTCTTGAAAAACATCGCCGCAGGCACCGCGTTCCCGGCCGCCACGTCGTCCACGAGGTTGAAGATCTGGAAATCCGGGAAAACCAGGGCCACCAGCCCCAGAAAGAGCTTCAGAACGAGCGAGGGATCATGGCCGCCGGGCATTTGCGACAACCAGTACTCGCGGGCGATGGGCTGCACGTGGCCGATGAAATAAACCATCACCGAGGTGATCACGGTGAAGATCCAGGAGGATGCGAATGTGGAGAGCAGAAGCGTGAGCGAGGCGCAGAGGGCGGCCTTGAGGTAGATCACACAAATCCCCGGCAACAGGTTGAATGTGAACGTCGATGCGCGGATTTCGCGGAGCGCGGCGTCGAGCGCCTCGCCCGGGGCCTGACCGCGCATGGCGTCGGCAAAAGCCGACTGTTCCCGCAGGTAAAGCACCGCGAGGAACACCGCGCTCATGGCGCCCAGGGCGAGCAGCAGCATGAGCAGCACCCCCAGCAGCTTGCCCAGCAGGTATTCCAGCCGGGGCACCGGTTTGGCGAGGATGGTGTAGAGGGTGCGGTCTTCGATGTCTTTGGGCAGCAACATCGCCGTGGACAACACGGCCAGCAGCCAGGTGAAAATCGACATGGCACCGAGGGACACGTCCTTGAGCACCTGGAACTGCTGCTGGAAGGTGAACTTCACCATGAACGCCGAGCTGCCGATGAGCACCAGGGCGAAGATCAGCATGAAATAAAACACCTTCAGCCGGACCAGCTCCAGAAGGGTGTTGGTCGTGATCGCCCGGATCCGGGCGAAAGAAAACAGGGTGTGCCGCGGATGCGCGGGAATGAGGGTCTCGGTGGTGGCCATACTCAACGCTCGTCGGGGTTGGCGCCGGTCACTTCCAAAAAGAAGCGCTCCAGGGTGGTCTGCGGTTTGCGCTGCTCCAAAAGCCGGCTCCCGGGGGTGCGCGCGATGGCCGCCTCGATCTCCCGGAGCAGGTCAGCCGGCGCGGTCTCCAAAATGAGCTCCGTCTGGTTCTCAATGGAGATGAGCTCCGTCAGGGGGCCTTCCCGGATCAACACCCCCTGGTGCAGGATCCCGATCCGGTCGCAGATCTCCTGCACCTGCCCCAGCAGATGCGAACACAGCAAAACCGTGATGCCCCGGCGCTTGAAATCGAGGATCAAGTCCCGGATCTCCCGGGACCCGGCCGGGTCCACCCCGGCGGTGGGTTCGTCAAGCACCAGCAGCCGCGGCTCCTGGACCAGCGCCTGCGCCAGACCGATCCGCTGGAGCATTCCCTTGGAATAACCGCCCACGCGCCGGTCGGCCGCTTTTTCCAGCCCCACAAGCTCCAGCAACTCCCGGGTGCGTTCCCGGAGCCGCGCCCCGCGCAGGCCGCAGAGTTTCCCGTAAAACTCCAAAGTCTCCTGGCCGGTGAGGTATTTGTAAAAATAAGGGTTCTCGGGCAGGAACCCGACCTCTTCCCGGCTCTCCACCAACGTGCTGTCCCGGCCGAAAATCTCGGTTTTCCCTGAGGTCGGGCTGACCAAACCCAGCACGATTTTCATGGTCGTGCTTTTGCCCGAGCCGTTTGGCCCGAGGAGGCCGTAAACTTGGCCCGCCTGCACTTCCAGGGAGAGCCCTTTGACGGCTGCGACCGATTCCCGCCTGAACGGGATCGGGAACTCTTTGCTGAGGTTCTGAATGGAGATGGCGGGGACTGACATGCGGCTCTTTAAGAAGAACATCCGGCGCCTGATTTCAATGGCGGTCGTCGGACTCGGATAGGTTTTTTATCGGGAAAACGGCGGCTCTCTCGCGCAACCCGGCTGATTCCGGAGAGCCGCCGCCGGCGTCAACGCAGGATCTCGAATCCCCGCACCCCGGTGAGCGGTGGGATGGGCAGGTTTTGCGTGCCTTTGATGTGGCTTTTGAGCTCGCTCTCCGCCACCGCCTCCAGGAAGGCCTCAACTTCCTCGCGTTCGCCGGTGACCTGGAGCTCCACGCGGCCGTCCTCCAAATTGCGCACCCAACCCAGCACCTCATACCCGCGGGCAAGCGCCTTGACGGTGAACCGGAACCCGACGCCCTGGACGCGACCTTCGTAAAATACCTTGCGACCGATCATGCTCAAACCATGGGAAGAAAACGGGCGGAGATCAAACCCGGCAGTCCGAACCCTCTCAGCGGGCGGGCGCCGCACCGTTGCGGGCGGGGGTGTTGGAGCGCCCCGAGCGGGTGCCGCCGGTGGTCTTAATCAAATTCCCCTTCTCATCGTAGTCATCCACCCGGGGCGCCCCTTTGGAGCCGTAGGTGAACACCCGGAGCCCCACGGGTCGGTCAGTGGCGGAATAAAGCTGCGATTTGATCACCCGGTCGCGGTCGTCCAGAGTGTAAACCTCCCGGTAACGCACGTTTCCTTTGGCGTCGAGATGGGTGGCGCCGACCACCTGGTTGCGCTCGTCCATGGTGTACCGGGTTTTTTTTGTGACCTTGCCCGAGGCGTCCTTCAGCACCTCCTCCGAGTTCTTGTTCTCGTAGTCCACCACCACCGCCCGGGTGCTGCCGTCGGGATACACCTGGGTCCGGGCTCGGACTCCCTCGGCCTGGCCCCAGACCAAGGGACAGGAGCAGATGCTCAGAAACAGGAGGAGGAGGGTTTTTTGGGAATCATTCATAGCTCTGGGGGGAGAAATTGCGGGGAGGAAACTAGGGGGCGGATTGCAGTTCGGCCAGCGGGATTTCCTCGCCGGGATGCTGATGAAACTGCAGGTCGTACAGACGCCGGTAATAGCCGCTTTTTTCAAAAAGACTCTGGTGGGTGCCAATCTCCTGAATCACGCCGCCTTCCATCACCACGATCTGGTCGGCTTTGAGGATGGTCGAGAGCCGGTGCGCGATGGCGATCACCGTGCGCCCGCTGGAGAGGGTCTCCAACGCCGCCTGAATCTGTTTTTCGCTCTCGCTGTCCAACGCGCTGGTGGCCTCGTCCAGCAACAGGATCGGCGCGTTTTTGAGCAGGGCCCGCGCGATGGAAACCCGCTGCTGCTGGCCCCCGCTCAGAAGCGAGCCTTTGTCGCCGATCACGGTGGCGTATCCCTGCGGTTTTTCCTCAATAAACCCCTGGGCGTGCGCTTGGGCCGCCGCCGCGCGCACCTCGGCGTCGGAGGCGTCCAGCCGGCCGTACCGGATGTTGTTGGCGATGGTGTCGTGGAAAAGAAAGGTGTCCTGACTGACGGTTGCAATATGCTCGCGCAGAGAGGCTTGCGTTACGCTGCGCAGATCCTGGCCGTCGATCCGGATGCTGCCGCTCTGGGGTTCGTACAGGCGCTGGAGCAGGGCCAGAAGCGTGCTCTTGCCCGATCCGCTCGCACCCACCAGGGCGCACGTGCTCCCGGCCGGGATTTTGAGGTCGATCCCCCGCACCGCCACCCGGTCGCTCTGGTAACCGAATGTGACCCCCTCAAACACAATCTCGCCCCGGGCAAAATTCAGGGGCCGGGCGTCGGGCGCGTCTTGAATGGCCGGTTTGCGGTCAAGGAGCTCGAACACCTTGGTGGTGGAGGCCAGACACTTCTGCATGGTTAAATAAATCCGGCTCAGGGACTTAAACGCCGGGTAGAGGAGCACGAGGCCGCCGGTCAGGGCGATGAAGTTTTCGTAGCCCATCCCGTTGCGATAGGCCCAGAGCAGGGCAGCCGCCACCCCCAAGGATGCGATGGTTTCCACCAGAGGCCCGCTCATCTCCATGGCTTTGCGCCAGCGCATGATAAACGCCATGATCTGCCCGTTGGCGGCGTTAAACCGGGCCGCCTCGAAATCCTCCCGGGCATGGGTTTTGACCACGCGCACCCCGGCAAACGCCTCGTGCATGATGACCATCAACTGGCCGGCTTCTTCCTCCTCCCGCGCGCCCGCTTTGCGCACTTTGCGGCTCACCAACACCACCGGCAGCAGGCACAGCGGGAAAATCACGAAGGACATGAGCGTGAACCGCCAGTCCAGGTAGAACAAAGTCGCCAGCGCCGAGAGGATGGCGATGGGTTGTTTGACGATGTCCCCGGAGATGGTCGTCAACGCCTGCTGCGCCATACGGGTCTGGTTAAAAACGGTCTGCACCAGGTCGCCCGCCTTGGATTGGTTGAAGAACTCCAGGCTCTGGCTCAGCGCGTGCCGAAACGCCTGGGTGCGGATGTCGTCCAGCACACGGACACTCACCCACAGCATAAAATAGCTGTTGAGATAACTGCAGAGCCCGCGCACCAGCATCAACGCCGGGATACTCGCGCAGATCGCCGCCAAAACCCACGGGCCGTCCCCCACCCTCAGCTCACCCACCCCGGGCCACCAACGGCTGACCGCGTCGGGCAGCTGAAATGAACCTCCCGAAAACACCGCCTTGGTCACGATCCGCACATCAAAAATCATCAGCGCCTGCACCCCGCCGTACAACGCCCCAAAGAGGATCCCCAACCCGAACCGGAGCCGGTAAGGCCGCAGATAGGAGAAAAGCCGCCGGTAAGGTTCCCGGCTCGCCCTGAGAAAGTCGCCAAAGGACATCTTGGCGATGTCTTTGCGGGAGATTTTTTTGGATGCCATGCGATGAAAAACAGCCCGCTCTCACCCGGGGCCCCGGTCGAAACGGCCAGGAAAAAACCAGGCGCCGCGCTCTGAGGACCCGCTCGATTCGGACTCGATTGGCCCGCCTCACCCCGAAAAGCCGGGGTCGGCGAGAAGGGCATCGGTAGCACGGAGAACCGATTCCGTCGATAGGCCTGACATGGGGGCCCCTTTCATCCGGGGCAGGAATTCCCGGAGGGGCGCCTCGGGCTGGGCCGCGGAAAGCACCAGCGCCCGATCATGCCGGGGCCGCCAGTGGAAGGGGTTGGTCACTCCAAAAAGGGCCAGCTGGGGACGCTCAAACGCCGCCGCCAGATGCACCGCCGCCGTGTCGCAACTCAGACAGGCGCGCGCCCCCGACAACACCGCCGCGAACGTGAGCAGATCAATCCGGCCCGACAAATCCAGGCAGGGTTCCTTCAACGCCCCCTGGATCCGCGCCAGGTGCGCCTTCTCAAAAGGGTCTGTCCCTCCCGTCAAAACACACCGGATTCCGTGCCTGTGCCGGATCTCCGTGATGACTTCCGCCCAACGCTCCGCCACCCAGTACTTTTCCGGGCGGGCCGTGCCGGGGTGCACCACCAGATAAGGGGCTGTCCCCAAACAGGCCGCTGCGGCCGCCACGGCGGATTCCGGGAGCCGGAGCGCCTCCGGACAAACCGCCAGGGGCGCCTCGGGTTCCGGCAATCCCTCCAGTAGAAACAACGCGTGGTCCACGGTGTGGAACTCCCGCACCGGGGCGGGGATCCGGTGGGTGTAAACCTTGAGCCTCAGGGAAGAATCAGCCAAAGCGCCAAACCCGACCCGGCGTTTCGCCCGCGACACTGCGGAGAGCAAAGCCGATCGGTCGGTCCCCGTGAAATCCAGACACACATCAAAGGATCCCAGCAGCGTTTTCCACAGATCCAGGTTCCAGCTTTTCCGGCGAAAGACGCGGCCCTCGGCGAGATGCCCCAGCGCCGGCAGCAACCCGGCGCTCCCATCCGCCAACACCAGAGTGATTTCAGCCGCAGGAAACCGTCTCCGGACCTCCGCAAGCGCGGGCGCGGTGAGCACAAGGTCACCGATACGTTTGAGCTGGAGGACGAGGATTTTCACAAAACCGGGAAACGCGAAGAGTAGGCGCAAGCGCGCCGGCGCGGAGAGCAAAAGTTACCGGAGCCATTCCTCCCATTATTCCCATTCCTCCTCTACCACCGGCAAGTCAGCCGGGCCCGGAGCATCCGAGGCTCCACGGGATGAAAATGCACATCTTCGTAACCCGCCTCCCGTTCCCCGGCGAGTCGGCTGGTGTAGGCATACGCAATGTCGTTGTCCCTCCGGCCGAGCAGATTGAGACATTCCAACGCCGCCTCCCAACGCGCGACTCGATACCCCACGCTGGCGTTCACGCTCAGGGTCGGCCGCACCTCCACCGCGCCGTCCTCCGTCAGAGGCCGTTTCCCAAACGCCCGCACCCGGATCCCGGAAAACCATCCCGGCTCGAGCCCCTGCGCCCCGGCCGTGACCCCGCCGCTTAGCATCCAGGGCACGCTGTTGGGGATCCGGTCGGCACCCGGGCTCTCCAAAAGGCGCGCATGCGTGACCGCCACCTCGGCATCCCACAACAGCCACGCCGTGGGCGCCCAATAAACCGCCGTCTCCAGCCCGTATCGGCGGGAAGCGGGCCCGGGTTCGTTGGTGCCGGCGTCCCCCACATAAACCAATTCGCTGTCGCTCCGGAGCCACCAAGCCGCCAAAGTCGCGGTCACTTTCGGGAACCACTGGGTGCGCACCCCGGCCTCCGCCCCCAAGGTCCGCACCAGGGGATCCACGGGGGAAACCCCAAGGCCGCTCTCGGGATCCCGCGTGGTGGTCACCCCCCGGGCGTCGTTGCTGTGAAAGCCGGAACCGAAGTTGAGGTAAACCTCCGTCTTTTTCCAGGGCCCGAGGATGGCGCTCACCTTCGGGCTGAGGATCGCGGCCAGGTCGTCGCCCGTGTTGCCGGGGCTGTCCGCGGAAACATCAAAGAGGAACGCATCCGCGCGCAGCCCCGTGACCGTCCGCAGCCAGGGGGTCCATTGGGTGGTGCCCTCGACGAAAACCCCGGCGCTGCCCTCGGTCACGTCATCCTCGCGCACGGTGCGGAACCGGCTGCGGTTCTGGGTTTTGTAAAGCCCGATGCCGTCGATGAGATCCGTCCGGGTCTGCAACCCCAGGGTGAAAGCGCTTTCTTTCCCCAAAACGGAGAGCGCGTTCCAGGTCCGCGAAACGTCGCCTCCGAGCACAAACCGGCTTTCGCTTTGCTCGAATTGATCGCCGCGCTCCGGGTTGTCCAGCGCGTAGGTGAAATTGGAGAACAGCCCCAGATCGTAATAAAACCCGTAGAGATTGAGCTGCGTGTCGGCCTTTTCCCCCTCGCCCTGCCAGTGGAGTTGCAGGCTGTAGCGTTGGCTGTCGCCCCCGTTGCTCGGATCCACATACCCGAACCGCCCGATCCGGCCGCTGGCCCGCTGGGGAATCTGATCCGTGCTCTGCCATTCCCCCCGATACCCCATAAGGGTGAGCGAAAGATGATCGTGGGTATCCCCGGCAAAATACCGGGCAAACCCGTTCCAGCGGGAGGCGTCCTCGGGTAAATCCCAAGGGCCGTCGTAGAAATTGTATTCGCCGGCCAGGGTCAGCCTCGGCGCTTTCTCCCCCTGCCCCATCCAAAACGTGTCCCCCGCGGCGCCCCGGTAATAATTGTAGGCCCCGAGCTCAAACGTGGCGAACCCCTTGGGCAACGCGTCCACCATCCGGAAATCCGCGCTGCCCGCGCTTGAAAGGTCGCCGTTGCGCGCCGCGTGCGTGCCTTTGATGTAGTCCACGCCCGCCACCAGCTCCGGCATCAGCAGGTTCAAGTCCGCATACCCCTGACCGTGCGCGTGGGTGCGCATGTTCACCGGCATGCCGTCCACCGAAACGGCGAAATCCGTCCCGTGATCGAGGTTGAACCCGCGCAGGAAATACTGGTTGGCTTTGCCTCCGCCCGCGTGCTGCGTCACCACCATGCCGGGCACCGCCTCAAGCATCTCTCCCCGCCGCGTCATGGGACGCGCCCGCAGCTCCTCCCCGCTCGCCGTCCCGCTGGACGCCGCGGGCGCTTCGCTCAGACGATCAGCGCGTTTACCGATCACCACGGTTTCCTCGATCCGCGTAGGTTTGGGATCCTGCGCCGAGGCGATCCCGGCAAGAGCCGTCGCGGTTAAAAGCGCCAGGGGGGACGAAAGCGCCAGGGGGGACGGGGTTTTCATGGGCATGGGGTGGATGCGGGTGGGAACGCGGGGAAAAGCGGGGGGTGCCTGATGCCGACACCGGGAGGGAACCAGTCCGGCGGGGGGAGATCTTGCAGAAAACAGCGTGCCCGGTCAACCCGGAGGCCTGTCCCGTGGCGACACGGCCAAGGTCTGTCCCTGCTGAGAGGAGAGAGTGCGGCATGGAACCGCAGATGATGCAGATGAACGCAGATTTACAGCGGGCCACAGAGACTTATGTGCACCCTCGAGCGTCAGCGCCCCGCCGTCTCCCGCCGACAAGTGAATCATCTGCGGAAATCTGAGTCATCTGCGGTTTCCCTGCAGTAAGGGATGGCTCTCGGGTGACTTAGTCAACGCAGAGGTCTGTCCCTAAGAGGCTCTAACAAAAGGTCTGAAATGGGTGTAAGCTAACCCATGAAGCCGATGGTTGCTGATGAGCTGTGGGAGGAAATCAAACCTCTTCTGCCACCCCATCCGCCCCGTCCCAGAGGAGGGCGGCCGCCGAGTTCGGATCGGG
>CAMARB010000163.1 GCA_945860355.1 Chthoniobacter flavus | reverse complement strand
ACTCACCCCTTTCCTTCGGAAGCAGAAGGAACGCCTCGTCCAGCTCCGGGACAACATGCTCGACTCGATGAGCGGCGTGGCGAAGGACACCCTGCGCTCCCGCGCCGAAGGCAGCGAAGCCAGCGCGTTCGGAATGCACCAAGCCGATGCCGGCAGCGACGCCTACGACCGGGACTTCGCCCTCAGCCTTCTCTCCCAGGAACAAGATGCCCTTTACGAAATTGAGGAGGCCCTCAAGCGGATTGAACGCGGCACCTACGGCCAGTGTGAGATGAGCGGGAAACCCATCGCTCACGCCCGGCTCGAAGCCATCCCCTTCACCCGCTACACCGTCGAGTGTCAGGCCCAGCTCGAAAAACAAAACAAAGTGTCCCGCAGCCGCGTTCCGGTGACTTCTCTCTTCGGTCTGACCGAAGGCGAGGAAACATCGGAAGGCGAAGAAGAAGAACCCGTTACTGATACCAAGGAATAAGGAGCCCGAATCACCATGGCCCGCGATTTTATCACCCTCGAATGCACGGAAGCGAAAGCGGAAGGCAAACCCGTCTCCCGCTACATCTCTTCCCGCAACAAGAAGAGCCCCAACACGCCCAACCGTTTGGAGAAGATGAAGTATAACTGGCACCTCAAACGCCACACGCTTCATCGGGAAACCAAATAAACCCCGTTTCGAGGACACCTCATCATGCAGCCCAAAACGCCACAACGCCGCACCAACTTCCGCCGCCACAACCGCTCCATGCCGCGGCGCCGGATCGACATCGCTCTTGAGGCGATCGATTACAAAAACCCGGACATCCTCCGCAAATTTGTCACCGAAGCGGGCAAAATCCTGCCCCGCCGCATCACCGGCATGCCTGCGCAGTTCCATCGCAAGATCAACCGCGAGATCAAGCGCGCGCGTTCCGTCCTCCTGATGCGCTAATCCATCAACGGAGACTTTCTTCTTCAAGAGCCGCATTCCTCACCGGGATGCGGCTCTTTGCTTTTGGCCCCGCCCTCCGCATCATCCGAGGAGGTTCATTTGGCGTGGTTTTTCAATCGAAAGCCGGATCTCCTCGCTCCATGCACGTCCCCAGCTTTATCGAGCGCAAACGCAACGGCCACGCGCTGACTGAGGAGGATATCGCGGCGTTTATCGCCGGATTCACCGAGGGCAGCATCCCGGATTATCAAGCCAGCGCCTGGGCCATGGCGGTGTTCTTTCGCGGTATGACCCCCGCCGAAACCCGATTCCTGACCCGGGCCATGCTGCGCAGCGGCCAAACCCTGGCCTATCCGGCCGACACCCCGCCCAAGGTGGACAAACATTCCACCGGCGGCATCGGCGACAAGGTTTCGCTCGTGCTCGCCCCTCTGCTGGCCTGCGACACCCTCTGGGTTCCCATGATCTCGGGGCGCGGCCTTGGCATCACCGGGGGCACCCTGGACAAACTCGAGAGCATCCCCGGGTTCAACACGGCGCTCAGCCCCGAACAAACCCTGCGCCAACTCGAGAAACTCGGCGTGGTGATGATCGGCCAGAGCGCCGAGATTTGTCCGGCAGACAAGAAACTCTATGCCCTGCGCGATGTGACGGGCACCGTTCCCAGTCAGGCCCTCATCGTCGCCAGCATCATGAGTAAGAAGCTCGCGGAAAACCTCAACCGCCTCGTGCTGGACGTGAAATTCGGCTCCGGAGCGTTCATGCCAACCCGGGCCGAGGCGGAGTCCCTAGCTGCGGCCCTGGAACAAGTTGGCCGGGAGATGGGGGTGCAAACCTGCCACAGGATCACCCCCATGAACGAACCCCTCGGGCACAGCGCCGGGAACGCGCTGGAGGTTGCGGAGGCCGTCGCCACACTGCAAGGCGGCGGCCCGGCGGATCTCGTGACACTGACGCTGGATCTGGCTGAGAGCGTCTCCGACGTCCCCCGCAGCCAACTGGCGGCGTGGCTCAACGACGGGACGGCGTGGAGAAAGTTCGTCGCCCTCGTGGAAGCCCAGCAGGGCAACGCCCGGGTTCTGGAGAGCATCCTCTCAGTGCATCCCGCACCGATCGTTGAGGAGTTCACCGCAAGCGACTCCGGCATCCTCGCCCGAATGGACGCCGGTTGCTTCGGAAGAGCCTGCATCGCCCTCGGCGCAGGCCGCGCAAAAGCCGCCGACCAGGTGGATGCCGCCGTCGGTTTCTCACAGATCCGGAAGGTGGGTCAGGCGGTGCACCGAGGCGATTGCCTGTTCCGGATTCACGCCCGAACGGAGGCGCAACGGGACGAGGCGATCGCCATCCTGCGGGACGCCGTGGAAATCGCCCCGGCATCGGGCGGCGCCCCGGCGCGAACCGAAGCGCGGGAGACTTGAGAAAATCCCTTCCCACCCCCCGGATGCGTGGTGGATATTGCGAGGATCATGCCCACCGCATCGCAATTTGATTCAATCGAAGAAGTGCTCAAAGACATGCGCTTGGGCCGGATGGTGATCGTGACCGACGACGCCGACCGCGAGAACGAGGGCGACCTGGTCATGGCGGCGGAAAAGATCACGCCTGAGGCGGTCAACTTCATGGCCACTCACGGCCGCGGACTCATCTGCGCCCCAATCACCGAGGAGCGCGCGGAAGCCCTGGGCCTGCAACGCATGGTGCTCGAGAACCGGGAAAGTTACCGCACCGATTTCACCGTCTCAGTCGACGCCGCCGAAGGTGTCACCACCGGGATCAGCGCCCATGACCGCGCCCGGACCATCCAACTCCTGGTGGATCCCAAGGCCAAACCGGCCGACCTCGTCCAACCCGGCCACGTTTTCCCGCTTCGGGCCAAAAGCGGCGGGGTGCTCCGGCGCGCCGGGCACACCGAGGCCAGCATCGACCTGGCCCGTCTGGCGGGACTCAATCCGGCGGGAGTGCTGTGCGAGATTCTCAACGCCGACGGCACGATGGCCCGGCTCCCGCAGCTCATCAAATTCCGAAAAAAACACGGGCTCAAGATGTGCAGCATCGAGGACCTGATCGCCTACCGGCGGAGCCGCGAGCGCCTCATCGAACAGGAACAGGTCATCCAATTCCCCACCGCCTTCGGGGAGTTTGATTTGCACATGTACCGGTCGCTGGTGGACGGCGCGCATCACCTGGCGCTGGTGAAGGGGCAGATCTCCAAGGCCAAAACCACCCTCGTCCGGGTCCACAGCGAGTGCCTCACAGGCGACGTGTTCGGCTCCATGCGCTGCGATTGCGGCAACCAACTCCACAGCGCCCTGGCCCAAATCGCGGCCGCCGGCTCAGGGGTCCTTCTTTACATGCGCCAGCACGAGGGCCGCGGCATCGGTCTGCCCGCCAAAATCCATGCCTACAAACTCCAGGAACAGGGGCTCGACACCGTCGAGGCCAACGAAAAACTGGGGTTCCCCGCCGAACTCCGCGATTACGGCATCGGCGCCCAAATCCTGGTCGATCTCGGCGTCAGAAAAATGCGGTTTCTGACCAACAACCCCAAAAAAGTGGTGGGGCTTGAGGCATTCGGCCTGAAGATCGTGGAAGTGGTCCCGATCAAAGCGCCCGCCAACCCGCACAACGCCCGGTATCTGGAAACCAAACGGGTCAAGATGGGGCATTTGCTGTAAACCGACTCCGCCGCCGCTCCTGGCGGGCTTCAGCGGTCGTCGTCGCCCAAGCAAACACTCCGGCTTGGGATACTTGTTGCGCCCGCCGCCCGGCTCGCTCAGATTGGTCCTCCGCCCAATGTCCACCGCACTTCCCCATCGTCCCGCCCGCCCCGCTGACCAGCGCCGGTTCGCCATTGTGTCGAGCCGATACAACCCGGTTTACGTCGACGGTTTGGTGGAAAACGCCCAACGGGAAATCGACGCCACCGCGCCCGGATCCACGATGGAACACTGGGAGGTGCCCGGTGCATTCGAGATTCCCCTCGTGGTCCAGGAGGTGGCGCGCCTCGGACGGCACGACGCGATCCTGGCCTTGGGCGTCATCATCGAAGGCAGCACCCAACACGCCGCTCTCATCGGGGGCACACTCACCGCCTCTCTCCAACGGATTTCCCTCGAACACCGGATCCCCGTCATCCACGAAGTCCTCCTGCTCAAGTCCGAGGAACAGGCTCGGGAACGTTGCCTAGAGGCTCAACTCAACCGCGGCGTCGAAGCCGCCCGCGTGGCGGTTCAAATGGCCGAGGTCATGGCGGGCTTCGCAAAGCCCTAAACTTTTTTTTCCCATGGGTAAACGTCGCGAAGGCCGGGAAGCGGCCATTCAGTTCCTCTATCAGCTGGATCTTAACCGGGAAACCCCAGCCGCCCTTTCCCCCGTTTTCTGGTCGCTGCGTTCCTCGCAAGGGGGCGATCCCACACCGGCCAAAATCCGCACTTTCACGGAGGCCATCGTGACGGGGGTCATGGCGCATGCGCAGGAGATCGACGACAAGATCAAGGCCTGCGTTGCCAATTACGACCTGCACCGCATCGCCCCGGTGGACCGCAACGTTCTGCGGCTCGCCATCTACGAGATGCTTTTCTGCCCCGATATTCCCCCGGTGGTCTCCATCAATGAAGCCATCGAAATCGCCAAAAAATTCGGCGGCGACGAGTCGGGCCGCTTCGTCAACGGCATCCTGGACCGGATCCGAGGTGAGTTGAGCCGGCCGGCCCGCCAGGCGGCGCCTCCCGCCTCGTAAACGCCCGCTCTTTCACGCCGAGCATTTCTCTCCCCTGAAGGGTTCACACAATGGCTTTGGGATTTTTCAAATCGTTGGTTCAAAAATTCACGGGGCGCCCCGTGGACTGGGATGAACTGGAGGAGGCACTCATCCGCGCCGACCTGGGCGTCCCGATGAGCACCCGGATCCTGGAGACGCTCCAAGCCCGGCCCGACGCGGCCAAACTCCAGGCGCAGACCGTGGTGGAAGTGGCCCGGGAGGAGATCCTCAAAGTGCTGCCTCGCGACACCCTGATGCTCCGGCCGCTGGCCTCCAAACCCAAGGTGATCCTCGTCGTGGGGGTCAACGGAACGGGCAAGACGACCTCCACGGCGAAACTGGCCTATTTTCTCAAGAAGAAAGGCCACAGCGTCATGCTGGCCGCCGCCGACACATTTCGCGCGGCCGCCATCGAACAACTCGAGATCTGGTCCCAGCGGATCGGCTGCGACATCATCAAGGGCGCTTACAACAGCGATCCGGCGGCGATCTGCCACGACGCCTACCAGGCGGCCGACAGCCGCAACGTGGAGTTCCTGCTTTGCGACACCGCCGGCCGACTCCACACCAAGACCAACCTCATGGGGGAACTTAACAAGGTGCAGCGGATCCTCAGCCGCTGCGACGCCACGGCGCCCCAGGAGCGCCTGCTGGTGGTCGACGCCACCACAGGCAGCAACGCCCTCCACCAGGCGCGCGAGTTCCATCAGGCTGTGCAACTCACCGGCGTCATCGTCACCAAACTCGACGGCAGCGGCAAAGGCGGCTGCATCGTCGCCATCCAAAATGAACTCGGGATTCCCACCCGGTTCATCGGGACCGGTGAGAAGTTCGACGATTTCGCGTTCTTCGAAAGCCGCCCCTTCGTTGAGCAAATGCTCTAAGCGCTCTGCGGGGTCCGCGCGCTCCAGCGTTCCCTCGCCCAAGCGAGCCCGCCCACGCTTCCCAGGACGCCGATCCAGGCCCAGAACACGCCCGGATAACTCAGGTTTCTGAGGCCCGCCGCACCCAACCATCCCAGCAGGATCAAATGCGCCGCGTACAGCAGCAGGGAACGTCGCCCCGCCAAGAGGATCCAATACGGTGCCCAACCCTTCAGGAGCCACTGACAGGCCCACGCCAGAGCCGTGACCCAACTCAGGCGCTCGAAAAAGAAAGAGGCGGATTGCGCGGAAAACACCTCCGGCTCCGGAGTCGCGCCGTAAACCGCCAAGCTCAAGGCCACGGGCCAGAGCGCGTGCACTGCGGAAAAAGCCGTTCCCCCGCGCGCCGCCCAGCTCCCGGAAAGCGCCCCGGCGAAAACAAACCCGGCCCAAGGCCAGAGAGGAAAAAGCGACCCCGTCGTCGCATTCACAAACGCCAGCAAGGGCACGGGCGCACCCTGCCAGGGTTTCACCGCCTCGGCCGCCCCGACAAACAACACCAGGCCGGCAACCAGAGCCGCCATCCGAAGTCTGCCCAGCCAACACTGAACACAAACCAGCAGCGCCAGGGAAAAGGCCAGGCACTGCAGGACATCGACCTGGGAGCCGATCCGCAACGCCTCCGCCCATTGGCCCGCGCGCAACTGCGCGACCGGCAAATGCAGCGCGTAACCCAGTGTCGCGACTCCCGCCAGCCTCCGCAGGGTGCGCCCCGGGTGGCGGCCCGACCGGCGCATTCCCAAACCGTGAAGATAACCGGCAATCCAAAGAAAAGCGGGCGCCACCAAGCCGTTGAGATAATTGAGGCGCGAGAACCCCTCTCCCGCGCGCAAGCCATCGGCAAGGAACGTGTTGAGCACATGCGCTTCAATCATGAAGACCACGGCCAATCCCCGAAACAAATCCAGCCACGGCATCCGCCCCCCCGGAGGTGAGGCGGAGAGCGGACGCTCGGTCATCGGCTGGAGAGGGGAGGCGGGAAAACGGGGCTACGAACGCAGCCACACATCCAAGCACACCGCCGCCAGGAAAACCGCGCCGACAAACACGTTGCTCGCGAAGAACGCGCGGTTGACGCCCTCCAAATCCAGACGGGCCGCGGAACGGTGCTCGTAAACAAGAGCCCCGGCGATCGGCGCCAACCCGCCATAATAAACCGCACCGAGCCCGGCGAAATAACCGAACCCGGCGAGCACCACCCACATCGCCCAGTGCAACACCTGGGCCAGCGTCAGACTGCGCGGAACGCCGAGTCGAACGACCATGGAATGGAGCCCGCTCCTGCGGTCAAACTCGTGGTCTTGAGTGGCGTAAATCACGTCAAACCCGGCCACCCACAGCAACACGGCCAGCGCCAGCACCAGGGGCGCGAAAGCAAACCGGCCCGACACCGCCAGCCACGCGCCCACGGGTGAAACGGAGAGCGCCAATCCCAGAAAAAAGTGGCTCCAGGAGGTGAACCGCTTGGTCAGCGAATAAAAAAACACGATCCCCAAGGCGAGCGGCGACAGCCAGAGACAGAGGGAGTTAATGGCCGCAGTCACCCCGAGAAAAGCGAGAGTCGAGACCGCGAGCAGCACACATGCCCCCCTGCGGGACATGAGCCGGTGCCGCCCTTCGGTGCGCGGGTTGCGCTGATCGATGGACCAGTCCGCCAAGCGGTTAAACGTCATCGCGGCCGTCCGGGCGAACACCATGGCCAGCACGATGAGAACAAAGACACGACCCTCCGGCACGCCCCGCGCCGCGACCACCATCGCCGCGAGCGCGAATGGCATCGCAAACAAGGTGTGGCTAAACCGCACAAACCCCAGCCCCTTGCGCACGGCCTCAATCACGCGCCCGCCTCCGATCCGCCTGCCGACCCACCCCGCGCGATGATCCGTTTACACCGGTCCCGAGAAAACCTTCCCGCCGCGCCCTGTGGCGTCGGCTCTGAGGAGGCAGAAAAAAGGGGGTTTGCGGCGGAAACAGTCATTCTAAAAGCGACCGGAGTTTGTCCTTGGGCCCAGCCACAAGCGGCGCTCCGTGGGCGAATGTCAGGAGTTCAAAATCAAACCGCAACAGTTTTCCCACCGACTCCCGCAACGCCCGGGGATCCTGACAATATTTGTCCGGCAAAAAACAAAACCCCACCGGCGCCACATTCACCACCGCATCCCCGAGGACGAGCACACTACCCGAATGCCGCACCCCGGCCTCGGCCTCCGACAGGGACGGCGTCAGCAACAACGCCATTTCACCGGGGCCCGCGCCATGGACCCGCAAGGCCCGTAACTCGGGGAAAAGCGCAGCATCCTCCCCGGTGACCCGCCGGTCGACCACCACCTCTCCCGCGAGCTCATCCGCCGCGTCGGTGTGCGCGATTACGGGGATCTGCATCCGGTCGCGCAATGCCGCCGCCGCCCGCGCATGATTGCCGTTGGTCAGCACAATGGCGGCCGGAGGCGCCTCCGCCAGCAGCGCATCCATCGATGCGAGACCAATCGGGTCCACCCACACCCAGCCCTCCCGGCATCTTAATGCGCAGCAGGAGAGATCGCATTTCACCGCGGGCTCGTAGGCCTCCCAAAAAGCCACGCGCGGATGAATTCGTTGAAATTCTTGGGCAACAGCCATGGGTGTTCTCAATCAGCGGACTCTGCTGGGAAATCAGAAGGCAGCGGGCGCTCCCGGCATGGCGCGTACAGGCAACCCCGGTTCTCGGCGGTGCCTAGAGCCCCCTCTCATACTGGGGATGTCGCAGTCCCCAGAATAGAAAGCCTGTCCCTAACACGAAAAGAAACAGGGAAAGAAACTGCCCCGCGGAGAGCACCCCCACGGCCCAAGCCGGATCGGGCTCGCGAAAAATCTCCGCAACGATGCGCAACACGGAGTAGAGCAGGAAAAACGCGCCGGTGATCACCCCGCGCGGCACCCGAACGCGGGTCCGCAGAAACCAGAGCACCGCGAACAGAACCACGCCCTCCAGCAACGCCTCGTAGATCTGGGAAGGATGCCGCGGGGGCAGGGACTGCTGGAGGAAGAGCCGGACACTTTCCTCGTGTCTGATTGCCTGGAG
>CAMARB010000162.1 GCA_945860355.1 Chthoniobacter flavus | reverse complement strand
CACCCCTCACCCCTCACCCCTCACCCCTCACCCCTCACCCCTCACCCCTTCCACTCCGATATACACGTCCATCTGCTGACCGACGTAAACCGGCAGCGCGCTGTGCTCGAAACGGAAGATGATCTGCAAAACCCGGGTATCCACCCGTTCATTGCTCTCCCCCGTCAACGAACGCTTCGGCACGACGTAAGGCTCGATCCGCACAAACTCCAACGGGATGGGTTTCTCCCGGATCCCCTTGATGAAGGCCACCCCCGTGCACCCCGGCCGCACTTTTGAGGCGTTGTCCTCGTCCACGTCCGCGCGCAATTGGAACCGGTCCACACGGCCCAGCAGGATGAGCGGTTCCTGGGTGTTGGGCGCCGCGTATTCGCCCGCACGCACGTTGACCTGCAAAACCGTGCCCTCGCGCGGCGCAACCACCGTCAGCAGGTCCACGGCGACTTTGAGCCGGGCGAGTTGAGCCTCCGCCGCGTGCAACTCCGCACGCGCGCTTTCCAGCTGCGCACTGGCGGCCTGGGCCGCGAAAAAGGCGCGTTGTTTTTCGTCCACGCTCGAAACCCGGCTCTCGGCGAGTTTCTCCGCGCGCACCCACTGTTCCTTTCGATCCGCCTCGCGCACCTCGGCCTCGCGGATCAACGCGCGCAGCCGCAAAAGCTGGGCTTCCTGGGCCGCCACCAACGCCGAGGCATCGCGCCGATCCTGTTCGATCAAAGGCTGGCCGGGTTGCACCCGGTCGCCCACCTTAACCAGCACCTTCTCCACCAGCCCCGCCACGGCAGGCGCCACCCGCACGTTTTCGTCCACGCTCTCCACAATGCCACGGGCGCCAATGGACTCCGCAAAAGGCGCGCTGGGCGGCTCAACCAGAGGCGGCGGCCCCTGGGGGACTTTTTGCAGCCGGATCACCAACAAGATGGCGGCCACCACCCCGGCGATGGACAGGTAAAGGGACGGACGTTTCAGCATAATTCCAGGTGCTTTGGCAAAGAAGACGACTTCGGGCTCGGCGCGCCGCCGGGACCGCTTGGACGGGAACCGGTGGGTTTAAACATATTGAGCGTGGTATTCCCCGCGGCCGTGGACTTTCCGCACCACGCCGTCCTCCATCTCCGCAATGCGGTCGGCGAACTCGAAAATCCGGCTGTCGTGGGTGACCACAATCACGCAGCGTTCGCGGTCGCAGGCCACCGACCGCAACAACTCGAGCACCTTGTGCCCGGTCACGGCGTCCAGCGCGGCCGTGGGTTCATCGCAAATAATGAGCCGGGGTTGATGGACCAGGGCCCGGGCGATCGCCACGCGCTGTTGCTGGCCGCCGGAGAGTTCTCTCGGGCTGGATTTGAGGCGTTTGCCCAGGCCCACCTCCTCCAAAATCGCCGCCGCCGCGGCTTCCGCCCTGGATCGTTTGGCCCCGGCCAGGAGCAGGGGCACCGACACGTTTTCCAGGACGTTCCAGTGCGGGACGAGGTTGAACTGCTGGAAGATGAATCCGACGTTCTCGCCCCGAAACCGTGTGACCTCGGCGGTGCTCATGGTGCGCAGGTCGCTTCCGAAGACCTCGATCCGGCCGGACTCAAACCCAAGCGTGCCGCAGATCACGCTCAGGAACGTGGTTTTGCCGCAGCCCGACGGCCCGACGATCATGAGCAACTCCCCGCAGCGCGCGTCAATGGAGGCGCCCTTGAGCGCCTGCACCTCGGTGTCGCCCCGGCCAAATGTCTTCACCACTCCCTCGGCTCGCACCGCCCAGGCGCCTGGGCCGGGGTCGATGCCCGAGTCTGGAGCCGCTGGAAAATCGGAGCCGGGATTCATAAGAAAACGGGAGTCGGCGAAGGGCTCATTTGAAGACCATGGCGGGTTCGGCCCGGAGAATCTTGAGCATGCCGATGGCGGCGGAGAAACAGCAGATGAACAGGATGATCCCCCCGGTAAAAGCCAGCACCTGCCAGGGCAGATAAAAGGGGGGCTCGCCGCCTTTGAGCACGGCGTTGCCGAACCACGCGGCCAAGCCCACGCCCAGTCCGTAGCCGATGAAGCCGACCGTGAGCGCCTGGAGCAGGACCATTCCTGCCAGGGTCGATGTGCGCGCGCCCATGGCTTTGAGGGCGGCCATGAACCGGAGGTTTTCGTGCACAAAGAGATAGAAAGTCTGCCCCGCCACGGCCACTCCCACCACCACCCCCAGGATCACCACCGTGCCGAAGGAGATGGGGATCCCCGTGTTTTTCACATACCACCAGATGGTTTCCTCGAAGAACTCCCGTTCGGTCAGCGCCCGCAAACCGCGGAGCTGGCTGATACGGGCGGCAACCTCCGCTGGGGTGTGGCCGGGGGCCGGCTGCACGAGCACGAAACTGAGTTGTTTGCGCTGCGGCGGAGCGAACTCCAGGGCCCGGCTGTAGGTGGTGTAAACGTAGGGTTGCCCAAGAAAACTGCGTTGTGTCTCGCAGATCCCCACCACCCGGGCCTCACGGTCGTTCATCTCAAAAGTGCTGCCCACGCGCAGTTGAATGCCTTTTTTGAGAAACTTGGCGACGGCCACTTGATCCACAATCACCGCCCCGGGCAGCCGAAGATCTTCCACACGGCCCACCCGCATTTTTCCGGGACGCCCCACCAGGGACGCGCCGTCGAGCCCGGTCAACTGGACCAGCTGAAACGACCCCTCGGGCAAGCGCGCCTGAACAATGTTCCAATAGAGAGGCACCGCCCATTGCACCCCGGGCACGCTTTTGACGCGCTCGACCTCCACGTCGCGCAGCGGCACCGCCTCGTTGACCTGCTCCACTTTCGCGTCGGCCACCCACACGGGCGCCTGGACGTTCCGCAAAGTGGCGGTCGTCCAAAGCATCAACCCGCAAAACACCGAGGACTGCTGCGTCATCAACAGGGAGCAGAAACTCAACCCGCAGATGAGCATGAGATACTTGGCCCGGTCGCCGTAGAGCATTTTGAGTGCGAGCCTGAACATCGGCCCGCAGTGGAAGCGTCGGCCTCCCGCTTGCCAAACAAAAAAACTCAGCCGTCCCCCGGCGGACCGAGGGACGGCTGACGCTCAAACCAGAATCTTCAGAGAACCCGCCGGGCCTACTGCAGAACGTAGGGCGACCAGAACTCAGCGGGGGCCACGTCGCCCAAGGCGGCCGACGTGCCGACCGGCGTGCTGATGGCGCCGTCCACGGTGAACGTCAGCGACGAATACACGCCGCCAATGACTGAGGTGCCCGTCTGATAAAGAGGCGAGCCGGTCTTCAGGTAGAGTTTGACCTGGTCCCAGGTGACCGCCGTGGACGGGCTCAGGTTGGATTCGACCGCGTATTGGTCCACCGCGGCGTCAATTAGCCGCAGATCCTCAAGAATTCGGGTCGCTTGGGAACGCTTGCGCGACCGGAGAAAGTTCGGAACGGCGATCGATGCCAGCAGGGCAATGATGGCCACAACAATCATGATTTCAACCAGGGTGAAACCGCCGCGATTTTTATTCAGTTTTCTTAACATAGGGATGATTTCTATTGGATAGGGAACGCCCCGGATGAATTCCGGAGTAGGTTCAATGGAGCATCCCGAATGCCACGGCGCGCCTGGCCCGACTCCTGCACTCCCCCCCCCTCCATCCCCATGCCCAGCGATCCCGCCCCCAAGTTCCCGCTCCTGGCATGGACGCCCCTGCTCGTCCTGCTCGGGTTCTGTGTCCAACTCGGCGTGCTCATCCGTTTCTCGCAGTCGCCCGATTTCCTTCCGCAACACGACGACATGGCGTTTTACAGCGACTGGGGCCTGCGCATCGCCAAGGGGCAATGGAGCGACGGCAAGGCGTTCTACGGCCTCCCCGGATACGCCTACGTGCTCGGCGCGTTCTACGCGGCGCTCGGTTTCGACCCCTTCTCCGTCGGCCTCCTCCAATGCGTCTGGTTCGGCGCTGTCGCCGGGGTGATTTATCAGCTGAGCCTCCGGAGTTTTTCCGCGCACCCCCGGACCACCGCGCGGGCGATCGGGATCATGGCCGCGCTGGGCTGGATTTTCTGCGTGCCCGCGCAGACGTTCTCGGTGGTTCTCATGCCCACGGTCTGGGCGGTCCTCGCCTACTGGGCCTGTATCACTTGGGTCGTGACCCGGCCCGCGCAAACCCCGCTCGTTGGCTGGGCCTTGCTGGGCGCGGCCATGGGCCTCGTGTCGTTGATGGTCGCCACGAGCCTGATGCTCATCCCCTTGGTCGTCGCCGCCATCCTCCTCAAAACCACCCCCTCACAGCCCAACCGCCTCCTCCGCTGCCTCGCCGCCCTGGCCCTTTTCGGCGCCGGGCTCGGACTCGGAGTCGCCCCCGCCGTTTTCCACAACCGGATCGTGGCCGGGGAACCCGTGATGCTCTCCGCCCACGGCGGCATCAACTTTTGGATCGGCAACAACCCGGCGGCCACCGGTTACCCGAAGATCCCTGCGGGGATGCGTGCATCCCAGAGCGGGCTGCTCAGGGACTCGATCCTTGTCGCGGAGGCCGAGGCCGGGCGGGCGCTGACCCGCACGGAAGTCTCCGCTTTCTGGACCGCCAAAGCCCACGCGTACATCCGGTCCCATTTCGGCAACTGGCTCGTGCTCATGGGGCGGAAGTTCCATCATTTCTGGAACGCGTATTCCTACGACGACATCGCCACAATCAAACTGCTCCGGACCCTGGGCGTCACCTGGCCCGGGCTGGGGTTCGGGATCATCGCCGCGCTGGGATTGGCGGGGATAGTCGGGTGTTGCTGGACGGAGACGGCGCCGCGCTGGATTGCCGCGGGCGTGGGCCTGCATCTGGGCGCTCTGATGCCGGTGTTCATCACCGAACGCTACCGGCTCGCCGCGGTGCCGGGCCTTCTGATCTTTGCCGCCTGGCTCCTGGTAAAACTCTGGCACGAGCTTTCCCGCGCCCAATACGCCCGGGTCGCCCTGCTCGGCGGAACCGCTCTGGCAAGCGCCGGATGGGTCTCCGGGCCGCCGTCCGATTTGAGCCTCTGGGCATTGGACCATTACAAGGCCGGCCTCTCAGCGACCAAAGCCGGCGACCTAGCCCGCGCAGGAAAAGAGCTCCAAACCGCCATGCGGTATTCCCCGCAGAACGCCGACGTGCAGTTCGCCCTGGGCAACGTCTCGCTCAAGGCCGGGGATCGAACGACGGCGAAGTCCCACTACCGGCACGCATTGGAGCTCAACCCCCGGCACGCAGGATTGCTCAACAACCTGGCCGTGCTCGCCCTCGAAGAAAAACGCTGGGAACTCGCCGAGAAATTCCTCGGGTCGGCCATTGCCGCGGAACCCGAGGACCCAAAACTCTACTACCTGCTTGCGCAGGCCCGGAAAGAGCGGGGAAACAGGGACGGCGCAAGGGAGGCCGTGGAGCAGGCAATCCAACGGCGGCCGGCCCAACCCGAGTTCCTCGAACTGCGGAGACAACTCAGCGAGCCCTAGCCCGCAGACGGTGTTCCGGCCTCCGGGCGCTCAGAATGATCCATGCAGACCCGGTCCATGGTGAAGGCGAGGTTCTCCCGGGCAGCTTAATTGAGGCCATTACTCCCGCGAGAACCACAAGCTCAAGCGCCGGGAGAAAGCCGATGCGAGTCGTTTGCGCCAGGCTCTGTGTTGACTGAGTTTGATGGGGAAACGTTGAGCGATGCGCGCGCGCCGACACCTCAGAGGACGCTCGGATCCTTTTTGAAAGCAAATCGCCCTGAGTCCGTTGGACTCAGGGCGACTCTCCTAAAGAGATCTGCGAGAACCGTGCAACCCGATTAAGGCAACGGAGCGAGCACTACCTCCAACGCATCCAGATACAGGGCGTCGGAACCCTGCAGATTCTTGGCCCGGAACTCCAACGGCAGCGTGGCGGCGGTCGCCCGGAACACCGGCGTCTCAAACGTATTGGGCGTCGTTCCCGGCTCGATGCTTCCGATGAGTTGGCCACCGATGCGGACCTCGATTTGCGGACGCGCACCTGCGGGCAGCCTGCTTACCGCCGCATCAAACAAGATCTGGTAGAATTGGCCCACGCCAAGGCCCACCATGTTTTGCCCAACGACGCCGGCGCCGCGCAGGAAAGCTTTCTGCGCGGGGCGGGGATTTCCGGCGGTGGGCGCGCTCCCGCAAATTCCCGCATCGCCTTGGAATGTCCAACCGGCGCCCTGTGGCTGGGTCACGGAACCTCCGGAGACATTGGGCGACTCGAAACTCGCGTTGGTCAGCGCGGGCACTGCCACCAACGAGAGATCACAGACGCTGAGATCATCGGCGATGAACGAAGCCATGCTCCCCGGCGTGACCAGAGAGATCTGGGCGCGTTGGACCGGCAAGGTTTCTGGGAGCGAGATGGTTTGCTCGAGTTTTACCCATTGGTTTGGGACCAGCTGCGCCGGGGCCAACGTCTGATACTGCGCTTGCCCGTTGGGGAGATACAGCGTCACATAAATCGCGCCCTGCGCCACCACGCTTCCCGAATTCTTCACCCATGCCCGGACCCGATAATCCCGGCCCGGCTTCATCGCCACTTGTTGGCCGCAGCTGCCCCACTGCTGGGTGCGCCGCGTCACTTGGAGCGCTTTCCCACCGGGGGACCGCCCCTGAGTCAGGGTCGCGGTGCAAGCAAAAGCATACCACGGAGCGACACCCGATTCGAAACCGCCATTGCGGACCAGCTCCGGAGCGGGAATCACCGTAAGCGTCTGGCTTGCAGAGCAGGGCGCGTAGATCGCGCTTCCTGCCTGCGACGCGGTGATCTGGGCGGACCCGGGTCCGACCACCGTCAGTCTGTTGCCCTGCACCAGGGCGACGTTCGTATTGGAGGACACAAAGGTCACCGCCAGACCGCTGGTGGCTTGAGCCGAAAGCACAACCGGAGCCGCACCCTCGATCAGAACTGGCAGCACATCGAAGCGGATGGACTGGTCCCTGCGCTGGCCGACCAGGACTTCGAGTGAACGCACCACCGACGGCGCCGCCGAATAGTTGGTGTTGCCGGGCTGCGTCGCGGTAATCCATACCGTCCCGGGAGCGACCAGGATCAGTTGGCCACCAGACACCTTTGCAACGGCAGGATTGGAGCTTGAGAACTGAACAGGCAACCCGCTGGTGGCGGCAGCGACCAGAGGCAGAGGCCCTTGTGGAATCGTCCGTGTGTCCGGAATCGAAAACGAGAGGGTCTGGCTGGCTTTGAAGACCGTCAAGGTGCCCGACCGGAAGGTGGTTTGATAGTTGGCGGAGGACAGTCCGCGCGGGGTGATGGAGTAGCTTCCCGGAGCACTGGCGCTCTGTGCCGCGCAATCAAACCCGAGGCTCCCGGAGAGCGCCGTCGCCGATTCGCCCGGAATCAATCCGGAATAGGCCACTGCGAAAACCGGATTCGATGCCCCATAAGCCCGGCTGGCGTTTTGGGCGGTGATCGTCAAGGGCTTCTTGGTGACTTCCAGCGTCGTAGTCGCGGACACGGAACGGTATTTCGTCGGATCCGCTGGGGTGAATGTGACCCCGAGCGTGTGGGTTCCCGCGGCAAGCACCGTACCTATGGAGGGTTGGTAGGCCCAAGTGCCCGGGACCGTCGTTGAAGCTTTGCACTGGGTCGCACTGAGCGCAGTCCCATACACCACGGCCGCAGGTCTGGGCCAGCTGAAGACAGGAGTCTGAAGCCCCGGGGGCTGCGTGCTCACCGGCACAACGGAAACGTCATCAAGGAAATAATCGCTCTGAGAGCCATCACTCGCGAAAAGCATCAGGGCATTCGTGATGGGGAACGTTTCGGTGTAAGCGTATTCGCCCTCGATTTTCGTCCACGAGGTTCCGATCACCGCACTCGCCACTGGCTGATGCAAGGTAACCGCGTTTTGCCTCATTAACTGCAGTCTGAGCTTAAATTCTCGCGGGGCGCTGCCGGACGGGAGCTTCAACCACGCGGAAAACTTGTGGCGCTTATCCTTTGCCAGGGACAGACCCACCTGCGGACCCGCCCAGGCGCCTGTGCGGCCCGAGACTTTCATGGATGCCGCCCCTGCTTTCTTTTCCGACTGGGTCTGCTCCAGCACTGCGGCGTAGGGCATCCAGCCTTGGACCCCGTATTCAAAGCCTCGGTTGATCACCAGATCCAAGGGACTCTCGGGCGAACACTCTCCCTCGCCGCTGAAATCCCAGTGCACCCCGGCTTGGTCCCAGCAGATCACCGTGCTCCCCGCATTCTTAAGAGAGACCGTTGCCGCCGTTGCGTTTGACCCGGTCTGAAATGCCAGTTCGTTAAAAAACCAGGTGTCGGAATTGTTCCCCACCTTGTTCGCGGATACCCCGGCCCCGCCGTGACCCGAAACAGAAAGGGTCGCCTTGCCGGTTCCACCAATCCGACACCAGCCACTCAAGACATACTTAGTGTTGGGGCGCAGACCGCTCAAAGTCTGGGTAATCGCCGCGCCCGCCTCCAATTTCGCAGAGCGGATGCCGCCATCGCGGCGGTCAGCGCCCCAGGCCCGGTCGGCTCTTCCTTGGATAGTCCATCCAAATCCCAAGTCGGCGGTGTTTTTTTCGGCGTTAAAAGTAGTAGCGGATGGTTGGCGGCCCTGCCACAAGGCGGGGCCTGGAGTTCAGGCCAAAACCAACCACCCACTATGACGATCGAAAGAGAAGCAAAAGCCACCTTATTACAAGCATTTCAAGGC
>CAMARB010000161.1 GCA_945860355.1 Chthoniobacter flavus | reverse complement strand
GGTCGACCCCTTCGAGTTCAAGTTTGATGTTACAGGCCATTGATGCGGTTGCCGCATGCGCAGCGACACGCGAATCACAGCATGATAATATGATGCGTACAAGCTGAATTATCTCTGCCGAGATGTGTATATTCGTCAGGGCGCTGCCCTGGGCTAGAGCTGAGACGCGCCGTTGGCGCTGGGGAATTCGGCCCCGCCTCGAATGTCTTGCGTCTTAAAAAAACCCGCGCTGCGTCCGGCTAACCCACCCGGTAAAGCCGCTTCGCGTTGGACGCCCAGAGTTTTGCACGGTCGGCTTCCGGCCGGGGCGCCACAATCTCCGAAAGCGCCACCACCCAGCTCCGAAGGGAACCGCCAATCAGGCACACCGGCCAGTTGGCGCCGAACACCACGCGGTCCGGGCCGAAAACGTCCCAACAATGGTTCACCGCCGGGGCGAGCTGCTCGGGGGTCCAACCGTCCGGCAGACTTTCGATCACCCCGGAGATTTTGCAGGCTACATTGGGCAGCTTGGCCATCCGTTCCAAGGCCCGCTGCCAGTCGGCGGCGTCGTGCGCGGGGGCCTTGGGCGGCGCCTTCATAAAGGCTTTTGAGTCCACGTTGCCGCAGTGGTCCAGAATGAACTGGGTCTCGGGACATTGCGCCGCCAACCGCTCCGCGTCTCCCAGCTCCCCCACGCGTATGCACAGATCAAATGTGAGCCCCAGCTTTCCCAGGACACGGATCCCGCGGACAAAAGGCTCTTCCAGACAGAACCCACGGGGCAGATCGGCGGGATGCAACACCTGGCGCACCCCTTTGACGACGCCGGCCTCGCCGTGCCGCTTGAGATAGTCCTCAAATTTTTCCGACGCCGGACGCCCGCCCACAATCGCCGCCAGGGTCTGCGATTTGGCTTCCTGGCAAATGCGGCGGACCTCGGCCGTTTCCGTGTCGAGATCCGACTCGGCCACGTCCACCTCCATGTAAAGCGCCCGGACCGGCAAACCCCGGGTGGCCTCGGCGTATTCCTTCAAACCGTAGGATTTCCGGAGAACCTCGGGAGCACCCGACAGCCAGGCCATCTGGAACTTGTTCAGATCCCAGAGATGCTGGTGGGTATCGAGAATCTCAACGGGCAGCGGCCCGGCGGCGTGGGAGACAGACCACGCCGAGGGCACGGCTGCGGCGGCGGCGAGGGTTTGAAGAAAACGACGGCGCGGGAGGTGCATTGTGAGGGCGGCTGGTGAGGGGCTGGCGGACCCCGGGGAGGTTCAGCGCCCCGGCGGCTGCCGGGCAAGCCTCAACCTACCGCGTCCTCAAAGTGGCACAGCCATCGTGGCTGTGAATGCCACACGTCACAGGCTGGAAGCCTGTGCCACCTTCCGCCGCCCCGCTTAGGCGAAGATCTCTTTGACCACGTGGCTGGACTCCACGCCGGTCAACCGCTGGTCGAGTCCTTGGAACCGGTAGGTGAGCTTTTCGTGGTCGATTCCGAGCAGCGCCAGCAGCGTCGCGTGGAAATCGCGCACGTGGACCTTGTCGGCGGCGGCTTTGTAGCCCACTTCATCCGACTCGCCGTAGTGGAACCCGCCTTTCACGCCGCCGCCGGCCATCCACACGGTGAACGCGTTGGGGTTGTGGTCGCGGCCGGGTTTGCCGCCCTTCTGCGAGGTGGGCGTGCGCCCGAATTCGCCGGCCCAGATCACCAAGGTCTCCTTGAGAAGCCCGCGCTGTTCCAGATCGGCCAGAAGCGCCGCCACGGGTTGGTCGGCCTCCAGGGCGAACCCGCGGTGGTTGCCCACCAGGTCCGCATGGCAATCCCAGCTCTGCTGGTTTTCCATGCCGCCGGAATAAATCTGCACGAACCGCACCCCGCGCTCCACCATGCGGCGGGCGGTGAGGCATTGCACGGCGAAGTGTTTGCAGTGGTTTTGGTCGGTGCCGTAGAGCTTGCGGATGTGTTCGGGCTCGCTGGAGATGTCGAAGGCTTCCGGGGCCGCCGTCTGCATCCGATACGCCAGCTCAAAACTCTCGATCCGGGCGGAGAGCTCGTTCTCGATGGGGGTGTTGGCCATGTGCCGCCGGTTGAGCCCCGCGAGCAAGTCGAGCTGGGCGCGCTGGGCGTCTCCGGCGGTCGCCGCCGCCGGCTTGAGGTTCTCAATGGGATCGCCGTCGGGCTTGAGCCACGTGCCCTGGTACACACTGGGCAGGAACCCAGCCCCCCAGTTGAGCGCGTTGCCCTTGGGCAACCCCCTTTTAAGCGGGTCGCTCATGACAACAAAACTCGGCAGACTTTCCGCCTCCGATCCCAGGCCGTAGGTCACCCAGGACCCCACGCAGGGCGATCCCATCCGGGTGATGCCCGTGTTCATCATGAACAGAGCCGGGCTGTGGTTGTTGGAGCCCGTCCAGCAGGAGTGGATGAAGGACATTTTATCCACGTGTTTGGAGAGATGCGGAAACAGGTCGCTCACCCAGGTGCCGCTCTGGCCGTGCCGCGCCCATTCAAACGGGGACTTCATCAACGGCCCCGCCGAGCCCGGGAAAAACCCGGTCTTCGGATCAAACCCGTCGAGGGTCATGCCGTCGCGTTTTTGAAGCTCGGGTTTGTAGTCCCACGTGTCCACCTGGCTGGGACCGCCGTTGGCGAAGATCCAGATCACCGATTTGGCCCGGGCCGGCAACGGGGGCGTTTTCGGCGCGAGCGGGTTGCGCGAAGCCGGGGCGGCATGGGCGGCGAACCCGGTGCGATCGAGCAGGGCGGCGCAGGCGAGCCAGCCGAGGCCGCCTCCGGCCCGTTGGAGTGCTTCACGGCGGGTGAGGGAGTGGAAGAGGTTCATGGGAGGAGGGGGTTAAGGGCGGTAAACAAACTCGTTGGTTTCAAGCAGGACCTGGCAGAACTGAGCGAAGGCTTGGGCGGTCTTCTTGGCGGGTGTGTCCCCACCCAGACGCGCGGCCTGGGCCTGGAGGAAGCCGCGGGCCAACTCGATCTCCTCGGGCAACGGCGCACGGCTCAGCGCCGCGGTGTAGGCCTCCTGGATCCACCGGTCCGGCGGCGCGTCCTGGCCGGCGCTCCGGGTGACCCGGGCGGCGAACGCTTCGGCGGCTTTGCGCGCCAGGGGGCTGTTCATCAGGATCAGCGCCTGGGGCGCCACGGTGGTGGTCGGGCGGAGTCCCTGGCTGGCCAGCGGCTCGGGTTGGTCGAAGCTCACCATGGAGCTGATGAGTTTGCTGCGTTTGACCCGGAGATAGATGGAACGCCTCGGGCTGTTGTCGTCCGTCACGCCCGGGCCGTACATCTGGGGATCGAGCATGCCGCTGACCGCAAGCAGGCTGTCCCGGATGGCTTCCCCCTCGAGGCGCACCGGGGTGCGGCGCACGAAAAGGGCGTTGGCGGGATCGGCTTTCTCCTTGGCGTCGTCCTTGAGGGCGGCCTGCTGATAGGCGGCGCTGGTCATGATGAGCCGGTGCATGGCCTTGATGCTCCCGCCTTTTGCGAGCAGTTCACCGGCCAACCAGTCCAGGAGCTCCGGTTGCGATGGAGCGGCCCCGGTTTTCCCGAAATCGTTCGGGCTGGTGACAATTCCCTGGCCGAAATGGTGAAGCCAGAGGCGGTTCACAAAAACGCGGGCCGCCAGAGCGCCTGCGCCCTGGGTTTCATCGAGGATCCAGTTGGCCAGGGCGCGCCGTTTGCCGAAATAGGTGGCCTTGGCCGGGGGCGTCCACGCCCAGCGTTGTTCGGGCGCCCGGGAAAGCACTTGGAGGAACCCCGGCGTGGCCGGCTCCTCCTTCAGCGCCACGTTGCCCCGTTTGAGCACGAAAGTTTCTTTGTACGTTTCCACGCTGCCGCCGGCCGTGTGGTATTTGACGGGAGGGAAACTCTCGCTCGCCACCAGCACCTTGCTCAGCCCGCTGGGCTCGGCCTTCTCACTCGCCACCCGGCGCGCGTCCAGAGCGCGCCAGGGCGCCTGTTGCTCCCGCCACCAGCGTTCAAGTTTCTCACGGTCCGCCGGGGTTTGCGGAGCCCGCCGGGCCCGGAGGAGCTCCACCACATCCGCCGCAAAAGTCGGATGCGCGAGTGCGGGCTCGCCGCCGCTCATCCAGGAAAGCCGGGGACGCCCGATGGATTGTTTTTCGCCGCCCTGGAACTCCAAGGTCACCCGAACCTTGCTTCCGGCGGGGGGTGTGAGCGGTTCGGCAAAAGTGAACGCCGCGCTGTGGGGCTGCTTTTCTTTCCCACCGATGGACCAGCCCTTTTTGCCCGTCAACGCCGAGGCGGCGCTGAGCGTCTGGGAGTTCTGCTCGAAATCGGCCGCCGCCTTAGAAAGCGGCCATTCCCGGCGGGCACCATCGGGGTTTTCCAGTTCCACGCGGATCCGGCTGAGCTGGAAATTGCCGCTGGGTGCCCGGCCGGGGCCGGTTTTGGGCAGGGACGGATCGACCAAGGCCTCCAGCCGCAGACCGGTCAGGGGCCGCTGGGGGGCCTCGGCGACAAACTCGAAGTTTTCCTGATGAGGGACAGACCCTTTGGAGAGGAACGAGCCGTCGTCCTGGGCCACGAGTTGGGTGCCGGCGCTGGTTTTGGTTTCCTTGGGCGTCCACACCGTCCAAGCGGCGGGTTCCGGCAAACTCGGGAGCGCCTCCCGTAGAAACTTCTCAAACAGCGGTTGGTTGGACTGCTCCCACTGGCGCTGTTCGGCGATCAGCTTCTCATGGCCGACTTTCCAGGCGGCTTTGTATTCGCGCGTCTTGTCCGGGTCCACATCGAGCTCAATCTCGCTGCGGACGGTGCCGGTGAAAGTGGAGAGCATCCGGTAATAGTCCCGGGTCGGGATCGGGTCGTATTTGTGGTCGTGGCACCGGGCGCACCCGACGGTGAGCCCGAGAAATGCGGCGCCGGTGGTGGAGAGCATGTCGTCCATGTCCTCGTACCGGACCCGCTCGAGTTCGTTGACGGTGATTTGAGTCGGGAACACCCCGAGGCTCAGGAAAGCCGTGGCGGCCAGCGCCTTAGGATTGCCCGGGGCGAATTCGTCACCGGCGATCTGCCACTGGACGAACTGGGAAAACGGCAGGTCGCTGTTGAATGCGTGGATCAGGAAATCCCGGTAATGATAACTGCCGACGCGGTCGTAATCCTGCTCGAACCCGGAGCTTTCGCCGTACCGGGCGACGTCCATCCAGTGCCGGGCCCAGCGTTCGCCGTAGGCGGGCCGGGCCAGGAGTTCATCGACGAGTTTGGGCCAGGCGTCCGGGGCGGGATCCTGGACAAAACGCTCCACCTCCTGGGGGGTGGGGGGCAGCCCGGTGAGATCCAGGGCGGCCCGGCGGATCAGGGTGCGGCGGTCGGCTTTCGCCGCAAGGGACAGACCTTTTGTGGCGGCTTTGGCCGCCAAAAACCGGTCCACCGGGTGGTTAACCCCCGCCACCTCGGGCAAAGCCGGACGTGTGAGCGGCTGAAACGCCCACCATTGCCGGTCGTCCTCGGTGACTTTCGCCCGGTCCCGCTCGACTTTTTTGCCCTCCACCAGGGATTTGCTGTAAGGCGCCCCCTGCTGGATCCACGCCTCGATTTTCCCGATGACCGCCTCGGAAAGCTTGGGTTTGCGTTCCGGCATGAACGGCTCTTCCTCGTGCCGCAGCATCTTGATGAGCCGGCTCTGGTCGGGATGAAACGGCACCACCGAGGGCCCGTCCGCCCCCCCCTTGAGCAGCAGTTCCCGGCTGGCCATGTCAAAGTCGCCCTTGATTTTTTCGCCCCCGTGGCATTTCAGGCAGTGTTCCTTGATCAGAGCCCCCACTTCCCGGTCAAAAGACTCCAAGCCCCGGGTCATCCGGGCCGCGTGATCGGCCGGCAAGGGCGCCGTGGCGGCCAGGCCTGCAAACGGGAATGCCGCCGCGGCGGAAAAGAACGCCAGACTCCGGGGAAGGGAGAAGAACCGGGATGGGAACATAGAATGGGGGGGTGAGGGCTGCGGGAAATCTCCCGCCTCTGGTTCACTCCCGGGTTCCGGCGAATTGCCCGAAGTTTTTCGCGGGTTTCGCTTTTTCTACCGGGTTCGCTGAAACAGTGGCCCTGCCGCAGGGGCGTTGTTTGAGGGGAGACACACGCGAATAGCGCTTACTTAAGCTCACTTTGGGAGGTTTTGCGGTGGCGGTGTTTCGGTGGGGGGGGAACGCCCATTTGGCGTCGAGGTTGGAAGGTGGCACAGGCTTCCTGCCTGTGACCTGTGACGGTCACAGCCAAGATGGCTGTGCCACTTTGAGGACGCCGGGGAGAGGCAAACTGGCTTCCTGGACTGCGCAGGAGCGCGCTGTCATGGGAGCGGCAGGCATCTTGCCTGCCCTGCCAAGCCTGGATGGGCAGCGGAGGCAGGCGGGACGCCTGACCTCCTTTGGGTTCCATCGGCGGTATGAGCCTGTGCCAAGGTTACCCACTCGCAGATTTCCAAAGGTGGGTAACGTCCCAAGACCTTAAATGACCGCCCTTCAGGCCAAACGCAACTTTCCCTCGGGGCCGGGGTTAGAGTGCGCACCGGAAAACCCCGCGCTCGAGAAGCCCTCAACGCGGACGTCGGCAGTCGGCCTCCAGGAACCTCAGATCTCATGAAACGGACCCTCCCCATTTTTGTTCTCGTGCTGTTCTCCGCAGCGGTCGCCCACGCTGCGGCGCTCGCGGGCAAACGGCCCAATATTGTGTTCCTGTTCACCGACGACCAAGGGTATGGCGATATCTCGGCCCACGGTAATCCGGTGCTCAAAACCCCGCATCTGGATCAATTGCGCGGGGAAGGCCGGCGGTTCACGGATTTCCACGTCAGCCCCACGTGCGCGCCGACCCGGAGCGCCCTTTTAACCGGCCGCCACGAGTTTAAGAACGGGATCACGCATACGATCCTGGAACGCGAACGCATGGCGCTGGGGTCCGTCACCATCGCGCAATTGCTCCAGGGCGCGGGGTATGCCACTGGGATTTTCGGGAAATGGCATCTCGGGGATGAAGCCGAGTATCGACCCGACCGGCGCGGGTTTGGCGAGGTGTTCGTCCACGGGGGCGGCGGCATTGGCCAGACCTACCCCGGGTCCTGCGGGGATGCGCCCGGGAACAAATATTTCGACCCGGTGATCCTCCACAACGGGAAGTTCGAGAAGACCCAGGGCTACTGCACCGACGTCTTTTACGCGCAAGCCACCCAGTGGATGGACGCGCAGCGGAAAACTCAGCAACCGTTTTTCGCCTACATCCCCACCAACGCCCCGCACGGGCCTTACATCGCCCGGCCCGAGGACAAGGCGCTTTACGAGGGCAAAGGCCTCAAACCCGACACGGAAAGTTTCTTCGGGATGATCCACAACATCGACCAGAACGTGGGCAAACTGCTCGCGAAACTGGGGGAATGGGGGATCGCCAAGGACACCCTGGTGATTTTCATGAACGACAACGGCGGCACGGCCGGCGTCTCCGTGTTCAACGCGGACATGCGCGGGAGCAAAGGCAGCGCCTGGCTCGGGGGCACGCGCGCCTCCTCCTTCTGGCGCTGGCCCGGCGCCGTCGAACCCGGCGATTGCGCCGCGCTCGCCGCCCATATCGACTTTTTCCCCACCCTGGCGGATTTGGCCGGGATCGCCCTCCCGGAGAACGCCAAGGCCCAGGTGGAAGGGCGCAGCTTGGTGCCCCTGCTGGAGAACCCCTCTGCGCCCTGGCAGGACCGCCTGCTTTTTACCCACCAAGGCCGCTGGAACAAGGGGGCCGACCCGAACGCGTCCAAGTTCCACATGGCTTCCGTGCGGAACACCCGGTGGGCGATGGTCAGCGAACAAAGCCGCGACGGCGCCCCGCAGTGGCAGCTCTTTGATCTGAGCGCCGATTACGCCCAGAAAAACAACGTCATCGGCGAACACCCCCGAGTCGCCCAGGAGCTCGGCGCCGCTTTTGACCAATGGTGGGCCGAATGCCTGCCGCTGATGGTGAACGAAAAAGCCGTGGGCCCGCAGATGAACCCCTTCCAGGAGCTCTATTACAAACAGTTCGGCGGCAGCCCGTCCCAGGAGGATCTCAACCGGATGAACCCGGCGCGCGCCTTGGACTTCGGCGCGAAAAAGCCCGGCAAACCCAAAAACTAGCCCGCACCCGAGCGGCGCCGAGCGGGGAGGCCTCGTCGCGGGGGTTCGTTTCGGAAAGGGCCGGATGTTTGGCTGAGAAAAACGCCTCTCCGGCTTTGGGCGTGCCGTTGCGTCTGAGGTCGGCAGGGAAAACCGGCCGGTTCCAGAAAAGCGCTCCCTCGGCTCGGACTCCGGCGGAAACTTCGAAAACCTCGACGGGCGGGAAAACGGGTAACCTTCGGGTGGCGGTTTGGAGAATACAATGGGTTGAGCATCCCCCCGATCCCACGCCCTCCGTCTCTCGCGCGCAGCTTCCCACCCCGTGTTTTCGCCCCGGCGCTTTGGGCGATCAAAAACACGTCCCCGGCACTCTCATCCCGAAATCCGAAGTTTCAGAGAGAGATTATTTTCACGCGGAGGGGAACGCGGAGGGTTTTTGGAAATTGCCGAACCCAAAGGCTTTGCACTTTCGCCCCTTCAGTGATTCCGCTGGAACTTCCGTTTTCGGGTGTGCGCTGGGGAATCTGGCGTCCACGCGGGTGAAAGTCCCGCCGGTCGAATTAGACGGTTCACGACCGAAAGCGATGTCCGGAATGAAGCCGCGAGGCCGAAGCCGCAAGCGGGACATCGTCTGAACCAGCAGGCCATAACG
>CAMARB010000160.1 GCA_945860355.1 Chthoniobacter flavus | reverse complement strand
CACGCGCGAATGGATCCTCTGGGATTTGGCCTTGAGAACTTCGATCCCATCGGCGCCTGGCGTGAGCGCAACCTCAACGCTCCTGTCGACGCCGCCGGCCAGCTCGTCTCGGGCGAGAAGTTCACGGGCCCTGCGGAACTCAAAAATCTGCTCCTTGATCGCAAGGACACGTTTGTGCGTACCCTGACTGAGAAGCTCCTCGCCTATGCTCTGGGGCGGGGCTTGGAAGCCGCCGACTGGATCACGGTGCGCGAGATTTCCGCCGCCGTGGCAGCGGACCATTACCGGATCCAGCGCCTGATTTTGGAGGTGACCCGCAGTTATCCCTTCCTTTACCGCCGTCCTGCGATGCCTCAACCCCTCGCCCAAAACCCACCATGAATGCGCCTCAAATCTCGCGTCGTGCCGTGCTCAAAGGAATGGGAGCCTGCCTGGCCCTGCCTTTTTTGGAGTCGCTGAGACCCTTCCGAGCGAAGGCGGAAACCGCACCGCGTCCGGTTCGCATGGCGGTGCTCTACATGCCCAACGGCGTGCGTCCCGACACGTGGACTCCCTCGGGAATCGGGAGCCAGTTTGAGCTTTCGCCCACCTTGCGGCCCCTCGCGCCGCACAAGAACGATTTGCTCGTGCTCTCCGAGCTTTGGAACGCCGCCAGCAACACCGGCGACGGGCACTACGTGAAGACGGGCGGCTTTCTCACCAGCACCACCATCACACGCACCACCGGCGCCAACGTGAGCAGCAACGGGGTCTCCATGGACCAGGTCTGCGCAAAACGCATCGGAAGCCTCACGGCTCTGCCCTCGCTGGAGCTCGGGATCGAGCCGCCCTCAACCGGGGTGGACAGTAACGTGGGCTACACCCAACTCTACGGGGCGCACATTTCCTGGAGCGCCCCGACCATCCCCGTCGCCAAGGAAATCAATCCGCAGAGGGCGTTTGACCGGGTTTTCCGTTCCAAGTCCGCACACGCCGAACATCCCTCGGGGGCGGCTCGGCATCGCAGCGTGCTGGACCTCGTGGCCGACCAGGCCAAATCCCTGCAGAACAAGCTCAGCCGCGCGGATCGCAACAAGCTGGATGAATATCTCGACAGCGTGCGCTCCGTGGAAAAACGGATCGAGTGGGAAACCCACCGCCAGAAATCCGTGCTCTTGAGCGACCCCATCGCGCGTCGGGCCGTGGAAGCCTTGGGCTCCCAAGTAGACGCATTCAGTGATCCGGGCCGGGCCAGCGAACGGGTGGGCGATCACACCGAGCACACCCGGCTGATGCTGGATATTCTGGCGCTTGCGTTTTGGACCGACGCCACACGGATCGGCACGTTTATGTTTGGCAACGAAGTCAGCAGCCGGGCGTTCACCTTCCTGGGCGAGAACATCGACAGCCACCACGAGGCTTCGCACCACGAGAACAGCCCCCAGAAACTCGCCCAATACCAGCGGATCAACCTCTGGCACATCGAGCAGTACGCCTACTTGCTGGCGAAACTCAAAAGTTTGCCCGAGGGCGAGGGCTCGGTCCTGGACCAGTCGATGATTCTCTTCGGAGCAGGCATCCGCGATGGCAACGAACACAGCGCAAGAAACCTTCCCATCCTCCTGGCAGGCCGCGGCGGCGGCACCCTCGATACCGGGCGCCATCTGGTTTTTGAACGGGAGACCCCCCTGGCGGACCTCTATTTCTCCATGCTCAACCGAATGGGCGCGCCGGTGGAGAGATTTGCCGACAGCACCGGCGAATTGCCCGGGCTCTTCGGTGGCGGCCTCTTTGATCTGAAACCCAAAAGCTGACGATCCTCAGCCACGGTTCGGTTCCCGTCCGGCCACGAGCTCCCCGATCCGGCCCAGCAAATGCCGCCCCGCTTGAAGCCCGTCCGTCCAGCGGGACGCAATGCCTGAAGCCCCCGATTCGGCGCCCAATAGAGCCCCCAACACGGCCCCCCTGTGGCAGTTGTCGCCACCCAGATTGGCGTTGATCAAAATCCCCGACTCGAAATCCCCCGCGTATTTCCAGGCCAGATACAGAGAAGCGGGGAACGCGTCTTGAAGGTAACAGGCTGTGCTGAGCCGTTTTCCAATCACCACGTCGTCGGGTTCCCTGGCCCACGCCGTGATTTTGCGTTTGGAAATGTAATCCCGACCGTGTTCCAGGATCGCCTCGCGCAGCGGCACCCCTCCGCCCGTGGCGACAAGAATCCTCACGAGCGCATCCGTGGCCGCCCGGATTTCCTCCCCGCGATGGGTGAGCTCCACGTGGGCCCGCGCAACGGCCAGTGCCGCGGACGCATCGCCGCCAGAGAATCCGCAGAGCACGCCCACGGGGGCGAGCCCGCCAATGTGGATGTCGGTGCCGCCGCACCGCTTGGGCGCTGTGCCCCGCGCGTAGGCCTCGAAAAACTTGCGGTGGCACTCCTCGACATAGGTGTCCCTGTGCTTCCCGGGCGTCAGAAGAAACGCGATGTAACGCGCAAGATAGTCCTCCGCATCGTAGGCGCCCTTGGCCAGGAGCGACTCGATCAGCTCCCGGGCCAATTGCAGGTTGAGCGTGTTTTCTCCGGCGGCAAGAAACTGATGGTAATGCACTCCGCGCTGCCCCCAGTAAACGGCTTGGTCCCGCAAAATGTCGCCCCGCTCGTTGAGCGAGGTGTATTGGGAGCGCCAAAGAATACTGTCGGGATGCGGGTTGAACGGGGCCAGATACCCCCGGATCTCCCCGTAATCACGCCGAAGCGCGATTCGGTCGTAGTACCAGTGCGCTGGCATCGCGACGGCGTCGCCGATGAAGCCTCCCAAGGCCATGCCGCTGAGCCGATCGAGGATGGGGTTTTGCATAAGAGCGCTAGCGGACCGCGCGCTCGGCGACCCGCCGGATCATGCCTCCGAAAATGAGGCCGTGAATCGGGTAGAGCGCATACCAATAAACCAGTCCCCAGAGGCCTTTTGGCGCAAAATAAGCCGTCTGCGTCAGGGTGCGGCGGCTGTCTCCGGGCGCGGATCGCACCTCAAACTGCAACCACGCCTTGCCGGGAACTTTCATCTCCGCCCGCAGCCGGAGCATTTCCCCGGGGGTGATCGCTTCCACGCGCCAGAAGTCCAGAGCCTCACCGACCCGCAGCTCGTGCGGATCCCGGCGTCCCCGTCGCAGGCCGACGCCGCCCAGGAGCCGATCCAAGGCACCGCGGATCCGCCAGGCCCAATTCATGTACAGCCAGCCCCGGGTGCCCCCGAGCGCCGTGAACGAGCGGAAGAGGGAGTCGGATTCCGCATCCACCTTTAACTGGCGGCGTTCGATGATCATGCCCTCGTGTGTGGTGAGGGTGACCAGCGGCGCACTGCGTTGGCTGGTGGAAAGTGCGTCGCTCCACGCCGTCTCCACCCCATGCGCCTCCAACCGTTCAAGGGCCAGCTTCACCGAGGTGCGGTAGTCGAGGGGATGGATCCCCTGGAATAAGTTCCGGGCGAGATCCCCCCGCACCACAATCTCGTTGCGAAGCCCGGCGATGAGGGGGCGCGCGATGCTTGCGGGAATGGGTGTCACAAAATGCACCCAGTAGGAGGAAAGGCGCGGGGTCAAAACCGGCACCGGCACAAGACAGCGCGACAGTCCCCGGACCTCGGCGTAGGCGGTCAGCATCTCGCCGTACGTCACCACATCCGCGCCGCCAATCTCGATGATCTTTCCCGCACTTTCCTCCACGCGCAACGCCGCCACCAGATACTCCAGGACGTTGCGGATCGCGATCGGTTGGATCCTCGTGTACACCCAGCGCGGGCAGATCATCACCGGCACCCGCTCCGTCAGATACCGGATCATCTCAAAAGAGAGGCTCCCGGAGCCCACAATCACGCCGGCGCGAAATTCCGTGACGGGCACACCGCTCTCCCTGAGGGCCTCTCCTGTCTGCTGCCGGGAGCGGAGATGCTGCGAGAGTTCCGAGGAAGGGTCGCCCAAGCCCCCCAGATAAATGATGCGTTGGACTCCGTGGCGCCTGGCCTCGGCTCCAAAGTTGCGGGCCGCCTGCAGATCGCGGTCGGAGAAGTCCGTGCCTGCCCCGAGGCTGTGCACCAGGTAATAGGCGACATCGACTCCCTCAAACGCCACGCCCAGCGCCTCTTTTTGGAGCACGTCGCCCTGGACCTGCTCGGTTTCCTGCGCCCACGCCCTGCCTTGGAGGCGGGTCACGTCCCGGACAAGGCAACGCACGCGAAAACCCGCCTCGAGCAGGCGCGGCACCAGGCGGCCCCCGATGTATCCCGTGGCACCGGTGACGAGCACCCGCTGGCTGGGTGAATTATTCACGCGGTTTTTCAATGCGGATCAGCACCTCGTTGCGGCGGAGAAAAACGGGGGTCCACGGCGGATCATAATACGCGAGCAGCGGCACGCCTTTGCCTTTCAAGCGCTGCGTCTCCATCCATGCCCGGAGTTTCTCGATCGCGTTTTGCTCATTTCGAGCGGATCTCCCTCCCTCAAAGCGGAGCACCGCGTAGCGGTCCGGGGGCAGTTGTCCAAGCTGCACGCTCGCATCCAGAGGTTGCGGCACGCCGTTCTCGGCTGCGCCCTTGGGGAGAATAAAACTCATCCGTTTTTGCTGCGTCGTGTTGTCGATCAGCACCGGGGCCGTCATCGCCAGCTTCGACCCGGATTGGTTTTTGCCGGTGATGAAGCCAAAGAGCGCGCCAAACCCGCCTTGGATGCCGTCTGCCGCCATCGGACTCGTTGCCAGTTTGAGCGCGGGATAATCGCGGATCTCGAAAGGCGGCTGCGATCGGATGACGGTGTGTTCTGGCGTTTCCGTGGCGGCCCGTGACGTGTTCAAAAGCCAGAACCCGGCGAGGCCCGCAGTCAGAAGGACGCTGGTCAGCAGGATGAATCGGGGGCGTCTCATAAAAGGCGGGATTAAAGGCGGGTGGGTGAGCAGGAACCAGCGGGGCTCGGAGCGGCAACTAAACAAGCGCCCTGATTTGGCATCGTGTCGCGGATGAAACCGTTGCCCAGACAAATCTCCTGCGCAACGGCTGTTTCCGGGCAGCCAACAAACCAAAAGATCCCCGTGGCTTCCTGGAGCCTCGCCCGCACCGGCCGCCGTCCGGGCGGGGATCAACGCCCCTGGCGCGCGAGGTCCCTGGCGCGCCGGTATTGGCTGCGGAAATGTTCCCCCATTTCACGGGCCAGCGCGACTTCCCTGATCTTTTCCGCGCCAAGTCCCTCGCGGATGGCGCCTTGGGCCGCGGCGTAACCGACCCGGTCCACGTTCTCAAACACCGCCATTGCCTCGGGCGGAAACCCGGCTTCGATCAGTGCACTCCAAGCCTCCTGGAGCTCCTCATGGCTGTCGACGCACATGACCCGAAAGATGAACGCAATCGCTCGGAAAAGCCCGCCGGTCCAAGCCGCCTGTTAGCTCAACACGCGCCCCGTCTCATAGGGGTTGAGATCCGAGTCGCTGCGCGAGTTCCTCCAGCCGGGATCACAGAGCGAAGGCAGGAGAGGGAGCCGCCGCAGGGCGTATCGCTGGGGGCCGCCGGGGGCGCCGGGTTTCCAATTCCAGAGCTTCTGCCCCTCCTCGGAGACCACAAATTCGATGAACTCGCGGGCCAACCCAGAGTGCCCACTCTTTGCCGAGGCCCTTGGTGGGGAGTAGGTTGGTTTCCCCCCATGAACTCCGCCACGAAAGCCGACTGCGGCCTGCGATAAACCTCCTCGGGTGAACCGCATTGGGCGACCCGGCCGAAGTGGATGACCGCCATGCGATCCGCGATGGAGAGCGCCTCTTTTTGGTCGTGCGTGACATTGATGGCGGTGAGTCCGAACTCCTTGCACAGCCTCCGGATCTCGGTGCGCATCTCAACGCGCAGGCGGGCATCGACGTTGGAGAGGGGTTCATCGAGAAAAAGGCAGCGCGGGCGCACCACCAATACCCGTGCCAAAGCCACCCGTTGTTGTTGGCCCCCGGAGAGTTCGTGGATCCGGGCCCCACCAACTGGACCCGGTGAAGGGCCTGCCGGACGCGCGGTGCGATTTCCGCCCGGGGCACCGGCTGCTCCGCGAGTCCGAACGCCTCATTGCCTGCCACATCGAGCTGCGGCCAGAGCGCGTAGCCCTGGAACATCATCGCGCAGCGGCGCCGGTGGGGCGAAATCCCTGTGACGTCTTCCGCTCCGAAAAGAATGCGGCCCTGTTCCGGTGCGAGAAATCCAGCCAGGCAGCGGAGCAGGGTGGTTTTTCCGCAACCGCTTGGGCCGAGGAGGAAAAACATTTCGCCGGGGGCAATCCGCAGATTCACCCGGTCAAGAGCGGGGGCGGCGCCGAAAGATTTAGAGAGGGACTCGATGGAGATTGAGACCATGCGGTTGGGTTGAAGACCGGAGCGGGGGACCGGTGCGCTTTCGGGGAGGTTGATGGAGGCGGGCTTGGTGGCGGAGTAAAAAAGGGGGGGAGAACACGCGGCGGTAGAATACGGCGAAAAAGAGCGGGGTGGCCGCGGCAGCCGGTGGAAAAAGCGGCCTTTGGAAAGGAGAGCGGGATTATTATGGCGATCCTACGCAGAGATTATCTGATTGTCGGGGCGGGTGTTGCGGGCGGCAGCGTCTGCGAGGGCATTCGGCAGTATGACCCCAAGGGCACGGTCATGCTGGTGGGCAACGAGGGCGAGCTGCCTTATTCGCGGTTTCGGCTTTTTGGGGGGGGGGTGGCTGCGGAGATCCCCTCCCTGGAGGATCTGCGGATATTTTCGCCGACCTGGTACGCGGAGCAGGCGATTGATGCGCGCCTGGACACGCCCGTTCGCCAGCTCAACCTGGAGCGCCATCTGGCCGTGCTCAGCACGGGCCAGGTGGTGGAGTTCCGAAAAGCTTGCCTGGCCACGGGAACCCGGGTTCACCGTCCTTTGGTTGCGGGCGCCGCCTTGGGCAACCTCTTTTACCTGCGTTCATGGCGGGATGTGATCGCGCTGCGGGAGGCCTCCGCTTCTGAGCCGCATTTGGCGGTGGTCGGGGGCGGGGCAGTGGCCGGGCTGGTGGCGGCGCAGTTTGCCCAGCGGTCCGGATCCCAAGTGTTCCTGGTGCACCGGGGCAAGGCTCTCTGGAACCGGTTGCTCGACGAGGCCAGCGCCGCCTGGCTCACCGGTTATTACGAGAGCAAGGGGGTCCAAATGCGGGTGGGCGAGGCGCTCAACGGATTTGAGGGCCGCACCGCGCTGAAAAACATCCAGACCAAGAGCGGGCAACGGTTTCCCGCGGGCGCCGCTGTGGTGGCCTTTGGATTAGAGATGAACCTTGGATTGGTGGCCAACACCCCCTTGAGTTATCCCCACGGAACCCCGGTCAATGAGTTTTTGGAGACGGATGAAAAGGGGATTTACGCGGCGGGCGCGATTGCGGCGTATCCGGACAAGATATTTGGCGGCGTTCGCCGCTCTGAGCTGGAGGATTGTGCTCGGCACCAGGGGCTGGTTGCGGGAGCCAATATGACCGGGAAAAAGCGCCAGAGGTTCGAGTGGATGCCCCATCGCACCTTAACAGTCTTTGATTTGCGGTTTGAGTGGGTGGGCGATTTTTCAAGGACGCCAACACGTTTGGAGGTGGAGGGCGACCGTGCGAGCAGGCAGTTTTTGGTCCGCTACTTTCTCCACGGGAACCTCCAGGGGGTGACGTGCTGTAATCAATCGCCTGAAGTGGTTGCGGATTGGAAGGAGCGGGTGCGCAATCAGCCCCGCGAATTCAAGAGGCACGCCGCGTAGGGGTTGGGAGGCGCGCCGGCCGGGGGATTCCTCGGCCGGAGGCGGTTCATCGAAACCAATGGATCAAAAATGGGCGGTGGCTCACGCTACCTAATGATTAACTCCCAGCGGTTCAGTGCTCTCCGAAAACCCGGATAGGCTGCGAGAGTCTGCCCGGGGGCGAGTCCTCGGCGATGTGCGTTTTGAAAAGTGGAGGACCCGAACTTTAGCGGCGCTGGTTCATTTCCCCGCCGACGGGAGCGTTGTGTCGGGTGGCGAGTTGTCTGAGCACGGCCAATGCGCTCGATTCGAGCTCGCCCAAAGCCACGGAGAGATTCTGGTCCTGCTGCTCAACGCTCTGCCGACTCTTAATACTTTGATCAAGTTGCCCGCGCAGGTCTGAGATTTGGGATTCAAGAGCGGTGACTTTGGCGGATGCGTCCCGGACGCTCTGCTCCAGGCACGTCTCGAGTTCGGCCGATCGCGCTTCGGCTCTTTGTGCCGCCTCGCTCTTTTCCGCCAGTTGATCGCGCAGTTTTTGTTGCTCCAACGCGCTTTGCCGAGAGGACTCCCGCTGCTCCTCCAACTGGAGGGAAACGGATCGAGCTTCGAGAATAGCCGTGTCGAGCTGCTTCTGCAGCCCCTCGATCCGTGTTTCAAGCCTCGCGATTGCCGCGATACCGTCCTCCCGGTTCCGGTTTAAATTCTCTTCCAGCTCCGCTGCGTGCGCCTCGGACTTCTTGGCGGCTGCCCTCTCCACTGCGATTTCTGATCTCAGCTGAATGAGCGCTGCAGCGCTCCCTCGTTCCTTCTCCAGCTCCGCCTCGACTGCCTCCAGGCGCAACCTGGTTGCCTCGGCTTTTTGTGCTGCCTCGCCCTTCTGCGCCAGTTGATCGCGCAGTTTTTGTTGCTCCAACGCGCTGTGTTGAGAGGACTCCCGCTCCTCCTCCAACTGGAGGGAAACGGACCGAGATTCGAGGATAGCCGTGTCGAGCTGCTTCTGCAGCCCCTCGATCCGTGTTTCAAGCCCCGCGATTGCCGCGCTACTGTGCTCCTGGTTCCGGTTTAAATTCCCCTCCAGCTCCGC
>CAMARB010000159.1 GCA_945860355.1 Chthoniobacter flavus | reverse complement strand
GAAGCCAAAGGTCTGGAACCCGCTCCGGAAGCCGACCGCTGGACGTTGGGACGCAGGCTGGCGTTGGATCTGACGGGGCTGCCGCCCTCCAGGGAGGACCTTGAAGCGTTTGTGAAGGATACCGCCCCGGACGCCTACGAGAAGCTCGTCGCGAAATGGATCGACACCCCGCAATGGGGCGAGCACCGCGGCCGATACTGGCTGGATGCGGCCCGGTATGCGGACACCCACGGGTTGCACTTCGACAACTACCGCGAGATGTGGCCTTACCGGGACTGGGTGATCTCCGCGTTCAACCGCAACCAGCCCTTTGACCAGTTCACGGTGGAACAGATCGCCGGGGACCTTTTGCCCAAACCGAGCCGGGAACAACTCATTGCCACCGGGTTTCACCGGTGCAACGCGACCACCAACGAGGGGGGCACCATCGACGAGGAGAACATGGCGTTCTACGCAAACGACCGCGTGACAACCACCTCCTGGGTCTGGCTGGGGCTCACAGCCAACTGCGCGGCTTGCCATGACCACAAGTTTGATCCGATCACGACCAAGGATTTTTACTCCATGGCGGCCTTCTTCCGGAACACCACGCAGCCGCCCAAGGACGGCAACATCAGGGACAGTAAACCGGTGCTTTATCTGCCCATCACGGCGGACGAAAAACGGTATGCGGATTTAGGCGCCGAGATTCCGGCAAATCGGGAGGCTCAGGCTCAACGGAGGACGAGTGTGGCCCCGGAGTTCAACGCATGGCTCGAGACGGCCAAACCCGAGGATGCGGAAGTCAGCACGGGCAATCTGGTGGTGGACCTCGCTCTGGAGGAGGGAGAGGGCGTCGAAGTCAAAGGGGCGATGGGACAAGAAATGCGCTCGTTTACAGCCACAGGCCCGCTGGAATGGCGCGAGGCCGGTAAATTTGGCAAAGCCCCGGCATTCATCAAAGGCGCCCACTTGGAGCTGGGCGATTTGGCCCGGTTCGATCGGGACCACGCCTTCAGCGCGGCGTGCTGGGTTCAAGCGCCTGCCGGGGTCAAAGACAGCGCGCTCATGGCGCGGATGGACGACACCGAGGGAAGGCAGGGATGGGAGGTGTCCGTTCAGGGTGCGAAAGTGAGCGTGCAAATCGCCTCCACACAACCCAAGGGCGACCTCAGGGTGGCCACCAAGAGCAACGTGCTGGCCGCGGGAAAATGGAACCACGTCCTGGCCACCTACGACGGTTCAGGGAAAAGCAGCGGCCTTCAGATCTACGTGGATGGGCGACCTCAGACCCTCGTGATTCAGGCCGACGATCTCAAGGGGGCCGCAATCGCCGAAGTCCCCCTCCGGATCGGACAACGCCAGAAGGGAGGCCATTTTGAGGGAGGAATGGTGCAGGATGTGAGGATCTACGCACGCGAGCTTTCCAGGGGTGAAGCGCGCAGTTTCCCCGTCGAGAAGACATTGCAAACTGCGCTAGGCGAGCCTGTCGAAAAACGCACGCCGGCCCAGAAAAACGCGCTCCTGAGTTTCTACCTCGACAACAGGGACCAGACCTACGTCGAGCTTTTCACAAAACTCGAGAGCCTGGAGGAGGAGCTTGCGGCGATCCAGCAGCGCGCCACGGTGACGCATATCCAAGAGGAGCGCCAGGGGGCGGAGCCGATGGCCCACATTCTCCAGCGCGGCGCTTATGACAAGCTGGGCGAAAAAGTGACGGCGAGCGGGTTCTCGGCCCTCAACCCCATGCCCGAGGCCGCCCCCAAAAACCGGCTTGGCCTTGCGCAATGGCTCGTAGCCCCCGAAAACCCGTTGACCGCGCGAGTCACCGTCAACCGGTTTTGGCAGGAGATCTTCGGAACCGGACTGGTGCGGACCACCGAGGACCTCGGCACCCAGGGCGACCTGCCCTCGCACCCTGAGCTGCTCGACTGGCTGTCGGTCGAGTTCCGGGAATCGGGATGGGACGTCAAAAAACTCTTCACCCTTCTGGTGACCTCCGCCACCTACCGGCAGTCGGCGGTGAGCACCCCGCAAAAGCTCGAAAAAGATCCTCAAAACCGGCTCCTGTCGCGCGGTCCCAGGTTTCGCGTGGACGCGGAGGTGATCCGAGACTACGCGCTGGCGAGCAGCGGTTTGCTGGCTCGAAAAGTGGGCGGCCCGAGTGTGAGACCTTATCAACCCGAGGGCGTTTGGGAGGCGGTGGCCATGAGGGAGAGCAACACCCGCTTCTACAAGAGTGATTCCGGCGACGCCCTGTATCGGCGGAGCCTATACACCTTCTGGAAACGGTCCGCGCCGCCGGCATCGATGGACATCTTCAACGCACCCTCGCGGGAGAGCTGCACGGTGCGCAGGGAACGGACCAACACACCGCTTCAGGCGCTGGCGACACTCAACGACCCGCAGTTTATCGAGGCGGCACGGCACCTGGCGCAATCGGCATTGGAGGCGAACCAGGGGGATGTGACCAAGGCCATCGCCACCATGGCCGACCGGGTCCTGTTGCGTCCGCTCCAGGACGCGGAAAACAAAGTGCTTCTGATCACGGCTGAGGCGCTCGAGAAACAGTTTTCTCAAGACGCGCAATCGGCCGTTGCGTTCCTAGGGGTGGGCGGAGCCAACGTGAACGCGAACCTTCCCGCTCCGCAGCTGGCAGCGCTCACCATGGTAGCCAATCAGCTCTTCAACCTGGACGAAGCCCTCAACAAATAACCCCCCTTCTCCCTACCGTGAACTGCAACTCCCATCTCTTCCAAAACCTTCCGGAACCGATTCTGCAGGCGCTCAACCGCCGGCAGTTTTTCGCCAAGGGCAAAAATGTCATGGGTTACGCCGCCCTTGCGTCCCTGCTCGGCAGCAACAATCCGCTTCTCAACGCAGCGCCCTCAGCCGCTCCCGGGGGGCTCAACCTGCCGCATTTCCCGCCCACGGCAAAAAACGTGATCTATCTGCACATGGTGGGCGGCCCCTCCCAGATGGATCTCTACGATCACAAACCGAATCTGGCGGCGCTCTATGACACGGACCTTCCGGAGAGCATCCGCAACGGCCAACGCCTCACGGGGATGACCAGCGGCCAGGCGCGGTTCCCGATTGCGCCGTCCAAATACACGTTCGCGCAGCACGGTCAGTCGGGCATGTGGGTGACCGACCAGCTGCCGTGGACGGCTCGCTGCGTGGATAAAATGGCGTTCGTGCGCTCGATGCACACCGAGGCGATCAACCACGAGCCCGCCATCACCGCCATGCAGACGGGCAACCAGATCGGCGGCCGCCCCTGTATTGGGTCCTGGGTGAGCTACGGGCTGGGATCGCTCAATGAGAATCTGCCGACCTTCGTGGTGCTGGTGGCGACTCCCACCAATCAGGAGCAAAACCAGGCCATCGCCGCGCGGCTCTGGTCGAGCGGTTATCTGCCCGGGGAACATGCGGGGGTGAGTTTCCGCAGCCAGGGGGATCCGATCCTTTTCATCAGCAACCCGCCCGGTGTGACCCAGGGCATGCGACGCACCCAGCTCGACGGACTCAACAAACTCAACTCCATGGTGCACCAGTCCGTGGGTTCGCCGGACACCCATACCCGCATCCAGCAGTATGAGATGGCTTTCCGGATGCAAACCGCGGTGCCCGATCTCACCGCGGTGGAGAAAGAGCCCGACTCCACCTACGCGCTGTACGGGGAGGAAGCCAAGAAACCGGGTTCGTTTGCCTACACCGCGCTGCTGGCGCGGCGCTTGGTGGAGCGCGGGGTGCGTTTTGTGCAGATTTACCACAACAACTGGGATCATCACGCCAACGTCTCCGTCCGAATGCCCTCCCAGTGCAAAGACATCGACCAAGCCACCTACGGCTTAATCCACGACCTTGAGTCGCGCGGGTTATTGGATGAAACCCTCATCATCTGGGGCGGCGAGTTCGGGAGGACCATCTACTCCCAGGGCGGCCTCAGCCATGAAAACTACGGGCGCGACCATCATCCGCGCTGTTTCACCATGTGGATGGCCGGGGGCGGTGTGAAACCCGGCACGATTTACGGGGAAACCGACGATTTCTCCTACAACGTCGTGCGTGACCCGGTTCATATCCGGGATTTTCACGCGACGATTTTGCACATGCTGGGCATCGACCACGAACGGTTTTCCTACCGGCTCCAAGGGCTGGATTTCAAGCTCACGGGGGTGGAAAAAGCCCAGGTGGTCAAAGCCCTCCTCCAGAGGCCGCCTGTTTAGCAGGCATCCGAGGGAAGCCCGTGGAATCCCGCTGATTGCGACACGAGGAGGACTGCGGGCCCGGATTCCACGGGCCGCAGATTCGGGCGCCGCGCACATCAACCGAGGGCGGTCCGCCGAGCGAAAAACACCCGATTTCTGGTGCTGCCGCTGAGGCGCTCCAGATTGCCCAGCGGCCACGTTGGGGCCATTTGCCGGGCCCAGAAGCGGCGACTACTCGGGGATCACCTGCGGAGGCACTTCGGGGGCAGCGTTGGGCGGAGGCGCGAGTTGCGGGGCTGGGATCTCCGGCGCCCCCAACTGACGCACCGCGTCGCCTGCGGGAGCTGGATCGTCCACCGCGCGCCAGCCGTTGCGTTTCGCCAAAGATTCCGCGATGTCCAAAGGCCATTCCGGGTCGTTGAGCACCTCGCTCCCGACAACCTTCAACTCATTGTAGGTGTTCACAAAGAGCTCGTTCTCGGCCGAGCCCCTCACCGCCAGGGCGGGATACCGCCGCATCGCCTCCCTCTGAGCCCTCTGTGTCACCTGAGCCGGAGTCTCAGGCTCGGGCTGAGGGGCTGCCGGACGAACCGCAACCGTCGGTTCAGGGGGGCGACCGCCGGAAACCTCCACCTTGGCGTTGGGCAGCGACACCCGGATTTCGTTGGCGGCGAAATACACCGCGCCGTCGCGTTCCTCCACCAGCGGGAATTTCTCCCCGGCCTTGACCCGATAAACTTTCCGTCCGGCCTTCACTTGGCTCTCCTGAAGAACGGTCACCACCTTTTCCTCCCCGGGTCTGGCCTGTTGCACGCCGAACTCCTGGGACAACAAAGGGATCGCCTGCTCGGAGCCACCGGGTTTGCTCCCCTTCTGGGGCCTCTGTTCTTTCTGAACTTCAACGACTGGGTCTCCACCGTCCGCATCGAGCTCTGCGGGCCTCAAGTGGTGCTGCAATTTTTCGTAGCCGCTCTGACCCATGGAAACCAATGCGGCCACAAGGGAGATGACCCCCAGGGCGAAGAATCCCCCGTTTCGCTGCCTAAGAATCCGCCACCGAGCAAGGACCCAAAGCGCAACGAAACACGCGAGGCCAGTGAAAAGCGGAACCAGAACCCGTGGACCATCCATCAGCGTGCCCGTCAGAATCAGCGCGGAGGCGGTGAGTAACAGGGCGATTCCGCCCAGCAAATGCCCTTTGCCCGCGACGTGCGAACGCTGGGGCGCCTCCACATAACGGAGCTCGGAGGGCGATTCTTTTTTCGCCTTGGAGAGAGAATCCTTGAAGGAATCGGGAAGCGTAATGCGGCGGGGGGTGACAGACGGCTCAGGGGTATTCACGCGGATAGGTTTCCCCAAGATTGCACCGAAAGTCCATCGAATGCTCAGGGGCTGATCGACGAATCACCCCTGAAACCCTCCGGGGATCAAAGCACCGTGCCTTTGAGAAAAAACACCGCCAGGCTGAAATACAGGACCAAACCCGTCACATCCACCAAAGTGGCCACAAACGGCGCGGAAGAGGCCGCCGGGTCCAAACCGCATCGGCGCAAAATCATGGGCAGCATGGAACCGGTCAAAGTGCCCCACAAAACCACCCCCAACAGCGCAAACGCCACCGTCAGAGCCAGCAGGAAATGGTGCGGTCCGTAGATGGACGAGAAAAGTGAGGAACCCTCAATCCAACAAAACCCCACCAAACCGAGGATCCCGCCCAGGAGCACCCCGGAGAAGAGCTCCCGGTGGATGACCTCCCACCAATTGCGCAGGTGAACCTCACCCAAGGCCATGGCACGAATGATCAATGTGGACGCCTGAGACCCGGAATTGCCGCCGCTGGAAATGATCAGAGGCATAAACATGGCCAGCAAAGCCGCCTTCTGGATCTCATGTTCGTACTGGCTGAGCGCCACGGTGGTGAGCATTTCTCCGAGAAAAAGCACCACGAGCCACGGCGCCCGCTTCCGCACCATGCCCAAAAGAGGCACCTCCATGTAAGGCTCATCGAGCACCTCCATACCGCCCATTTTCTGAATGTCCTCGGTGGCCTCCTCCTCCTGCACATCGAGCATGTCGTCCACCGTCACGATCCCCAGGAGTTTGCCCTCAAAATCGATGACCGGCAGGGAGTTGCGGTCATATTTCTTGAAGCGCTCCACGGCGACCCCCGCCTCCTCAGTGGCCGCCAACGCGATAAAGCCGCTGTCGTGAATGTCCTCCACACGCGTTTCAAGAGGCCGCAGCAAAAACTCCCGAATCCGCACTGAATCAATGAGGCGTCCCTGCTCATCGGTCACATAAATCACGTTGAGCGTCTCGGAATCGCTTCCGTGGCTGCGGATATACCCGAGCACCTCCCCGATCGTCCAATTGGCGCGCACCGCGATGAAATCGGGCGTCATCAACCGCCCCACACTCCCCTCCGGATAATTGAGGAGCGCCTGAGCCACCGCGCGTTCCTCGGGCGAAAGCAGGGTGAGCAGCTGAGCCACAGCCGACCCCGGCAGCTCCTCCAGAAGCGCCGTCCGATCGTCAGCCGACATGTCGTTGAGAATCCGGGCCGCATCCTCGCGGCCCATGGCCTTGAGCACCAACTGCTGCGCATCCGCGTCGAGATACTCCATGACGTCGGTCGCAAGCCCGTGCGGCAGCAACCGGAACACCACCGCCTGGTCCTCGTCGTGCAGGTCGGTGATGAGCTCCGCGATGTCCGCCGGCGAAAAATCTGAGACCACCTCACGCAACGCGGTGAAATTCCGGGAGTGAATCAGTTCCTTGATTTCCGGGCCGATGAGGTTGCCAATCATGGGACCGCCAGTTTCTGAGTGCGTGCAGGGGGGACGTCCAGAAAAAGCTGGCGCACCCGGCAAATCTTCGGGGATGCGGAGCGAGGTCGTGCTGCACTTTTTATTGGCCCTGGCCAAAGACCCCGGTAGCGTTCGCGCGTGAGCTACACGGTTTTCGCCCGCAAATATCGCCCGCAGACATTCGATGATGTGATCGGCCAAGAACACATCACCACCACGCTCAAAAACGCGATTGAACAGGATCGCCTGGCTCACGCTTATCTCTTCGTGGGCCCGCGCGGCACGGGCAAAACCTCCACGGCCCGGATCATGGCCAAGGCGCTCAACTGCCTCAAGGGCCCCTCGGTCCAGCCCTGTGGGGAGTGCGACGCCTGCGTGGAGATCGCCGCAGGCACGAGCCTCGACGTGCTGGAATTCGACGCCGCCTCCAACACGCAGGTCGACAAGATCCGCGAGATCATCATCGACAACGTCAAATACGCGCCGACCCGGGGGAAGTACAAGCTCTACATCGTGGACGAGGTCCACATGCTCTCCAACTCCTCGTTCAACGCCCTGCTTAAAACCCTCGAGGAGCCCCCGGCCCACGTCAAATTCATCTTCGCCACCACCGACGTCCAAAAGGTCCCCACCACCATCCTGAGCCGTTGCCAGCGCTTCGACCTGAAACGGATCCCGGCCCTGCTCATCAAAAATCATCTCCTGGGCATCGCCGCCAAGGAAACCATCGCGCTGTCCGAGGCCGCCGCCGAAACCCTCGCCCGGGGGGCCGAGGGCGGGATGCGCGACGCGGAGTCCATGCTCGATCAACTCGTGGCTTTCTGCGGCAACACGATCGAGGAGGAGGACGTGCTCAAAATCTTCGGATTCTCCGGACGCGAAACCGTCAACGCACTCGCCAGCGCCCTAATCGCGGGAGACACCCCCCGGGCGCTGGGCTTGATCCATCAACAGGCGGAGGCGGGCAAGGATCTAGGCCGGTTGCTGGGGGATCTCATCACCCATTTGCGCAATCTGCTGGTCGCCAAAGCAGATCCGGAAGGGATTCAGGCAGATCTCGGCGAGGAATCCCTCGCCGCGCTCCACGATCAGGGCCAGCAAATCGACATGACCAAGCTGCTCGGGCTCATCGAGCAGTTCGCCGAGGCCGAGGCCCGGATGAAATGGGCCCCGAACAAAAAAATGCACCTGGAGATCGCCATGATCCGGGCCATCCAAACGCTCGGCCAGGCGAGTCTCACGGAGGTCATTGACGCACTCGCGGATATCCGCGAAGGCAGGCCGGTTTCCAGGACGACAACCCCGTCGCCACGTCCGCCGGCGGCCAGTGCGCCGCGCCCGGCGACACCGGCGAAATCGGTCGCACCCGCCGGGGAAAACGCGCCTTCTCCGAAGCCGACTCAAAAAGCGGTTGAGCAGGCGCCCGTCCCCGCCCCTGCGGCTCTCAAACCGGAGGCGCCCAAGCCGCCGCAACCGATTCCTGTCGTGGACGCAGTGCCGCCCGCGCCCGAAGCGCCTGAGCCGGCCTCCCCCACTCTAACCGCCCCCGCCGCCCACGCCGCCGTCGCCAGCGCGGCCACTGTCGCCTCCGCAGAACCCGCCTCCTCTCCGGAGCCGGCGACACTCTGGCGCAATCTGCTCGGGGAGGTGCGCCGTCAGCGCCCCCTGATCGCAATGTGGGTGGAATCCGGGGCGCTCTTGGAATTGGAGGGGGAGAGTTTGACGGTGGGATTCCCCACCGACCAATCGCTCGCGTTGGAGTACTGCGATCAGCCCAACAACCGCAAGCTGCTCGAATCCATCGCCAGCCAGCTCGTCGGCCGCAAACT
>CAMARB010000158.1 GCA_945860355.1 Chthoniobacter flavus | reverse complement strand
GGGGGGGGGGGGGTTTGGTGGAAACGTCACGAGTCCGCCCGGACGGCTGAGTCGAAAAAAGCCGAGGCCAAGACGGTGAAACCGCAGGAGCGCGACTTAAAACAGGTGTATCGGGTCAACGGCACGATCATGCCGGCGCTCTCCACGGAGATCCGTTCCGAGGCCACCGGCACGATCGCCAAGCTGCTGGTGCGGGCGGGGGATTCCGTGGTGGCGGGCCAGCCGCTCATGGAGCTGGACCAGAGCGAGCTGCGGCTCAAGATCGACGAGCTCAAGCTGCAGATCGAGGCGGCCCGGTTGCGCGAACAGAAGGCCGGACTGAATTTGAGCCGCAGGCAAACCCTGGCGGCCCGCGACTTTATTAACGCCAAAGACCTGGAGGATTCGCGGACGGATCACCTGCTGGCGGTGAACGCGCTGGAAGCCGAGCGGGCGCGGCTCAAGACGCTCGAGAACCAGCTGGCCAGGACGTTGATCCCGGCGCCGTACGGCGGGCTGGTGCTGGATCTGCAGGCCAAGCCGGGCATGGTGGTCACCGGGGCGCTGGCGGGGAGGGAGGGGACGGTGCTCATGACCGTGGCGGATCTGAGCCGGCTCAAGGTGCAGGCGGAGGTCAACCAGGTGGACGTGGCTCAGCTCAGCAAAGACATGGAGGTGAAACTCACGTTTGATTCCGCGCCCAAGACCGAGATTTCCGGCGTCATCGAGTTTATCTCCCCTTCGGCGCTCACCAAAACCGAGACGCGCAGTTCCGGCGGCGCGACTCCGAACCCCGAGGCCGTTCGCAATTTCCCGGTGGAGATTGGGTTCACCAGCGACGACGGCCGGATCCGCCCGGGGATGACGGCCAACATCGAGATCCCGATCGCCTCGGTGACAAAAGCCCTCAGCGTGGAGGTGGCCGCGGTGTTCATCGAGAGCGGCGAGCCCTGTGTTTATATCCAATCCGGCGGCAGCTTGGTCAAACGCCCCGTCAAAACCGGGGTGAACGACTCGCGGTTTGTGGAGGTAAAAGAGGGGCTCGCTCTGGGCGAGGAGGTCAGCCTGGTGCGGCCTCCGAAGAAACCCGAGGCCTCCAAGAAAAAGAAGGGATGACCGACGCCTTGCCGCTGGTGTGTATGAGGGGGGTGAAAAAGCATTACCCGGTCGGATCGACCGTGGTCAAAGCGCTCGACGACGTGAGCCTCGACATCCGGGCCGGCGAGTTTGTGGCCATTGTGGGGCCGTCGGGTTCGGGCAAATCCACGCTCATGCATTTGCTGGGGTTTCTCGACAGCCCGACCGGAGGCGAGATCCATTTTGACGGGGAACCCGTGGCGCAGATCGGCGCCAACCGCCGGGCGATGATCCGGGCGGAGAAAATCGGGTTCGTGTTTCAATCCTTCAACCTGCTGCCCCGGCTCAGCGTGTTGCGGAACGTGCTGGTGCCGGTGTCCTACATCCGCCGCAGGGTGGAGCGCGCCGAGGAACGGGCCCTGGCGGCGCTGGACCGGGTCGGCCTGCGGGACCGCGCCCATCATCTGCCCAACCAGCTTTCCGGCGGGCAACGGCAGCGGGTGGCCATCGCGCGCTCCCTCATCAACGAGCCGCGGCTGGTGTTGGCGGACGAACCCACGGGCAACCTCGACAGCCGCACGGCCGAAAGCATTTTAACACTCTTCGAGGAACTCAACGCCCAGGGCCGGACGATTGTTCTGGTCACTCACGACCCCAATGTCGCCGCGCATGCGCGGCGCAGAGTCCGGGTTCATGACGGAAAGATCGTCAGCGACTCATGAATTTTCTCTCCGGTATCCGCAACGGCCTGCAGGAGATCTGGGGCCACAAGCTGCGCTCTTTTCTCACGCTTTTTTGCGTGATGCTCGGCGTGGCTTCCCTGGTCCTGGTCAACGGGTTCATCGACGGCCTTTTCAGGGGCTGGTTGGCCAGCATGAACGCAAGGGGCGGGCTGGAACGAATCCAGGTACTGCCCAAGGCGGTCAAAAAAGAGCTCCGGCACCTAAGCAGCATCTCCTCCGGTGTGACCGAGCTGGATGCGGAACGGATCGCGGAGTTTTGCCCCGAGATCCAATCCGTTTCCCCGGAGATCAAACTGGATCCGGCCACCCTGCGGTATCGCGGCAAGACCGAGCGCGCCAACCTTTACGGGGCGTTGCCCGAGGTGTTTGTGGCCAACCGGTTTGACCTGGAGTCGGGCCGGGGACTCGCGGACCTCGACCAGGCGCAGAACGCCCAGGTGATTGTCATCGGCGAAGAGATCGCCTCCAAACTCTTTGACCCCGGCGAGCCGGTGCTGGGCAAAACCGTGGAGCTGCGCGGGGTGCCTTTTTTGGTGGTGGGTGTGCTCGAGAAATACGAGGAGCTCATTGGCGATTACAACCTGCTCGGGGAGAAAAACCGGTCGGCTTTTGTTCCCTTGAGCACCCTTCAAACCAAGGTCCAGAGGCCGCCGCAGCTGACCCGGATCACGCTTCGGATCCCGAGTCCCGATCAGTTGGCGGAGATCACCGAGAGGGTCACCAACATCCTCTTTCAGCTGCACCGCGGGGTGGAGGATTTCGAGGTGCGCACCAACGAAGAGTCGCTGGCCGCTTTTCAATCCACCAAGCGCGGTTTTGTTCTGGCGGGAGGCGCGGTGGGCGCCATCTCGCTTCTGGTCAGCGGCATCGGGATCATGAATCTCATGCTGGCGTCCATCCACGAACGGGTCCGGGAGATCGGGTTGCGCAAGGCGATCGGCGCCTGGGGGCGCGATATTTTTGTGCAGTTCCTCGTGGAGGCTCTCACCCTCGGGCTTTTGGGCGGCGTTTTCGGCGTCGCCCTCGGTATTGGGGGAATCGAGCTGCTCCAGGGCATCGGAGAGTTTCGTCCGCAGCTCTCGGTGTCCTCCGTCGGGGTAGGGTTCGCGTTTAGCGTGCTGGTGGGGCTCGCGGCGGGAGTTTATCCCGCGTTCAAGGCCTCTCGGTTGGATCCGATCGACGCGCTGCGATACGACTAGGGGACGGGATGGACGGGATGGACGGGATGGACGGGATGGACGGGATGGACGGGATGGACGGGATGGACGGCGCCCGGGGGGGCGTTAGCCGAGTAATGCTTCCATGCCCGCCATCAGCTCTTTGAGGGTCGGCATGGTGCGCAGCACTTCGTCCCGGTCCAGGTTGAGGGCGTCGCCCACGGCGTCCGGCCAGGAATCCGAAAGCGCTTCCGGTGAGAGATTGTGTTCGTCTCCGCGAACCCGCCAGACGGCCAGATGAATCACGCAGGAAATCGGGTCCACGGGATCGCTTGCCAGCGGTTCCGGGAAACGGCGGATGGCATCCGACAGTGTGGGCGGGAATTGCCAGTGCGATGCGAGGCCCGCGCCCGCCTCGGCGTAGTCGAATCCGAGAGCGTTGCGTTCGAGGCGACAACGCCGGGCCTCAAACGGGGTGGAGGTCTTGTTGAGCTCCTGGATTTCTTCGCGCAGGACCATGTGCATGAGCAGTTGGCCAATGCCGTGCATCATGCCAACCGTGAACGCCAGCTCCCGGTTGAGTTTCGCGGCGCTCGCAAGGTGTTTTGCCACGCAGGCCACTTTAAGGCTGTGCAGCCAGAACTTGGGCAGGTCCAAGCCGGGGATTGGTTTAAAGCTCCCCGTCAGCCCGCAGGAAATCACCAGGGTGCGGACCGTCACAAAACCCAGCATCGCCACCGCGTCGCTGGCCGTGCCGATCTCCCGGGAGACGTGGTAATGGGCCGAATTGGCCAGACGCAGCAGTTTGGCGCTGAGCACCTGGTCGGCGGCGATTTTGGCGGCAATCTCGTCGATGGTGACGCGGTCCCTGCTAAAGCTTTCGAGGAGTTCCTGGACGACCTTCGGGACGTTGGGCAGCGAACTGGCCTTCTCAAAGAGGGTCTCAATCTGGAACGTTTCTGTTTCAATCATAAATCCATTTTGGGGGTTGCGGTTCAGGCAGTCGGTGACCCCGCCCAAAGAGCATTTGGTATGCCCCCCCGCTTTTTCAGAGCCGGCCCCCGGGCCTCATCAGGGCGCCGACAGAGTGTTCCCGGGAATGCCGTTTTGCACGGTTCGCAATTTCGGAACCGCATTTTCGCAAAAAAAATCCCGGAGCCGGGTTGGCACGCGGGGTCGCCCCTACGCGTGCAGTTGGTCCACGCGGAAGCTGCAGCAGCCGAAGTCGAGCAGGGCGCCCTCCCGGTCGAGCCGATTCCGGAACACGGCGGCGATAAAATACTCCCGCCTCTGGGCGTCGGCGCGGACATCGACGATGCCGGCCTGTTTGAGAACCCGCAGATGTTTGGACGTGTTGTATTGGGAGATGCCGAGCTGCTCGCTCAGGGCGTTCACGCCGAGATCTTTCTCAATCAACGCGCGGACCAGCCGTTGCCGGGTCCGGTCGGCGAGAGCCTTTAAGATGTCGGTGCAATCGGCGGCCATGGCGGTCATGGAGATTCCAGAGTTTTCTCATCGACGCGAGCCTGATCCCCTGTATGCCGTGGGGCGCATATATAAAGCGGTCATCCCCCATGAACCTCTCAGCGCTCTCCCCATTCGCCCTCGCTGTCGCCGCTCTTTTTTCCTCCGGCGCCCTTGCCCAGGCTGACATTGGCATTGTTTCCCCGGCCCAAGCCCGCCAGCTCATTGAACAAGGCGAGCCCGCCCGGCGCCCGGTGGTTTTCGACACGCGCGGGGGCTACAAAGATTATTTCCGGGGGCACCTGCCCACGGCTCAGCATCTCGCTTTCGACACCCTGCGCGGCACGGACCAAGGCGTCCCGGTGCAGTATCTTCCCGACCCGCTCACCCGGCTTTTGCTGACCCGGGCGGGCGTGGACAGGGAGCGAACCCATCTGGTTTACGCCGGCGGCGGCGAGGCGCCCCAGGACGATGTGCTCAGCAGCACCATGGTGGCTTATGTGCTCGAGAAGTTCGGGGTAAAAAAAATCGGGATCCTCGACGGCGGGCTGCTGGGATGGGTGACCCAGGGGGCTGCGCCCGTCCAGGATTACTTCGGGAACCCGCCGGGGCGGCTGCCCCGGGAGGGAGTGCCGGGGGTGGCGGCGAGCTTGGAAGACGTGCGCGGGCATCTGGCAAAACCGGGCCATGTGTTGGTGGACGCCCGGCCGCTCAACGAGTTCCGGGGCGAGGACGATGTCTGGCTGCGCAAAGGGCATATCCCCGGGGCGCTCAGTTTTCACTGGGCGCGCCTGATGGACCGGGGCAACACGCACCAATTCAGGCCTTTCTCCGAGGTTAAAGCGGAGTTGGAGAAGGCGGGTATCACTCCGGACAAGAACATCATCTGCTACTGCGGCACCTCCCGGGAGGGCAGTCTGGTGCGGTTTTATCTCAAACACGTGGCGGGTTACCCCCAGGTGCGGCTCTACGAGGGGGCTTGGAAGGAATACGTCTGGAGCGAAAACAAATCCCTCCCGGCGGAACTGGGGGGCGAACCGGCGGGTCAATAGGCCGATGGGGCTTCTGCTGCCGGCCACGCTGTTCGTGGCGTTCACAAACGGCGCCAACGCCAATTCCAAGGGGGTCGCCTCGCTCTACGGCAGCGGCACCACGGGGTTGAGCGCGGCGCTGGCATGGGGGACGGCGGCGACTTTCGCGGGCGGGTTGGCGGCGTTGTTCTTTGCCCGGGGATTGATCCAGACTTTCAGCGGCAAAGGCTTGGTGCCGGATGCACTCACCGAATCCCCCGATTTCCTGCTGGCCGTGGCGTTGGGCGGGGCGTTTACCAGCTTTTTGGCGACCCGGTTGAGTTTCCCCGTCTCGACGACCCACGCCCTCACCGGGGCGTTGCTCGGGGCAGGGCTTGCGAGCGGGGATCACACCGTGCGTGTCGAGCCCTTGTTGAAGGCGTTCGTGCAACCGCTTTTGCTGAGCCCGTTGCTGGCCATTGCTCTGGGAGCCTCCCTCTATTTCCTGCTCAAATCCCTGCGCTGGTTGCCCTGTCACCGGACCCGGCTCCTGGACACCGCGCACTTTCTGAGCGCCGGTGCGGCGAGTTTCGCCCGGGGGCTGAACGACACGCCCAAAATGGCAGCGTTACTGGCGGTGAGCCACGCGTTTGACATGCGGTGGGCCATCATTGGCGTGGCGGTGACGACCGCGCTGGGGGGCATCTTGGACGCGCGGAACGTCGCCCGGACGCTCGGGAAAAAAGTGACGGGCATGAACCCCGGGGACGGGTTTGCGGCCAACCTGGCCACCGCGCTGCTGGTGTCAACGGCCAGTTATCACGCGTTGCCGGTGAGCACCACCCACGTGAGCGTGGGCTCGCTGCTGGGGGTCGGGGCGGTCACCCGGCAGGTTTACTGGGGGAACGTGGGGCAGATCTTCCTTTCCTGGCTGATCACCGTGCCCTGCGGGGCGCTTCTGGCGGCGCTGGCGGCGTGGGGGCTTGCGTTTTTTTCCCGCTTGGGAGAAGCCGGTTGATCCCCTTTTCTGAGGTCTAGGCTCTCTCACCCGCCCGCGCAGCGGGGCGGCTGCGATAGGATTTGTGAGGGGGGCGAGAGCCGGGCGGCCCAAGACGGTGGCGGCGAATGTTGGGACGCCCGAGCCACGATGGAATGGACGGAATGGACGGAATGGACGGAATGGACGGGATTTCAAATCAGGGGCGCCGGGCGCGTAAAATTATTCCATTGCCTGGACTCAAGGCCCTTCGGCCTTTGCATACGTTGGAGGGGCTTCATGCGGAGAACCGGGAACTGCGGATCCGCGTCGCCAGTCTGTTGCGGCTGCTGATGAGCCAGGGTGTGTTTTCTGCGGAGGCTTACGCCCAGATGGTGGCTGACACCCGGGCGCGGCTGATCGGGCGAGACCGAGAGAAGAAGACGTAACAGGGCAAGGCTCCCGAAGAAAACGGGTGGGGAAGAGACCCGGGGCGGCGCCGGCGGGATGCAGCGCTGGCTGTGAGCGGGCATGTGCCCGCGAGACTTTATCTTTGGGGTGGCAGAGACCAACGGGGCCTCGAAAAGGCGCTTGAGGAGGGAGCGCGCCCGGATACGGTGCGCAGTGGGGGGCGGCGCTTGATCCGTGTCGCTCGGTCCGAGCCAGCCGGGGATGCTCGATTTTTTGTAGACCGGACTCGGCGAGCCCAAACCACGATCCAACTCCTTTATGAAACCCCATCTCCTCGTCCGGCTCTGCCTTTGTTTCTTGCTCGCGCAGTCCGCGATTTCGGGCGAGCCGGCTGGCGGGGGGCCGGATCAGACATTGACGCATCACGGGCTGGAGGCCTCCTTGCAGTGGCTGCTGGAAATGGGCGCAAAGCTCAAATATCTGCGCGGCAAAAAGTCGGTGAATTTAGCCGATGTCCGGGAGATGCCACGGGGCCATGTGGAGTTTACTCAGACAAGCTTGGTCGGGAGCGAGTTCCAGAAGGGCAAGGGACTTCACGGCAAAAAGTTGGCCGATGCGGATTTCGATCGGCTTGCGGCTTTGCGAGGCTGCCAACGCTTGGTGCTTTTGGGGTATGAGGGGATGGGCGACCGGGCTTTCGCGTTTTTGGAGGAGTGGAAGGAGCTGGAGGGTCTCCAACTCCGGAGAATCGAGGTGACCAAGAATCTGGGGGCGCGGCTGTCCAAGTTTCGGATGCTTCAATCGTTGACTCTGCGGAACTGTCCAAAGGTGGAGGAGGAGTTCCTGGATCAGATGGGGGCGGCGGCCCACGGACTGGAGACTTTAGCGCTCACCGGCTCGAACGTCGGAGACAAATTCGCGCAAGGGTTGACTTCATTGAGTCGCCTGGAGGAGCTCAGATTGGGTGGAACGCGGCTCACGGACCTGGGGATTATCCACGTGGCGGGCCTCAAGGCTTTGTGGGCCCTGGATGTTGGAGGGACCGATGTGACGTTGCAGGGATTGGCTTGTTTAAGCGGCTCCAAGATCCGGGAACTCGGGTATTTATCGACGGAGATGCCGAACTTCGCCGAGCAGGCAATTCAATTGGCGAAGATGTTTCCCAAGCTGGAGACGGTGGCGCTTTCCGGGGGGGCTTTCCGGGCGGAGCATGCGGAGGCATTAAAGGTTTTTGGGGGGTTACAGAGTTTAGACCTGCTGCAAAACGTGCCGGATCAGGCCGCGCTGCAGGCCCTGGCGAATTTGACGGGAATCCAAGAGCTGCAATGTCATAGCGACAAATTCACCGACGTCCATTTGGCGGGTGTCGCGAAATTAAGGCATTTAAAGCGGCTGATTCTCAACGGCACCGGGGTCACCAACCGCGGCCTTGAGGCTTTAGAGCGTTGCCGACAATTAGAGCTCATCAACGTGGGGGAGACCCCGGTGACGGCGTCGGGTGCGGCAAGATTGGAGAAGGAAATTCGCGGGCTTGAGGTGATTGATTGAGGACGATCCCCGTCGGGTCATTGCGTTCCGCGAGGTGCGGGGCTGGGCCCCGGTGGGGCATCGACTCCGGCCAAGCCGCGGCGGCGCTCCGGCACCGTGCTCATTTTCGTTCCCATCGCCGGCTCAAATGGAGCCGTCGCTGATGAGTTTCCAGTTCCGCCAGAAATATCCCACCCCGGAATACACGGTGAGCACCAGGGCCACCGAGATGAGGATCGGGCCCCCGATTTTCCATGCATCCGCCCAAGGGCTGCCGATGAAGAACCAGCCGGCCTGTTCCATTTCCGCGAGGGAAAGCAGGAGCAGGAAATAGAGCACCGTGACGATCTGCCAGATCGTCTTGTGTTTGCCGAGTTTCTCGGAGGGCAGCACGATGCCTTTGCTGGCCGCCAGCAGCCGCAGCCCGGTGATGAGGAACTCGCGGCTGATCATGGTAATCGCCACCCAGGCGGGCAGCGCTTGCTGGGGCACGAGCAGGATGAACGCGGCCGCCATCATGATTT
>CAMARB010000157.1 GCA_945860355.1 Chthoniobacter flavus | reverse complement strand
AGCGCCCGGGGCCGGGGTTAGACCAGTTCCTTAATGATCCCCGAGCTGTCGCCGTGGCGTTCGGCCTCGACGCCCACGCCGCGGAGCAGGGTGAGCCAGAGGTTGCACAGCGGGGTTTGTTTATGGACCACGAGATGATGCCCGAGTTTGACGCCCGCGGCACCGCCCGCGATCACGGTAGGACAGTTATCGAGCGTATGAACGTTGCGCAGGTTGCTTCCATACGCGATGCACGTGTGGTCGAACAAGGAAGAGCCGTCCGGTTCCCGGATGGCCTTGAGCTGGTCGATAAGCCCGGCGAACAGCTCGCTCTGGGTGCGGTCGCGAAGCTGAGACACTTCCATGCGCTCCCCCGGGGCGTAATGGCTCATGTCATGGATGGCGACTTTTGCGCCCAGACTCTTTAAGAACTCCTCGGAAGGCTGGCGGTAGGTGAAAACGCGAGTGCTGTCGGTTTGGAATGCAGCCACCATGAGGTCGTACATGAGTTTGACCTCCTCTTTTCCCCGCATCTTGGACGGGGGCTCCGCGATGGGTGCCTTGGGTTTGGGAATCCCCAGCCACTGTTCGTCCTTGGCGATGCGGATCTCGATTTCGCGGATACTCTGAAAATACTCGTTGAGCTTGTCGTTGTCGGACTTGGTTAGACCGCGCTGGAGTTGTTTGGCGTCTGAGAGCACAGCGTCGAGAACGCTGCGGTCTTGGGCGATGAGAGCCTGTCGTTGCGCCAGGGGCATGGTTTCCTCGGAGTAGAGCCTGTGAAAAAGCAGCGCCGGAGAGTCGATGCCCGCCACGGGTTTGCCGCCTGCGTCCCAAGCCAGTGAAAGGCCCGGGCCATGGCCTTGGTGGTGAGCGACCAAGTCAGGGTCGCCGCCGTTGAGCTGGATCGAGGAAAACCGGGTGTCCTGGCTGATGGTGGCGGCGGCCACCTGGTCGGCGGAGATGGTGTTGTGGAAACTCTGGCCGGGTTCGGCAAAGCGGTTGGCGCCCGTGAGCCAGAACGTGCTGCCCCAATGGGCGTCCTGGGAATATTTGTTGGTGAGCCCCTGGATGACGGTGATGTCGCGCTGATGCCGGGCCAGCGGGGCCAGCCCTTCGGGCAGAACGTAGTCGGTGCCCACCCGGGCCAGATCGGGAAACCAAGTTTCCTGCGTCACCCCAAAACCGAATCCGAGAAAGATCATGCGTTTGGGCCGGGGGAGGATTTTTTCCGCGGCAAACGCCCGGAACCCGATGGATTCGAGAGCGGGGAGGGCGATGAGTGAACCTGCGGCGCGCAGAAAATTGCGGCGTGAGACGTGGGTTTTCATGGGAGGCGGTGAATGCAGCTCGGATTATTTGGAGTGAAAGGTCTTGGTATCGATCAGGGCGTGGATGAATTCGGGGATCTCGAATCCTTTTTTTGCGGCGCGCCCGAGGATTTCGTTGGCGAGATCTTCATCCGAGAACCCGAAAGGACGGCCAAGGGCGAACTCGACAAGCGCCTCGGTGAAGCCCCGTGCGAACCTCTCGGGTTTTGCCGCAATCAGGTCGCGCAACTCGAAGTAATCGCGGAACGCGGCGCCTTTATGGAATGCGCCCGAGGGATTGATGAGCCGGTTGCCGGAGGGCACGTCGGGGCGGAGGTCCTCGGTGCGCCATCTGCCGGCGGCGTCAAAGTTTTCGAGGCCGAAGCCGATGGGATCGATTTTGCGGTGGCACTGGGCGCATTGGGGTTCCTCTTGGTGGAGTGCAATGCGTTCGCGGGTGGTGAGGGGTTTTCCAGCGAGGCGGTTGAGCTGGGGAACGTTGGCCGGAGCCGGAGGAGGCGGATCGTGGAGGAGTTTGCGCAGCACCCAAGCGCCGCGTTCGACGGGGCTGGTCTGTTCGCCGTTGCTGCCCATGGCAAGGATGGCGGCCATTCCGAGCAGGCCGCCCCGGGGCGACCCCTCCGGAAGTGTGACCTCGCGGAACTCGTCCCCGGTGACGCCCGGGATTTTATAATACTGCGCGAGCAGCCCGTTGATGAAGAGCGAGTCTGACTTGAGGAGTTTGCCGAGGCTGGCCCGCTTTTTGAGCAGAGCTTGGAAGGTCTCGAACACCTCCTCTTTGGAAGCCGCCTTGGTGGGCAGGTCGTAATCGCGGTAGAGTTTCGTGTTGAACTGGAAGAAATCCAGCCGGGAGAGTCCGAGCCATTGGGCGACGAATGCCTTGGTGAAGCGCTCGCTGCGCTCGTCGGCCAAGAGGCGCTCGGTCTGCTGGGCGAGCACCCCCGGTTTGCGGAGTTCGCCGCGTTTGGCCAAGCCGATGAGTTCCTCGTCGGGCGGACTGCTCCAGAGAAAGAAGGCGAGCCGGGTGGCGAGTTCGAGCTCGGTGAGCTGTCGTGGGGACCCCTCTGCCGAGGGCTCCGAGAGATAGAGAAAACTCGGGGAGGCCAGCAGCAGGGAGAGGGGCTCTTTGATCGCGTCGAGAGGTTTGGCGCCGTCCTTGGCGCGGGCTTCGTAAATGGCGACGAGTTTATCGAGAAACTCCGGGGCAATCTCGCGCCCGCGCAGGGCTTTGGCGGCGAAAGAGGCGATGAATAGGCGGGGCGCGGTCTCGTTTTTCTCGAACCGCTCGATCCGGCCGCGCACGTCGGCCAGCGGGCGGCTGATTTGCGGGGGCTCGAAAGGTCCCTCCACCTCCACCCAGTCGATCCAGACCGCATACTCGGGCCCAATCCGCGTTTCCTGAAAGCCTTCGCGGAAAATATCGTTTGCGGGCCCTTTTCCGTCGCCGTTACCTGAGACGGCCTTCTCCGAGAACTTGAATCGGCGCCCGCTTTCCGCGTCGACGGTGCAGGTGAATTCCAAGATTTGGGGATTCTCCATGGTCCCCGTGACTTGATGGGTGCTGACCACCTGGTTGGAGGGATGATCGGTGAGGAAATCGAAAAAACGCCGTTCCGCAGGCCCATCAGGGGGAGCCGCCACCCGGGCCCGGACCTTATACTCGCCGGCGGGCCAGTTTTTGGGGACAGGCAGGTGAACCCAGCGATGGTGAAGGTTCGCCACGCCGAGATAGCTGCCGGATTTGGCCTTGGGAAGAGTCAGATAGTCGGCAGCTTGAGGAACATGGGAGTCCCAACGGCCGTCCATCATGTTGGCGTCGATGGCGTCGGGAAAGCCAAAGTCCCGTGGGGAGGGCGCCCCTGCGATTTTCTCCCAGTGGAGGTAAAACTTCTCGTTTTTGTGCTTCTCGTGGAGTTCCGCCGCGATTTGGGCGTTCTCTGGCAGGCGCGCCGCGGCATCCACCTGGTGGGTCCACCGGGTGTACCGCTTCCGAATACTGACGAACTCCGCAACCTGGCGTTCCACCACGGGGATGGTTTCCGCCTCGGCCTCAAAGCGGGCCTTTTGCACCACGGGCCGGGTGGTGGCCGCCTTGAAACTTTCGTCCAGCGCCTTTTTACCCAGTTGCCGAAAGAGCTGGAACTGGTCGGGCGACATAAACAGGGAGGCGCCCACCGTGTCGAACGTGTCGGAGCTGCCATCGGGCGGGAGTGTGCCGACGTTGAGCGTGATTCCGAGCAGCTCTTGGATGGAGTTTTGGTATTCGCGCCGGTTGAGGCGCCGCATCGTGATCTTCCCCCCTTGATCGGTGAGCGACTTGCGGGCCGCCACCATGGTTTGAGAAAGAGCGTCTAAAAAGTCGGCTTTTGCCCCCTTGTCGGGTTGTTTGGCGTCTTCGGGCGGCATTTCGCCCGAGTTAATAGAGAGCAGAATCTTGGACCAGCGCTCGGCTTTCTGCAGTGAGTCCACAGAGAACGAAATGTTGTCCAAGCGGACCTTGCCCTTCTGCTTTTTCTCCCCATGGCATTCCACGCAGTAACTCTCAAAAAAAGCCCGGTGTTTTTCCGGCATTTCCGGGCCGGAGACGGCCGACCGCGCACCTGAAGATTCCGGGCTTGCGGCAGGATTGGCTGCGGCCTTGTCCGGAGCGACGGGCTCAGCGGCGAGGGCCCAAGCGAAGGAAAGGCCAAAGAAAGCCACGGAGAAAGTGCATGGAAGGGAAAAGGTGGGATGCATGATCGAGGTGGGTCGGGGAGGCGCTGGCGGAAGATCTACCCTTCGCCAACCTGTGAATGCCTGCGTTTCTTGGGGCTCCAGGGGCCCGCGTTCGCGGGGTGGCGCTTTTGTTTTAAAGGGTTGACGAGCGATTCCCTCGCATCGCCCCCGGCGCTTGGGTTTTCCCGGGGCTTTTAGCAAAAAACGGGGTTTCCCGCCGCTCAGATCCATTCGCGATTCCCGGGTCTCCAAGGGAAAGAGGATTCAGGAAAGAAACCTTCCAATTTTTGGTCGCTTTGCGCGATTCTGAAGCTGTTCCCCTGCTTCCCTCTATCAGTCAATACAGACCCTACCATGCGCCCCAGCTCATTTCTCCCCCTCTTCTATCTCGCCGCACCTGCCGTCGTCTCTGCTCAGGCTCCGTTTCAAATCCAATCAGGCGACCGGGTTTTGTTCATGGGAGACACGCTCCTGGAGCGCGAAGGTGCGGCGGCGGCGTTGGAGTCCCGTTTGTTGGAGTCGGCAGCCGGCGTGCCGGTCACGGTGCGGAACCTTTCCTTCAGCGCAGACCTGCCGACCGGGGTCTCCCGGGCCAGTTTCGACCCGGCCAAGACGGGCAAGGATCGGATTCGGGAACAGCTGGCGCTGGTGAAGCCGACGGTCGCCGTTCTGGGTTACGGGATGGCGGCGAGCCTGGAGGAGATGACCTACGCATCCGGGGATCCCAGCCTCAATGCGGACGCCGTCCGCTACGGAACCGAGTTTACTGCCGCCAAGTTCAAGGAGGATCTCGCCGGGCTCATGGACTCCATCACGGCCGCCAACGACAACAAACCAGTGCGTTTTGTTCTGCTTGCGCCCCTTCATCACGAGGACCTTCGCAAAAAACGGCCCGGACTTCCGGATTCCGCGCGGCACAACGAAATTCTCGCCGGTTACACCGCCGCCATTCGCCAGCTTGCGGCGGAGCGCGGCGCCCGGTTCGTGGACACCCCGGCGCTGGTGCAGGCCAAAGGGGCGCAGCCTTTGACAGACAACGGGATTCATCCCACGCCGGCGGGGTTGGAGCGCTGGGCGCAGGGCGTAGCGGTTGAGTTGGGGTGGGCAGCGAAGGGCAAAAGCGTTTCCAGATCCGAGGCCGGGCCACTGCGCAAAGCCCTCCAGCGCAAGAACGAGCTGTTTTTTCACCGCTGGCGTCCGGCCAACCACACTTACATCTACGGGTTTCGCAAACGGGAACAGGGACGGAACGCGGTGGAAACCGAACAGTTCGACGCGCTCTTGGCTCAAGCCGACGCCGCGATCGCGGAACTGCGCGCGGGCAAGCCGGCGCCGGCGGAAAAAGTCGTTCCCCCGGACGCTCTGGGGGCGGAGCCCGTCGGTAAGCCGGACTTCCAGTTGGGCGACGGCCTGGAAATTAGTCTCTGGGCGGAGAACCCGCTTCTGTCCAAGCCAGTCCAGATGAACTGGGACGCGAAGGGTCGGCTTTGGGTGGCGTCCACGCCAATCTATCCGCAGATCCAGCCGGGCGCGTACGCCACGGACCGGATTTTTATTTTGGAGGACAGCAAACGCGGAGGGAAAGCGGACAAAGTCACCGTGTTTGCGGACGACCTGCTGATTCCGACGGGGGTGGAGCCGGAGATAGGCCCGGGCAAAGAGCAGGGTGCGTTTGTTGGGGCGTCCACGGAGCTCCTGCATTTGAAGGACAACGACGGCGACGGGAAAGCGGATGAGCGCCGGGTGGTTTTGAGCGGATTTGGGACGGAAGACACCCACCACACGATCCACGACATGCATTGGGGGGTGGATGGGCGGCTTTATTTTAGCCAGAGCATTTATATCCACTCCCACATGGAGACACCGTGGGGTGTCGTGCGCCTCAACAGCGGTGGCGTGCTGGCCTACGATCCGCGCACGGAACGCGTCGAGGTGTTTGCAAAAGGACTGGTCAACACCTGGGGACACCAGACCAATCAAGAAGGCCAGTCGTTCCTCACCGATGGCGCGGGCAGCAACGGGCTGAGTTGGGCGTTTCCGGGCGCCACATTCGCCCCGTTCGAGGGGTCCAGTGCGACGATGCCCTCCGTGAGCCGAGGCGGGTATCCCAAGTTCTGCGGCCTTGAAATCGTCCGAAGCCCGCTTTTCCCGGCCGACTGGCAGGGTAACGCGATCACCAGCGATTTTCGGGCGCATCGCATCGTGCGTTTCTCGATCGATGACCTCGAAAAGAGCCAGCCACCCCGGAGCGCGTTCGCAACGGCCGACCAGCCCGATGTGGTGCGGACGCCGGATCAGAGTTTCCGCCCGATTGACTTGAAGTTCGGCCCGGACGGCGCGCTCTACGTGGCGGACTGGACCAACCCCGTGATCAACCACGGCGAGGTGGATTTTCGCGATCCCCGGCGTGACAAAAAACATGGCAGGATCTGGCGGATTGTCTCCAAGGGCGCGAAGGCCTTGCCGTGGGAGGCGCTCACCAAGAGGAGCACCGTGGAATTGCTCGACGGGCTGCTCTCTCCCAACCTCTGGGAGCAGGAACAATCCCGGCGTTTGTTGAGCCAAAAACTGCGCGAGGGCGGCATGGACAAAGTCGCGGCTTGGCAGGAACGAAAAAGCAGTCCCGAGGCGGCCCGGGAAGCCGCGTTTGCGCGGGCGGCTGCCCTCGGTGCGGAGGCGGCTCTCAAGCAAATCAAAGTGCTCGACCCGGCCGGACGCGCTTGGGAAGCCCGCTGGCTGGGCGCCGCGGTTTCCACGCCGGAACGCAGAACGCGATTGTCTGTGCTGGCTCAGGATCCGTCGCCTCGGGTCCGGTTGGAGGCGATGCGGGCGCTTTCCCGCGTCTCCGATATCAGCTCGGTGGATGCGGTGTTGAAGGCCGCTGCCGCCGCCCCTTCGGAAGACCGTTATTACGACTTCGCAGCGGCGCGTTCCGTGCGGGAGTTGTCGGGGATCTGGACGAAGGCGGTGCTGGCGGGCCAATGGGATTGGAAGGGCCGTGAGGAAGAGTTGGCTGCCGGGTTGCGCGCGCTGGATCCCGGAGTGGCCGGGCCGGTGCTCACGTTTGTGATGAAAGATCTCGCGTTGCCCTCTGACGGTTCGGGCCCGTGGGCCGGGCTGATTGCGCATGCCGGAGGCGTGGGCGAAGTGGAGAAGCTGTGGGCGCAGGTGCGCCAGGAGGGCGCGGCTCTCCCAGTGGTGCTTTCAGGTTTGGACGCCCTCAAGGCCGCCGCACTCCGAGGGGTGTTTCCTCGCAATGACGCGGGTCTTGTTTCCGCGTTCCTGGACAACAAACAGCCCGGGGTTGTCGTCGCGGCGGTGAGACTCCTCGGGGCTTGGAAACGCGCGGAGGCGGCGCCTCGCCTCGGTCTTTTCGCTGCCGACTCTGACGCCGCTCTGGGAAGCGCGGCGGTGGAAGCCCTGGCGGGAATCGGGGGCGAACCTGCGCTCAAAGAGGCGAAGGTTCTCCTCTCGGCGGACAAACCCATGGCCGTGCGGCTCAAGGCGCTGGCAATTGTCATCAAAGCGCGCCCCGGCGACGCCCCGGCGCAGGTGCTGGATTTGATCAGCGCGTCGTCCACCCCGGACGAGGCTCTCCAAGTCTGGCGGGTGGTGATGACAACCGACGCGGGTCTCGCCGAAAAAATGGGGCGTGAAATGGGTGCTGAGATGAGTCCCAAGGCCATCAAGGCCGGCTTGGACGCCGCGCGTGAATTGGGCGGTCGGGGGCGTGCGGTGACGACCCTCTTCACGGCGCTCTCCAAAACGGGTAAGGCTCCGGAGCCGTCCACCCGCTCGATGCAGGATTGGGCCAAGCTGGTGCAGGAGCGCGGCAACGCCCTCAAGGGAGAACGGATCTACCACGGCGCGGCGGTGAACTGCGTTCAGTGCCATGCCATCGGAGGCGCCGGCGGAAAACTCGGGCCGGACATGTCCACACTCGGGGCAAGCGCGCCACTCGACTACATTGTGGAGAGTGTTTTGGAGCCCGCAGCCAAGGTGAAAGAGGGATACCACGGGGTGAGCTACACACTCACCGATGGCGGCGCGGTGGTAGGGGTTCCCTTCGACGAGAGCTCCACGGTCGTCCGCGTGCGGATGCCGGGCGGGGTTGAAACCGAGGTGCCCAAGGCGAAAATCAAATCCAACGACATCATCGGTTCCCTGATGCCTCAAGGGTTGGTGGAGGGACTCTCCGAGGAGGACAAACTCAACTTGTTCGCCTTCCTCGGCTCCGTGGGACGGCCAGGCGCGTTTGACGCCAGCTCCGGGGGCGTTGCCCGCGCCTGGAAAATCGTGCCCGGCGTGGATGCGGCGAAAAACGCGGCGCTCCTTCCGACGGCGCCTGCAGCGTTTTCGCTGACCGACGGCCGTGTGTTGCCTGAACATTTCCAGACCCCGTTGGCCATGAGTCCGGGCAGCGCGGACGTGTATGCTGTAACCAAACTTGCGCTGGGAAGCGCAGGTCGGGTGCATCTGGAGGTGGAGGGCGCCGCGGATTTCTGGATCAACGGTGAGAAGGTGTCCGGGAAATCCGCGGATCGCGAGCTCGCGGCCGGGGATCATTGGGTGGGCGTGCTCGTCAAACGAGACGCGCTTACCGAGGTGCTCCGGGCGACCGCCACCGCCGGCCGGTTTGTGGCTCCGTAAACCGGAGCAGGGGATTACGAGCGCTTCACAAACACCCCGATAAGGGGGCGCGGGTAAGGAGTGTCGGAGGCGAAATCGCTCACAAATCCCGTGGCGGTTCGCAGTTCGACATGGCCCGCGTCGCGGCCCCCGTAGACGATCACAGCGCCTACGGGGGCCTTCAGGGGGTCGGAGATGGCCAGCCGCTCAAACCCGAACTTTCCGACGAGTTCTTCGCCGGCTTGTTTGGCCCAGAGAGAGGAAGGCCTTTCGGGGATC
>CAMARB010000156.1 GCA_945860355.1 Chthoniobacter flavus | reverse complement strand
ACCCCTCAACCCTCACCCCTCTCAGGCCAGGAGCCCCTTAACCAAGGTGCCCGCCACATCGGTGAGCCGATAACGCCGACCCTGGAACTTGTACGTGAGCCGTTCATGGTCGATCCCCAGCAGGTGCATCATCGTGGCGTGGAAATCGTGGATGTGCACCCCGTCGCGAACCACGTTGTAGCCGAACTCGTCGGTCTCGCCGTACACCGTCCCGGGCCGGGTCCCGCCCCCCGCCATCCACACGCTGAAACAGCGCGGATGATGGTCCCGCCCGAAATTGGCGGAGATTTTCCCCTGGCAATAGTTGGTCCGCCCGAATTCACCGCCCCAAACCACCAGAGTATCCTCCAAAAGCCCGCGCTGTTTGAGGTCCTTGATCAGCGCCGCCGCCGCCTGATCGGTCTCTTTGCAGAGCTTGGGCAGGTTGCCCGGCACGTTGCCGTGATGATCCCAGTCCTGGTGATAGAGCTGGATGAAACGCACCCCTTTCTCCGCCAACCGACGCGCCTGCAGACAGTTGGCGGCGAATGTTCCCGGCGTTTTCACGTCCGGCCCGTAGGAATCCAGCGTTTCCTGGGATTCGCCGGAGAGATCCACCACCTCCGGGATGCTGGTCTGCATCCGGAACGCCATTTCATACTGCTCGATCCGGCTCTGGATCTCGGCGTCGGGCGTGCCTTGGAACTGGTGTTCGTGCAGGTCTTTGAGCCGATCGAGCATCATACGCCGGCTCTCGGCGCTCACACCGTCGGGGTTACCCAAGTAGAGCACCGGATCTTTTGCGGCCCGGAAAAGGACGCCCTGATGCCGGGACGCCAGGAAGCCGCTGCCCCAGAGATGAGATCCGAGGGGTTGACCGCCTTTGTCCTTGGTGATGAGCACCACAAACGAGGGCAGGTTGGCGTTTTCCTGGCCCAACCCGTAGCTCAGCCAAGAGCCGATGCTGGGGCGTCCGGGGATCTGGGAACCGGTCTGAAGGAAATTGACGCCCGGGCCGTGGTTGATGGCCTCGGTGAACATGGAACGCACGATGCAGAGATCGTCCACGATCCCGGCGGTGTGCGGCAGCAGTTCGCTCACCCAAGCGCCCGAATTGCCGTGCTGCGCAAATTTGAAGGGGGACCCCACCATGGGGATGGAGGATTGGTTGCCGGACATGCCCGTCAACCGCTGGCCGCCCCGGACTGAGTCGGGCAGCTCTTCGCCGTGGCGCTGGTTGAGAAGCGGTTTGTGGTCGAGCAGATCGATCTGCGACGGCCCCCCGGACATGAAGAGGTAAATGACCCGTTTCGCCTTGGGCGCGAAGTGCGGGCGACCCAACACCCCGCGGTCCGGCGCCTGCGCCGCGCGGGCTTCGGCGGGCAACATGTCGGCCAGGGCGACCGCGCCGAGGCCCATGCCGAATTGGGAGAGAAATTTCCTGCGGTTGGGGACAAAAGGAGCTTCAGCGTTCATCACTCGGGGTTGTTTGGGGTAAAAGGCGGTTAACGTTTCACCACGCAGGCGTCGTGGTTGAGCAAGGCTTGGGCAAGCACGGTGGCGGCCGCCGCCTCGGGTTCCGGGATCTTGGGATTGCGTTTAAGCTGGCCCACTTTGAGTAGTTCCCGTGCCTCGCCGGGGTGTCCCTGGAAATAGGCGAGTTGCTCGGCATACAGCTGCCGGAGGATCGAACGCTCCACGTCGTCCGGAGCCCGGCTCAAACAGCGCAGGAACCCTTGTTCGATCATGGCGTCGAGGTTGGCCTGGGTGTCGGCGTGGAGTTTCTCGCCCAGGACCCGCGCGGATTCCACAAACTGCACGCCGTTGAGAAGAATCAACGCCTGCAGGGGGCTGTCGGTGCGCTCGCGTTTGGCGCTGCAGACGGCGCGCCGGGCCGCGTCAAACGCGATCATCGCCGGGGACGGCCCGGTCCGACGCCAGTTGGTGTAAAGGCTCCGGCGATACACCGCGTCGCCGGCGCCGGGGTTCTCCGGCTTAAACGCCTCTTTCATGTCATACGGGTTCACCGGCCGGCCCCCGAGCTGCGGGGCCAGCAAACCGGCGGCCGCCAGCGCGTTGTCCCGGATCATCTCCGCGCTGAGCCGGAACCGGGGTCCGCGGGCCAGCCACTCGTTTTCGGGGTCGTCCGCCATCGTCTTGGGATCGGCGATGCTCTGCTGGCGGTACGTGGCGCTGAGGACGATGGTTTTGATGAGCGCCTTGGTGTCCCAGCCGCTGCGGACAAACTCGACAGCCAAGGCGTCGAGCACCTCGGGGTAGAGCGGACGCGCGCCCTGGCTGCCGAAATCCTCGGACGTTTTGACCAGGCCTCGGCCGAAGATGCCCTGCCAGAACCGGTTGACGAGCACCCGGGCCGTCAACGGATGCTCCGGCGCCGTGAGCCACTGGGCCAGACCGAGTCGGTTGTTCGGCGCCCCGGCTGGGAACGCGGAGAGCACCTTGGGCGTGCCGGCTTGGACCTCCTCGCGGCGGTGGTTGTATTCACCGCGGAAAAGCACGTACGCCTTTTTCGGCTCGGGCAGCTCGCGCATGGTCATCATCTCCACCACGGGCTCCACGAGCTTGCCCAGGGCTTGGCGCGCGGTTTTGAGGGCGGCCAGCTGCTGACCCCATTCCGGCTCCGCCGCTGCGAGGTAATACTCAAAAAGGGCCTCCCGCTCGGCGCCGGTCAGGGTGTCCGAGGTTTTCCCCAACAACGCCTGCGCGGATTCTTCATCCCACACCGCGCGCGCTTCCAAGGCGGTGAGTTCCCGGCCGAACACGCGGAGATCGTCCACCTGGCCGCGCTTGAATCCGCGGTCCCGCATCCGTTCGCCCAAGACCAGCGGCAGCACCTCGCCGTACGTGATGTCCTTGGTGAGGTTGTCCTTGAACACCGTGACCGGCGCCGGCTGCCCGTTGACAAAAAGCCGGAGCCCGGCCGCGCGGCTGCTCCCGTCGGAGGTGACGGTGACATGCACCCATTCGTTGACAGGCAACGGCTGCTGGCTGCGGATGGAGATGGCGTTCCCCGGCCAGAAATGGATCTGCGACCAGGTGAGTTTGCCCTCCTCAATCAACAACTCGTATCCGCGGCTGGCCGCATCGGTCCACGCCTTCGAACGATGGAACACCACCGCCCGTTCCTTTACGTCCGGGGTCTTCATCCAAAGCGAGACAGTCATCGGATCGTGCCGGCTGAAATCGCCCACCGGCAGCGTCACCGGGTCGTCCCCGGTAAACTCCAGGGCGTTGCCGGAACGCCCCGGAACCACCTTGTTTTGGCCGCTGAGTTCGCCGGGTTTCTTGGGATCCAGCGCGTTGGCCAGTCCGCCTTTTTCAAGCGCCTCGAAATAAAACCGGCCCTGCTCGCCCGGCACCGAGAGCACGGCAGGCCGCTCCCGGAGCCAGGCCTCGAACCCGGCCTCCTTGGCCTTGCGCAATTCGGCCAGCTTACCCGTCCCCGTCTCAACCGACTGCCGCTGGGCGTCGACTTTTTTCTTCAACGCCGCGTCCATGAGCGGGAACGCGGGGGTCGGCACGGATTGCGTGAAATACGAGTAGAGCCCGGCTTCGTCGATGTTTTGGAACATCGAAAAGAACTGGAAATATTCCTTCTGCGAAATCGGGTCGTATTTGTGGTCGTGGCAGCGGGCGCACTCAAATGTGAGCCCAAGAAACGCCGTGGCGAAGGTCTGCACCCGGTCGCACACGTATTCGACCCGGTATTCCTCCTCCACGCTGCCGCCCTCGGACTCCTGCTGGTGGAGCCGGTTAAACGCCGTGGCCAGCATTTGATCGTTGCTCGGTTCGGGCAGTAGATCGCCCGCCAGCTGCCAGGTGATGAACTCGTCAAAACGCTGGTTTTCGTTGAAGGACCGCACCACCCAGTCCCGCCAAGGCCACACTTCCCGGGGCCGATCCACCTGGAACCCGTAGCTGTCGGCGTAACGCGACACGTCCAGCCAGTCCACCGCCATCCGTTCGCCGTAATGGGGCGATGCCAGAAGGGAATCCACATAACGCTCGTAGGCGTTGGGAGCCGGGTCCTCCAAGAATCCCTTGATCTGCTGCGGGGTGGGCGGCAGCCCGGTGAGATCAAAACTCACCCGGCGCGCCAGGGTGGTGCGGTCCGCCGAGGGCAGGATTTTCAGGCCGCGTTTGGCCAGTCCGGCGCCGACCCATGCGTCGATGACCGACCCGCCGCCGGGAGGCGGCACGGCCTGGGGCGGGATAAACGCCCAGTGGACCTCGTATTCGGCCCCCTGCTCAATCCAACGCTTGAGCGTGTCGAGCTCGGCCGGCGTGAGGTCGCCCAGCTTCGATTTGCGGGGCGGCATGTGTTCCTTGGGATCGTCGCTGAGAATCCGGGCGATGATCTCGCTGTCCGCCCATTTACCGGGGGTGATCGCATCGGCTTTAACGGCTTCCTCCCGCACATCCAACCGCAGATCCCCCTCCCGTTTTTTGGAGTCCGGTCCGTGGCAGTGGAAACATTTGTCCGAAAGAATCGGGCGAATATCCCGGTTGAACCGCAGTTTTTCCTCCGCCGACAGCGCCAGCGGCCAGAGTAAAATCGTGAGGGCTAGGGAACCGAGGGAGGGTTTCATGGGCTGTAAAAGGGGGGCAATCGGGGCTCATCCGCCAACGGTTCCCCCCGGAACACTCCCGGTCCCGCGGAATTTCCCCGCGCAATTTGCATTTTTTTGCGGGGCGACCCGGGATAGAGGCGAAAAAAGGGGTTCGTTTGGAGGCGCCCTGGGGGGAGGGAGCTTGAAACGCGCCGTAGCGCCGGGAAAAAAGAATTCCTCCCGGGGCGTTCCCGGCGGTTATTTATGGGGGATGCCCCGTTTGCGTTTCCTTCGCGCCGTTTCCCTCACCGAAGGCCTGTCTTTTCTGCTGCTGCTGTTGGTGGCGATGCCTCTGAAGTACGCCTGGGGTTACCCGCACGCCGTCCAATATCTCGGCTGGGCCCACGGCGCGCTTTTTCTGACACTCCACGGGTTGCTCCTGCAGGCCTTGGTGGGGGGACGGCTGCCGTTTAAAACCGTCTGCCTGATCGCCCTCGCCGCTTGGCTCCCGACCGGCCCCTTCTTCGCCGACCGCCTCCTGAGAACCCAGCCCCCCCGGTAAGTTCCCCGCGCAGGCAGGGCTCACGCATCTAAAAAGACGCAAGGGATCCGCCCGCGGGGGGATGCCGCTTGAATTTCGTGGCGCTCGCGTGGGACTCGCGTGGGGGCTCTGATGCCGGAGGCATCCAAGGTGGTAGCCGGTGGTCGAGCGCCAGCGACACCACCGGAACCCGAGTCGATTGCGCGGCACCCCGGCAGGGGTGCCAGAGCACGAGGCGTCCGGCGGCATCTGCAGCCACCCCTCGGCGGGGTGGAATGTTTCCGGGAGGGGGCGCGTTCCGGCGGTGTCGCTTCGCTCAACCCTCGGCCACCAACTCTGTTCCGTCCGGGAACAAGCCACTCCGGACCGCTGCGCGCTCAGAGACCTTGTGCGTCCCTATCCGCCGTGCGCTGTCCGCCTAATATGTGTGTCCCTGCCCGCCCCGTTTGCCTCTCCCCAGCGTTCTCAAAGTGGCACAGCCATCCTGGCTGTGACTGCCACAGATCACAGGCTGGAAGCCTGTGCCACTTTCCGACGTCGACTCCAAATGAGCAATCTCCCCCTCCGAAACACCGCCGCCTCGAAAAGTCCCAAAGTCAGCTTGTATTAGCGCCATTCAGCCCTGCCCTCGCCCCGCCGTGGAGAGCCGCGCGCCCCCCTCCTGACGGGTTTTATTCGATCCGGTTGGTGCCGTCCGGGCCGAAACTGCGGCTGCTCTGAAGGGCGATCATTTCCGGGGTGGCGCTGCCGTCGGGCTCCGCCACAACAAAAGGCGGCTCCTCCTCCAGCTCCCCCGCCCCGTCGAGGCGCGCGCTGTAGAGCGTAAAAAGCGCCGGTCGATCCCGGCGCGGAAACACATCGCGCAGACTGACGAGCCGGAACCCGGTCGCCTCCACCAACGCCCGGCACCGGGTTTTTTGTTGGAATGGAAAACAGAAGACAAAAGTGCCCCCGGGCGCGAGATGGCGTTTGGCGGCCTCGGCGTAGTGGCCCACGTGACCGCGGAGCTCGAACCGGGCGTGGGCCTTCTGGGTGTCGCCGGGCAGGGTCCCGCATTCGATTGGGAAATAAGGCGGGCTCCCGGTGATGAGCGGGAATTGTCGGTCGAGCCGGAGATCCCGGAGGTCGCCGTGAATGGTCTGGACGCGGGACTCGAGTTGATTGCAGGCGACGTTGGCGCGCAACAAACCGTAGCTGACCTCCTGGGCCTCCACACAGGTAAGGTGCGCTTGCTCGCCCAGCCCCCAGAGCACGATGAGTCCGACGGTGCCAACCCCGGTTCCAAGGTCCAGGCAGGTCGCCGCGGAGGGCGCTTTTTGCAGGGCATACCAGGCGGTGGCGGCGTCATCGATCGAATGGCGGTGCCCGCCTTTGCGCTGGAAAATGCGGAGCGGACCGGTCAGCCCGCTGATGAACACGGGAAACCCGAGCTCCTGTTCGAGACCGGGTTGGCGGGCGGCAAAACGTTGGTGGATGGTCGTCAAAGAGAGAAAGGCGGGGTGAAAAGTTCAGCGGCGAAGGGCAACGGCTGCCTCACCGGCTCCATGGAATACACAAAATGGGTGCCGAGATGGAATCCCGCCGGGGTCCGGGAGGATTGGGTCATGATTCCGGTTCAGACCCGGAACCGCCGGGTTTTGGGTGCGGGCTCACTCGTGGGCTGTTGGTTGTTGGCCTCCCGCGAATCATGGCGAGGCACAGGAATGCCAATCCAACGATCGGAACCCATGTGATGAGAAACTGAAACGCAAAGACCCGGAGAGGGTAGAGTTCGAGCGCTCTTGGGATGAACTCGGCGTTGAATGCGACCGCAATCCCCATCGTGACACTCATCAGGCTGAGAAGACTCCGCCATCCCGCAGCGCCCCTCCCCATCGTTCGGCCTCGCGCACGGCAGTGCCTGCGCAATGCAAAAAAGTAGGTTCCGCAAATCATCATCAGTCCCAAGATCGAGCCCGAGTATTGAAGAATCCGAAACAACGGAAGCGGCTCACCGCCGATGGAGAAGACTTCCCGGCTCAACACAGGAAACATCGAAACGGCGACGCCCGATTTGTGGGTAAAACTGTCGCAGAAATTGTGGAACATCGCCCCGCCAAAGATGGCTCCTCCGATTGCGATGAACCCGTGTTTCGGAACCGCCCGATCGAGCCCCCACGCCGCGATGAAGTCCGCGTGCGGCCTCGGAAGCAGGAGGGTGATCCGGCGGAAGCTCAGCCTGAATATCAAACAGAGCGCCCATCCGATGGGGACCGATACGCAGACCGCGCCAAGCACCGTGTGGGCGAACGAGGCCACGCCAAATGCCCGGACAAAGTAGGGGAAATCGGGGGCAACAGAGCCAACGATCAGGCCGCACAGAACATGAGCCGAAACGCGCCCCCTCAGAGGCAGAACGAATCCGGCGTGTGAAATCGTGAATGGCATCTCTCTCCGGCAGACAACAGCGCTTTCTCCGCCCGGACAAGGGATATGCCAAGACGACGGGTTGAAACCGGAGCGGTCCGGGGCGCCGGGCCCGGGGTCGGCAATCTGAGCCACGCCTCTTTCAGGGAATGCTGCGGGCCCCTCCGGATTGCCGGCTACCAGAGCCGCCCGTCACGCCATTGGTCTTTCGGCAGCCACGTGATTTGGTCCAAGTCAGAGGCATGCACCCTGCCATTGAGAACCGCCTGTCGCACGGCGGGTTCGATCTCCCGAAAGGCCCCCGCTCGGGCGCCGATCTTTGCGCCGATCCGGTTGTTGTGGATATCCATCCTGTTGGAATCCCTGCCCTGGCTCTCTGACAAAGTGGTGACCCCGCGGACCGCCCACTCGCCTAAAGTGTGAGCCACGGTCGCGCTGGCGAGCGCATGACGATAGGCGTCGAGTGGCCCGTTTCGCCCCCCCTGAAAGTCGGATCTTGAAACGTGACTCCACGTGAAAGAAAGCACCCCGACCGGATAGACGCCCAGAACCGCGGCGAGAGCGCAGAATCCTCGCAGGAACTTGCGCCGCCTCATCGCACGCCCCGGGTTGAGCCAATGGCGGTTGCGGCGCAGCGTCTGTGGGTTGAGCATGAAAACCGAAGAACCGGCGGAATGCCTGCGAGCACGGGAGCGCGACGCCTTGGCGTTCCGTGATTTTCAAAAAGTTCTCCGCGCTCTCTGCTGCTCCGCGTGAAAATGATCTTTCTCTGAAATTTCGGAGCTCGGGTTGAGCGGAACGGCGCCTCTGGGCTCAGGTGCGGCCACGGGGCGACGGGGTCGATGAGCACGCGGTGAAGCGGTTGGGTGGGTTTGGTCATTGTTTCCATCCTGCCAGCTGCATTGCTCGCCGCAGCGGAGGAAAACACCAGCAATCGCTCTGAGTCATGGGCGGCTTCGGGGAGGGACAGACAACCAAACCAACCAAACAACACCCGCCTCGTCCGCAATCCATGACAGTTCCGCCCCGGGTCGCGACCGGCTGGGAGCGGTCAGTGGCGGATGGGGGGGGATTCGAACCCCCGGTACCGTATAAGGGTACACACGCTTTCCAGGCGTGCACAATCGACCGCTCTGTCACCCATCCATTCACCCGTCTTTTGGACGGGAGGGAGCGCATACTGCTGGAAAATGCCGCCGCATCAAGCGCGATGTTGCGCCCGGTGCGGATCGCCTCACTCAGGATGCCTTCGAACCGGCACTATTATATCCCCGCGCCCGCCCATTCGGAATGGCTTGTGATTTTTTCACCCTAACACCTCGGGATCCCCCCGGGTTAACCGAAGGGTTTCCCTCGACGCACATGAAGAAGATCTCCCTCCTGACTCCCCTGGTTCTCGCCACCCTCCGCTGGAATGCGCTCGGCGCGGAGCTGGATTTCAACCGGGACATCCGCCCGATTCTCTCGGAGCACTGTTTTATACCAAGACCATGCCGTAACGGGTAAAAGCCTGACAGGCGGACTTGGATGTGATGGAAAGGTGAATGGGAAGACCACGAAACCAACTCGACAAGACGGGCGAGGCGCAGGAAGTGCTCGATCGTCTGCAGAACGAACCGCCCGGCT
>CAMARB010000155.1 GCA_945860355.1 Chthoniobacter flavus | reverse complement strand
CGGAGGACCCCTCGCGGGCCTACGTCGTCATTGATCTGCGGGCGGATCAGGTGATCGTCCAGGAAATCGGCTCCAAGCAGGTCTGGACCATCTCCAAAACGCGCTGAAGTGTCCCGGGCGCGGAGCTTGCCCTCGACTTCACGGCGTTCTCCGCTATCTAAAGCCGCCCTATGTTCTGGACCGAAGACGTGGCCGCCAAGTGTTCCGGCCCGCAAATCATCAATGACTCCAAGACGCCTTCCGGCCGTGTGCACGTGGGTGCCATGCGCGGGGTGCTCATCCATGATGCGATTTTCCGGACCCTCCGGGAGAAGGGGATCGAAGCCCGGTATCTTTTCGGGGTCGATGATTACGACCCACTCGACGAGATTCCCGCGGGCAAAGGCGCGCATTTCGAGCAGTACCTGGGGCAGCCGCTCTGCAACGTGCCGCCCCCGGACAATTCGTCGGCCTCGGACATGGCCGAGCACTATATCCAGGAGTTTTTCGACGTTTTTGAAGAGCTCGGAGTAAAGGTGGAGAAGTATCGGATGCGGGACGTTTACCGCTCCGGCCAATTCAACGCCGCAATCGACACGATCCTGCGGGCTGCGCCGACCGTGCGCCGGGTTTACAAAGAGGTGAGCAATTCCGACCGCCCGGAGACTTGGTTCCCGTTCCAGACGATTTGCGAGAAATGCGGCCGGATCGGCACCACCGAGGTGTTTGCTTACGACGGGAAGGAAGTCAGCTACCGTTGTCGGCCGGATCTGGTGAAATGGGCGCGCGGTTGCGGCCACGAAGGCAAGGTGTCCCCATTTGATGGCCGCGGAAAACTCCCGTGGAAGCTGGAGTGGGTTGCAAAATGGGTCTCGTTCCCGGTGACCATTGAGGGGGCCGGAAAAGATCACTCCACCAAAGGCGGCTCCCGGGACGTTTCAGCCGCCTGCCTTCGGGCGATCTTTGGCAAGGAGCCCCCTTTGAATGTGCCCTACGAGTTCTTCCTCGTGGGCGGCGCCAAGATGAGCTCCTCCCGCGGCGTTGGCGCCAGTGCGCGGGATATGGCGAACCTGCTGCCCCCCGAGGTGCTGCGGTTTTTAATGATCCGCACCAAGCCCAACTCCCCGGTTAACTTTGATGTGCATGAGGAGGGGATCGTGAAACTCTTCAACGAGTTCGATCGTTACCAGCTCCGGGCAACCACGGGGCAGGCGACCCCGGATGAGGCCTTTGTTTACCGGCTTGCGGAGCTCGAGGAGGAGGGGACCTACCAAACCGCGAACTTCCAGTTGGTCTCGGCTTTGGTCCAGATGCCGCATCTCGACGTGGTGGAACAGATCGAGAAACGCAAGGGGGCACCGCTGACCGCCACGGAACGCAGGCATTTGGATCAGCGAATCGCTTCGGCTCGGGTGTGGGTTGAGAATTACGCGAGTGATTCCGAGAAGACCCGGCTTCAGGAAACCCTGCCGGCCCGGGCGGAGGAGCTCTCCCAGGCTCAGCGCGCATTTCTCAGGCAGCTGGCGGACGCGCTGCCCCAAACGCCTTGGGAGGATGAGGCTCTGCAGTCCAAGATTTTTGAGGTGGCGCGCATGACGCCGCTCGATCAGCCGCTGGCGTTCAAGGCTCTTTACCGAGTGCTTTTGGATAAGGATGCGGGCCCCAAGGCGGGGAACCTCCTGGCGTTTCTGGAGTTGCCGTTCCTTCTCAGGCGTTTCCAGGAATTGCCTTTGGACGAGGTGGCTTTTTGGAGGGAATCGGCCGTCTCAGAGGAAGTTCTGGCTCAGTGGATCGCCAAGCAGGGGGATAAACTCGAGTCCAAGACCTGGGAAACCCGCATGTCGGGGGCGTTGGCTATTTTTGAAATCACGTATCTGTTCAAGGACGGCAAAAGGCAGCTCAAACGCCTGCTCCTTGAAGGGGGCAATCCCGACGTGGATTCCCAAAACTTGCTGGCACGGCTTGCCTGACCCTGTTTTTTGAGCACCCACCCCTCTGCTGGGCTCTTGAACGCACCTCGCCCGGCTCTATAAACCCAAGCGTCTCTTTTTTCCAAGACGCGACACTTGCCGGTCGCGGTTTTGGGGAGAGCTCTCCGGGACATGTTTTCGGGAGGGCTTTAGCGTTGCAATTCACTACCTTGCCCATAGATTTACGGGCCTTTTTGCCGCCATGATTGATATCCAACCCAACTTTGCCGCAGTTAAACAGGGACTCATTCCCGTCACGCCGCAGGAAAAACTGAAGCTCGAGAAGGACGGCTTGGACGTCATTCACGACATTTACCGCTACGCAAAGACCGGGTTCGCCTCCATCGAGGACACCGACTTCGACCGGATGAAGTGGTATGGAGTTTACCGCCAGAAGCCCAAGGAAAGCGGCTATTTCATGATGCGGATCAAGGTGCCCGGTGGTCAGATCAACGCCGCCCAGGCCCGCAAACTCAGTGAGTTGGGCGATCGGTTCGGTCACGGCTTCTCGGATATCACCACCCGGCAGACGATCCAGTATCACTGGCTGCGCATTGAAGATATTCCCGTGATTTTCGCAGAGCTTGAGTCCGTTGGAATGACCACCAGCGGGGCCTGCGGCGACGACACTCGAAACATCGTGGGCTGCCCCGTGGCGGGAATTGATCCGGAGGAAATCATCGACGGAACGCCGCAGCTTCAAGAGGTTTCCAACGCGCTTACCGACAACCGGGAGTTCTCGAATTTGCCGAGGAAGTACAAGATCAGCATTTCGGGTTGCTGCATCCAGTGCGCCCAGCCTGACATCAACTGCGTGGGGGTTTTCGGCCTGAAGCGGGTGGTCAACGGAGTTGCCGAGGCCGGTTACGGGATCAAAGTCGGCGGTGGCCTCAGCTCAGCGCCGAAACTGGCTCAAACTCTGCCGGTGTTTCTCAAGCCTGAGCAGGTGTGGCCCGTGACCGAGGCGGTGAGCAAGATCTTCCGCGACCACGGTTATCGCCTGAAGCGGAACAACGCGCGCTTCAAGTTTTTGGTGGCCGACTGGGGCGCTGAGCGCATGACCGAGGAGGTTGAAGCTTTGCTTGGCTACGCGCTTGAGCGGCACACGGATTTCTCCATTCCCAAGGATCAAGAGACGGATCACCTCGGCATCCACAAGCAGAAGCAGGGCGACCTTTACTGGGTTGGGGTCTGTTTCCCCGGGGGGCGGCTGCGTAACTCCATTCTCTCAAAGATCGGCGATTTGGCGGCTCAGTATTGCGCTGCCGGCCAGGACGCGATCCGGCTCACCAACAAGCAGAATTTGCTGATCATCAACGTGCCGGAGGCCAACCTGCCCAAACTCAAGGCAGAGCTCGACGCGCTCGGGTTGGATTACAACCCGACCAATTTCCGGAAGGGTTGCGTGAGTTGCACGGGCATTGAGTTTTGCAACCTGGCGGTGGCCGAGACCAAGAACCGGATGGTGCAGCTCGTTGAGCAGCTCGAGGCGGAGAGCGGCTGGTATAAGGGCAAAATCCGGATTCACTTCAGCGGGTGCCCCAGTTCCTGCGGCCAGCATCAGATTGCGGATATCGGATTCCGCGGGGCTCGCACCAAAGTCAACGGTGAGCAGGTGGACGCTTATGACGCGTTCATCGGCGGGCGCCTCGGGCACAATCGGCGCTTTAACGAGTTGTTCAAAGGCAAGATTATCGCCAAGGACGTTCATCTCTTCATCGACAAGCTGCTCAGGACCTATGAGCGCCTTAAAAACGAGGGGGAAACGTTTGCGGACTTCACGGATCGCGTTCCCAAGGCGGAGATCCTTGCGGGTCTTGATTTACAGTAGCCTTGAAATGCTTCTCTGAAGCGTTCCTGTTCATCCCTGCGGAGCGTCCCGTGAGGCGCTCCGCGGGGTTCTTTTTTCGCCTGAGGATTCCGCGGCAGGAAGGTGGGCTCGACAAACCCGTCTCGGTTCCGTTACCAAAAACGTTTGGCTGGAGCGCAGGACCTCATTTCTCTCTTTCATGAATTTTCCCACCGATGAGCCTCATATCGAACAGGGGACGATAGAGGATCTCGAGCAGATGACCGACCTCCTCGTGGATCTGTTCACTCAAGAGGCGGATTTCACTCCGGATCGCTCCAAGCAAATGCGGGGGCTGCGGCTCATCCTCGAACAACCCAGCCGGGGCAGGATTTTTGTGCTGCGAAAAAACGGGTTGATCTTGGGCATGATCAACCTGCTGTTCACCATCAGCACGGCGGAGGGCGGATTCGTGATTCTCCTCGAAGATGTGATTATCCACGGTGATCATCGGGGCCAAGGTTACGGAGGCAAGCTCCTCAGGCATGCGATCGATTACGCGGAGAAGAAGGATTTCTGCCGGATCACGCTGTTGACCGATCGGATCAACGAGGAGGGCAAGCAGTTTTTCAAGGCCCACGGGTTTGTGGAGTCTGCGATGATCCCGATGCGGAAGATTCTATCGCCGAGCTCCGCGGAGTGAGGTGAAGCTCTGTGGCCGGAGAGAACCCGTTCCCGCAGACGACACGGATCGAATGCTCCTGGAATCCCCAAAGAGGCTCAGTGCGTCGCAAACTTGGCTTGCCCCCTGAATCCCTGACGCGCAATAAACCGGACGCACCGTTTTTCTAACCATGACACCCCTGCGTTTTCTCCCCGTAATTTTTTGTCTCTCGTTGAGTGTTTCGCTGATGGGCCAGGTGCCCAACGCTGCAAATCCAGCGGGCATTCCGAGTTCTGCCCCGCAACCGAAGGCGCTCTCGGGTTCCGACAAAAACGCTGTCACTAGCTCGATGGAGAACGTCTATTTGTTGCTTTCTCTGGTGGACTGGCAGGCGAACACAATGATTTCTTCAGAGGGAACCCTCGGATTCGCGAAATCGGCCGCCAAAAGTTTCAATGCTCTCTGGAAAGACTTGGCTGAGTTAGGGACAGCCAGCGGACTCTCTGTGCCTGTGGCTCTGAGCGGGGGCGACAACACAAAACTCGCGCGTTTGAGGAAAGAGACCGGAGTCCGTTATGAAAAGGGATTACTCGAGTGGATCTCGAAGGAAACCCGGCGCACCCACACAGGCCTGGAGACGGCATCCAGAACAGCTTCAGACCCGAGACTCAAGCAGTTGGCCGATAAGTGGGCCCCGCTTGTAAAGGAGCAGTGGGAGGCGGCGGAAACAGCGGGAAAAACTTTGGGTAAAGCGAAGTAGGAGCGCGTTCTCTACTTGCTTTGACATGCGTCGCCTGGCAGCAGCCGGGTGGGCCGGAGGTGGGGGCGAATAGACGCGCTGGAGTTGCGCTCTACTGGAGTCTATCCTTGCCGGTTCGAATCCTGGGTCGGCACGAAGCAGCGGTCTTAGGCCGGGTGCATACAAAAAGCGCCCGGAGAAACACCGTAATCTCAGCTCTCCCCGGCCTCTCAGCGGTCCTCACTCGATCCGGTTAAGGACCCAGGAGTACTCTTTGGCAATGCTCTGAACCACGTCGCTCTGGTTGAGCTCAGCCGGCAGCACATCGAAGGTGTACGTCTCGATTTCGAGGTGGGAACAATTGCCATTGCGAAGCTCACGGAAAAATTCCGGAGTTAAATCACTCGAAGTGGACCTCAGGGATCCGGCCGCCTGCAGAAAAAGAGGAACGTGGAAATGCACGCGCAACTCGTTGATGTCGGGAAAGCTTCCAATTTCCTCCAGCGCCTCCGGCAAGTCATACCAAGCGACCTGGGAACCTGAAGCGGTCATGCCCTTGACCTGATGGAGGTAAATGGGTTCAGCAAACGATCTCAGCGCGTTCCAGGTTTCCGGATTGGATGGTGATCGTAATGCTGCGCTGAGTTGAACTTTCGAGATTCGAATCCCTTCCGATACGTAGGTGCGATAAGAGGTGAGGACATCCTCGAACTGCATTGCGACATGGCAGGTGTCGAGGCAAACGCCGAGATGCCGCCTCACAAGCTCTTCAGCATGCGGGTTCGTGCAATGCATGATCCTCGCGACCTCCGCCACGCCGTCGGTCAGGCACCAATCCTTGAAGAAACTCACCATCTCGGGCGTCGTCTCGATCAAGCAATCGGGTTCCGGCTCGAGGCCCAGATGGATTTCCTGCCCTGTGTCGTCCCGGATCGCCGCCAGGTAGGCGACGACGGCGGCTAGGTTTCGGGCGATGAGGGCCTTGTCCTCCTCTTGCGTGATCCAAGGCTTGAAAGAGCAGGGAACTGAACTGATGGAGCCATCGACTTCCGGCGGAAGAAAGTGAGTGAACACGTCGGCGATCTGCATGGTGTAGTCCCGCCGTTCGTTGGTGCGCCAATCGGGCGCATACACAGATTCCTTCACCGGGCCCTCATGGAATGCGCCGAAAGGAAAGCCGTTGATCGTAAATGGATAGAGCTGATGCTCCGCAAAGAACGAGCGGGCTTCATCGATCAGCGCCGGGCTGGTGGCCAGCGCCTGGGCGGCTTCTTGGGAAAGCCTCAAGCCCAGCCCGAACCACTGATCGGGAGCGACGAGGTGTTTAACTTGAATTGCCTTCTCGCGGATAGCCGCGAAGTTTTGATCCCAGGTTTGGCCGGGATGAATGTTCAGGCAATAGGTGAGGTGTAGCGGGGGGCGGTGCTGCAGGATCATTTTTCGTGCGAAAACGTCCGCAGTTCCTGAACGGCCAACTCCCTCTTGGCAAGGTCGATTTCGTGCACCTCATGCCGGAACCCGATCCCCTGCGGGTATGTCACACAGAGTTCGCCTCCGAGATGCTCCTGGAAATCGCGGAGCCCGCCGAAAACCACCCGTTGGCCCGATGCGTCCAGGGATTCGAGCTCTTCGAACCACAACTGAAAGCCGCTGCGCTGAAGTCCGCCTGCGATCGCCGCGAGCTCCTCGCTGCTCACCCAGCCCTGCATGTGGGCGTAGAGGGAGTCCAACAGGACGCCGCTGGCGACTGCTTCTCCGTGCGAAATCCGGAAGCCGGACATCAGCTCCACTTTATGAGCGGACCAGTGGCCAAAATCCAGCGGCCGGGCACGGCCGTATTCGAAAGGGTCTCCGTTGGTCCGAATATGCTCGAGGTGCAGTTCCGCACAGCGCTGCACAAGGAACCGCATGGACTCTGGGTCACGCGCCGGAAACTGAGTGGCATGAGCGCACAGCCACTCGAAAAACGGTTTGTCTCGGATAATCGCCACTTTGAAGGCCTCCGCCACGCCGCAGAGCCAATCCCGGTCCGGCAGGGAGAGTAGAAAGTTAAAATCGTTCAACACCGCAAAAGGCGGCGCAAACGTGCCAATCGCGTTTTTCCCGCCGCAGAAATTCACCCCGTTTTTGACTCCGACACCGGCGTCATTTTGCCCCAGAACCGTGGTGGGGATCCGCACCTGTCGCAGGCCGCGATGGACGAGCGCCGCCGCCAAACCCACCGAGTCCATTACTGCTCCGCCTCCAACAATCAGGACAAAGGAGTGGCGGTCCATTCGGTGTTCGAGCAGGAGCCTCATAAATCCATCGACGAGCCCGAAGTCGTTCTTGGCTGCCTCGCCGCCGGCCACAATTCTCGGGGGCGCGGCGATTTCAAGCTCGAGGGGATGCGCAGCGAAGTAGGCGCAAATCTGCTCCGGAAGCTGGGGGTTCGCCTGGGCCACAAAAGAATCCACGAAAACCATAGCGCGGTGCCTTCGGGCTTCGCGCAACCGGCTCAGCGTTTCCACCAGAACGGGGTTTCCCGGGTTGAACAAGTCTTGCGTAAAAACGACCGGAAAGTCCCATCGTACAGTGAGTTGCTGCGAAATGGAGTGAGGGTTTTTCATGGAAGCTCCTGAAGGGGGTGGATTAAAAGAGTGACTGAAGCCCGGTGGAAAATATCACCGGGCGCGCAGACAGATCGGTTGGCTGAGAGGAAGGGAATGGCTCGGGCGAGCTGGGCGGATTCAACTTAGCTGGCGTAAAACCTTTTGGAGACACGGGCGCTGATCGGCCACAGCGCCAGAAGCACCAGCGCAAATAGGATCCCTAGCAGTCCGGAGTGCGAGCAAAAAGCCGCCTGGATGATCAGGAGAAGCCGGATGAAGCGCCCGATGCAAGGAGGCAACGGAGGCGGGTGGCTTGAGCTGAGTTGGAAGGCCAGCTTGAAACCGAGAAGGGCAGCCAGGGCCAAAAGACCCAGGGAAAGGCCTCCGCCGAGAACGGCTGACGCCCCGGAGCCCATCGAAGGCAATGCAGCGAGCGTCGCAATCATTGCGATTAAAACGACGCCCGGAAGCCAACGGGCGAGCACGGGCGCAGATCTGCGAGTCTCGAAACGCGCGAGGTGAGTCACTGCGGCGATGTAAAGGCCCAGCAGAACGGCGCACACCCAGGCGTCGGGAGGGATCGCGCGAGCTGGCGCGGCACTCGCTCCAAGCAAAAGACTCAGGGCTCGGCAGGTCCCCATACTCAGAGCTCCAAGGAGAGGGATTTTCTTCAGCTTCTGATTGTATGCGCCGACAGCCGTAACGAGCGCGGCTCCAAGCCCTGTTGTGAGTGAGCCGCACGCAGCACACAGGATGATTCCGATCAGGCACAGCGCGAGGGTGGTTAGCCACACAGCCCGAGGGGACGCCGCGCCGCTGGGCAAGGGGCGATCTGGGCGCTCCTCTCGGTCTTCCGCGAGATCAACCAAATCGTTGTGAAGAAGGCCCGCGCCGTAGAAGCAGAGGCTCGCCCCGAGGGCGGGTAGAACGCCTGTTGTCGGCACGCCAAAGTTGGCTAGCAGGAATCCCGCGAGCGGATCTCCGGCCACTGTGAATAGATTGGGGGCACGGAGGAGTTGGAGCCAGGAACGAAGGCGAGCATGCATAATCCAGAAACCTCTTTTTGGAATGCGATGCTTCAAAGCGCCATCAGAAATCCGGGCAGATGAAGATGTTCTCCAATCCGGGGGGGAGGCCTCGCGGTGATCAATTCAGTGGATGGAGAGGGAAAACGGGATCAACCGCAGGGGCTTAAAATACGATTCCGAAGAACTAAAAATCAGAAGCTTCAATTGAAATGAGGAAAACCGCTTGCCATCGTCGGGATCGCGTGCAAAGTAGCGCCCCTGTCTGCGGCTAGATAGATCAGTTGGTAGAGCAGAGGACTGAAAATCCTCGTGTCCCCGGTTCGATTCCGGGTCTAGCCATTTTATTTCCTCACCGGCCACCATCTCTGGTGGTCTTTTTTTGGGTTCGGGTGGTTTTTGGAATTCCTCGTGGGGTGGGGGGGAGCTCCT
>CAMARB010000154.1 GCA_945860355.1 Chthoniobacter flavus | reverse complement strand
CTCGCAAAATGGCGGGTTCCCGGCCCGCTTACCCCTCCAGTCCGCGAAGTGGGGCTAGCGCCGCGTTCCACCGCGAGAATCGGCAGGCCCCTGCCTGGGTCGCCTTCTGGATGACGTCTGCTGCCGCTTTGAATCACCCCGAGTGACCTCAAAGGCTTCGGAGGCCTGCAAACGGTGCTCTCAAGCGTGCTGGGAACTGGCCTCCTGCTGAGAGACCAGGCCCCCCCCGCATCCTCTTACAGCCAGGTCCCGTCGGGAATCACCGCCCCCTTGGGCACCACGATGATGCCGTCCCGCACGTAAAAAAGCGGGCCGTCGAAGTTCTCAGGCTTGCCCTCGGGGGTGATCACCACGCCGTTCCCGATCCGGGCGTTTTTGTCGATAATCGCGTGGTCGATCACGCAGTTGTGGCCAATCCCCAGATCCGGCCCGGGCAACCGCAGGGCGTTGTCCACGTCGTAGAAATCCGCCCCCATCACGATGCTGTTGCGGATCGTGGACCCGCTCTTGATGTAAGAACGGATCCCGATCACGGACCGCTCGATGTGCGCGTCATCGATGATGCAGCCATCGGAAATAATCGCCTGCCGCACCGTGGCGCCGTTGACCTTGCTTCCCGGCAAAAACCGGGCGTGGGTGTAGATGGGGGCGCCCGTGTCGAAAAAGCTGAACTCCGGCACCGGGGTGGTGAGGTTGAGGTTCGCCTCGAAAAACGACCGGATCGTGCCGATGTCCTCCCAGTAGCCCTGGAAGATGGACGCCATCACCCGGCAGTTGTGGATCAGGTCGGGGATGATGTGTTTGCCGAAATCCACATGCGTGTTGTCCAGAGCCCGGATGAGCGTGGCCCGGTTGAAGATGTAGATGCCCATCGACGCCTGATAGAGCTCCGCGTCAGCCGGGCGCCCGAGCGCGGGGAGCAGTTCCGCGGGAATCCGCAGCTCCTCCAGCAGGGCCGGGTCCTTCGGCTTCTCCACGAACCGCACAATCCGCCGGGACGCGTCCGTGTGCATGATCCCGAACTCCGTGGCCGCCTCGCGCTCCACGGGCAGGGTGGCGATGGTCAGTTCCGCCTGCGAATCGATGTGCTGCTTGAGCACCTCGCGGAAATCCATCCGGTAGAGCTGATCCCCGCTGAGGATCACGTAGTACTCGTAGGGATACTGGAGAAACTCCCTCAGGTTCTGGCGGACGGCGTCGGCCGTGCCCTGATACCAGCTCGTGTCGGTGGGGGTTTGCTGGGCGGCGAGGATCTCGACGAAACTGCGGGAAAAATTGTCGAACTTGTAACTCGAAGAAATGTGCCGGTGCAGCGAGGCGCTGTTGAACTGGGTGAGCACATAAATCCGCTTGAGCCCCGAATTGATGCAGTTGCTGATGGGGATATCCACCAGCCGGTATTTGCCCGCCAAAGGCACGGCGGGTTTGGAGCGCTCTTTGGTCAGGGGAAAAAGTCGGGTCCCGGCGCCGCCACCCATGATGATGGCGAGGGTTTTTTCGTGGATGGAGGTCCAGTTGGAGTTGCTCATAAAGACGGGTGGCGCAGCCTACAGTCCGTCTTGCGCGGATTCCTAGGAGGAATTCGGCTGACAGACAGAGGCGCCGGCCCGGGAGGGCGTTGATCAGGCATTTTCCCGACCCGTCTGCTGGGTGGCTGGAACGCGAAAGTCCGTTTGCCGCGCACCCCGCCCACTGCTAATGCTGCCCACTGGCGTTCTCTATTATGTGCGGAATTATTGGCTACATCGGCAAAAACACGGCGGTCCCAATCCTCTTGGACGGTCTACGGAGGTTGGAATACCGGGGCTACGACAGCGCGGGTGTGGCGGTTCTCAACGCCGGAGAAATCGCCGTCCGCAAACGCACGGGCCGCATCGCCAACCTGGCCGAGCTGCTGAAGCAATCCCCCGCGGACGGCCAGGTCGGCATCTCCCACACCCGCTGGGCCACCCACGGCGGGGTCACTGACGCCAACGCCCACCCGCATTTCGACCAGAGCGGCAAACTCGCCCTCGTGCACAACGGGGTCATCGAAAACTACGCCGCGCTCCGCGAACAACTCATCGCGGAGGGGCACGTGTTCCATTCCCAGACGGACACCGAAGTGCTCGCCCATCTCATCGGCAAGCATTACCAGACCACCCCGGGCGAACCCTCCAAGGCCCGGCTCATCGAAGCCCTTCGGGCCGCCCTCAAACAGGTCATCGGCACCTACGGCATCGTCCTGATGCACCGGGACATCCCCGACGCCATCGTCGGCGCCCGACGCGGCAGCCCCCTGGTGCTCGGGCTCGGGAAGGGCGAGAACTTCTTCGCCAGCGACGTGAGCGCCGTGGTGGCCTACACGCGCGAGGCCGTCTATTTGAAGGACTACGACATCGCCGCCCTGAGCCGGGACGAGTTTGAGATCACCAGCCTCCTGGGAGGCAGCTCCGGGTTTGAGGTGAGCAAGGTGGAGTTCACCGAGGAGGACGTCAGCAAAGGCGCCTACCCGCATTACATGCTCAAGGAGATCTTTGAGCAGCCCGACTCCATTCGCGACGCCATGCGCGGCCGGCTCAGCCGCGAGGACGCCACGGCCGTGCTCGGCGGCCTGGAGATGACCAACGCGCAGCTGCGCAACGTGGACCGGATTATTCTGACGGGCTGCGGCACCGCCAGCCACGCCGCCATGTGCGGGGAATACATCATCGAAGCCCTGGCCCATCTGCCCTGCGAAGTGGAGTTCGCCAGCGAGTTCCGCTACCGCAACATGCCGCTCACCCGCGACACCCTGGTGTTCTGCATCAGCCAGAGCGGGGAAACCGCCGACACCCTGGCCGCCCTGCGCGAAAGCCAGCGCAAAGGCCTGCGCACCCTGGGCATCTGCAACAATGTCGCCAGCACGATCGCCCGGGAAAGCGACGGCGGCGTGTACATGCACGCCGGCCCGGAGATCGGCGTGGCCGCCACGAAATCATTCACCTCCCAGGTGACCATCCTCACCCTCATCGGGCTTTTGCTGGGCCGGATCCGCCATCTGAGCACCACCGCCGGGCTGCGGATGATCGACGAGCTGGAGCAGATCCCGGACAAAGTCGCGGAGATCCTCACCCTCAGCGACCACATCCGGAGCGTGGCCAGGAAGTACGCGCACACCTCGGCGATGATGTTCCTGGGGCGCCAGTTCAACTACCCGGTGGCTCTGGAGGGGGCGCTGAAGATGAAGGAGATCAGTTACATCCACGCCAACGGCCATCCCAGCGCCGAGCTCAAGCACGGGGTCATCGCGCTGATCACCCCCGAGCTGCCCAGCGTTTTCATCGCGCCCGACGACAGCGTGCTCGAGAAAAACATCTCCAACATCGAGGAGGTCAAAGCCCGCAAAGGCCCCATCATCGCCATCGCCACGGCCGGCTCAAAGAAACTCGAGAAAGTCGCCGACGACGTGATCTATATCCCCCGCTGCCCGGATTATCTCTCCCCCATTCTCACGTCCATCCCGCTGCAGCTCCTGGCGTATCACACCGCCGTCGAGCTCGGCTGCGACGTGGACAAACCGCGGAACCTGGCCAAGAGCGTCACCGTCGAGTAACCCGGGCGGCGTCCGTTCAAACCGGGCCTTGGCCGCCGTTCCCGTACTGAAACCGGTAGGCCCGGGGCGTCATGCCCATCTGCGCCCGGAACGCCCGTGTAAAAGCGCTCTGGTCGCAAAAACCGGTCTCCTGCGCGATATCAGCCAGGGCCTTGTCGCTCTTGAGCAGCGCGTCAGCGGCCGCGTGGGTGCGCAGCTTGATGACAAACTCCGCCATCCCCATCCCGAACTCCTCCAGGAACCGCCTCCGCAGCTGGCGTTCTGAGAGCCCCGCCACCCTGGCCAAATCCGCCATGGGAGTCGCCTCGCTGAAATGCGCCCTCAGATACCCCGAGACCCTCCCGATCGGCGTGTCCTGTAGCAAACCCCGCCGGGTTTTTTCGGCCGCCCGTAAAACCCCCATGATCCCTATTACGCGCCCCCCCTTCCCCTGCACCGGGTATTTGTTCACCACAAACCAATCAAACACCCCCTGCTCGGTGATCCACACCTCCAGCAGCCCCACCGACGGCTGGCCACTCTCGAGCACCTGCTCGTCGCTGCGACGGTACTGGTCGGCAATGTGCGGCGGGAAAAGATCGTTGTCGCTTTTACCCACCATCTCCGTGCCTGAGGAAAAACCCAACCGCCGCCAAATCCCGGAACTCACGTAAAGCCGCCGTCCATGGGTGTCTTTGACGAAACACTCGATGTCGGGCAGATCCTCAAAGAGCCGGGCCAAAACAAACGGATCGTCCAAGCCGTTAAGGAACTCTTGGATCAGCGGGGAACGGGCGGGAACGGCCATACCCTAGCTAACCCCGAAACAGGCCGGGCACAGGGGAAAATGTGAGGGGCGAGGGGGCAGCCCCGAAGGGGCGAAATAAGATAGCCCCGGGCAGCGCCGGGGTCGTGGGCAAAAAACAGGCGTTGAGCCCTGAAGGGGCGTCCCAAAACCACGCCGCCCAGTTGATCCGCCCCTTCAGGGCTCCGCTCATTTTTTTCAACGCGTTGACCCCGGGCGTCGCCCGGGGCTGGCCTATTCCGCCCCGTTGGGGCTCGAAATCGGCCTCACCCCTCACCCCTCACCCCTCACCCCTCACCCCTCACCCCTAAGTCAGCCTCTCCCGCAACGCCTTGGCCACCGCTCCGGAACGATTGTGCACCTCCAGCTTCGTGTAAATCCGGCGTAGATAACTGTCCACCGTGTGCACGCTCAGCTCGAGCTTCGCCGCCAGTTCCTTGTTGGTGAGCCCGGCCACGATCAACTGCAAAATCTGGTTCTCGCGCTCGCTTAACCCGTACTCCGCGGGCTTCGGCGCCAGCCGGGAAAACATCTCCAAAACCCGACGGGCGATTTTCGGGGTCATCGGGGATCCCCCCGCCAGGGCGTCCCGGACCGCCTGCACGATTTGATCCGCACTGGATCCCTTGAGCAGGTAACCCGCGGCGCCGGCGCACACCGCCCGGAAAATCTTTTCATCCTCCTCATACACCGTCAGCACGATGACCACCGTGTGCGGGGAAACGGCCCGGACCCGTGGAATCACCTCCAGCCCGCTCAGATCCGGCAACCCGAGATCGATCAGGAGCACGTCCGGGCCCCTGCCTTGGGCGAGCGCTTCGAGCATCGCCTCGGCGTTGCCAAAAGCCGACTCACACGCCAAATCCGGTTCCTGGGAAAAAACCCGCTGAAGGGTGCGCCGCAGCGATGCGTGATCTTCAAGAATCCAGAGGGTCTTCATGTCAGAGGGGCTTCCAGCGTGATCCGAGTGCCGTTGCCGGGAGCGGACTCGATACGGAGCTGCGCGCGCAGGGCTTTGGCCCTGTGCCGCATGTTGGAAAGACCGGCCCCGGCGAACCGGCTCTCCGGATCAAATCCGCAGCCGTTGTCGGAAATCTCCAGGCGCATCAGGGCGGGCCGCCACTCCAAGCGGAGCCGGACCTGCGAGGCCCGGGCGTGTTTGACGACGTTGTGCAGGGCTTCCTTGAAGAAGAGAAACACGTTGCGATGGAACCCCACCTCCAGCGTCCCGGGGGGGCAGGGTCCGGCGGCGACAAAATCCGCCCGCAAAGCGCCGAGCGTCTGGGAGGCATGGAGTCGCAAAGCCGGCTCGAGTTGATCGAGCCCCTGGGGTTTCCCGTCGCGGATCATCCAAACAATGGCACGCATCGAATCGGCCGCCTCCGAGGCCAGCCGACGGACCTCCTCCAACGCCCCGAGATCCCGGTCCCGCCCTCCCAGCTCGCTGATCAACGCGATGGACCCCAGGCTTGAGCCAATCTCATCGTGTAAATCCCGCGCGATCTGCTGGCGCAACGCCTGCAATTCCCGGCTGCGCTGGCGCCGGTTGCGAAGCCACAAAAAAACCGCGCCGGAAAACAGCCCGCCGAACCCGAGCCCGGCCAGCACCCGCCACCGGCGCCTCTCCGCGCCCCGGGCCGCCTCCTCCCGCTGGCTGAGCCGGGCCACCTGCTGCTCGAGTTGCGCCCGGTTGGAGAGCGCCTCCAGCCAGGCTTGAAGATCCAGCAGCGGCCCCCAACCCGAGCGGCCGTCCACGAGATACTCCGGTTGAAAGGTGAAATGCGGGGTGGGATCCGGACAGCTCACCGAGGCCCCCCGGGCCACGTTGCGACCCTCGGCGTAAACCTCCAACTCTGAGAGCGCAAACACGTAGTCGCTCCAGCGATTCCAGAGCTGTGTGGCTGTGAACCGCAGATACCGCCCCCGCCGATTGGGGATGGCCCAGGCCACCAGGTTGTTGCCCGGATTCGGAAAATCCGCCCGGGTCGCATCCACCACCGTCTCCGCCGACGCGAAATCCTCCCGGGCCGAGAGCTCCAGGCGGAACCGCACCGGGAACCCGAACCCGGGGCGGTTGGTGAATGTCACCGGGCTGGCCGGGATGGCGCGGATTTCCTGAATGGAATATTCCCGGCCCAGATCCACCTGCACCCATTTGGACTGGTCGGGGCGCTGGACCGCGGCGCTGTGCCAGCCGCTGTTGATGTTCTCGGTGGGATTGGAGTCCGCCTCCACGGGCAACCCGAGCGCGCTGGCGCCGTCGACGAGGTTCGCGGGCGTCCACGTGGGCAAATTGGGGCGCTCGCCGCTGCTGGACAACCGGCAGCCCAGGGCCACGTTGCGGCCGCCGGAAAACGCGTAGATTTCCCCCAGACAAAACATGAACCCCTCCTGCCAGTTGGGCTGCCGGGAAAGACGGGTCGCGGTGAACCGGATCTTGCGGGCGCGCACCCCCTGGGTCGGGACCGCCACCGGGCCGTTGGGCAACGGCTGATCCTCCCGGGTCCGTTCCAGCAGCAGCACCGGCGCGGATTCTTTCTCCGAGGCAAACGCCTCCACCTTGAACCGGAGCGGAAACCCGTAGCCCCAGACCGAGGCCGGGGCGGCCGGAACGATAAAAACGCGGTCCAGCGCGTAAACGTCGTCGAACTCCAGGGTCACGGAGAGATCCGTTTGGGGGTCCCGCGCAAACCGGCTGTGAAAACCGACCGCGTTGGCGGGTTCCGCAGAGGGCCGGGCCGGGAGTTGGAGGATCTGTTCCTCGAGCTTTTCACGCTCAATCCGGAGCCGCGACGCGTCCGAAAACAGCCAGGCAAACCCAGCCGCCAGGGACGCGAGGGAGAGAAACGCGGAGGGGATCATGGTTCCGAGGGGGACATGCACGGAAGGGGCTGGAGGGGAAGTGCGACCGGGAGAGGCTCGGGATTCCGAGACGGGCCGCTTCAGCCCATGTAAAGAACTTCAAACGCCGCCCAGCGGATCGCGGGATAAACAAAACCGAAAAGCTTGAAGGCGACAAAAAGCCCGAGCAGATGCAGGGAGCCGCCGGACATGAATTCGCGGTATTTGGCGGCGGCGGCGTGGGGAAGGAAGAGCAGCGGCAGGTTGCTTCCGTCCAGAGGCGGCACAGGCAGGAGGTTGAAGGTCAGCAGCAGCAGGTTCAGCGAGAACACGACGCTGAGCACCAAGGCGAGGAACTCCCAGAAAGGCCCGCCCGCGCCCACCACCAAGTGCATGGAGTCTCCCCAGGGCAGACCCGGCGCGAGGGTCCCCGCGGCCATGCCCAACCGGATGAGCAGCCCGGCCCCCAGCACAAGGACCAGGTTGGCGGCCGGACCGGCCATCGCCATCCACGCGGCGCGTTTGGGATAACGCTCGGCCCAGGCGACGTTGTACGGCGCGCTGGCCCAGCCCAGCATCCAGCCCCCCATCAGATAGGAAAGGATCGGCACCACCACCATGCCGAAGGGTTCCCGGCGCACATGCGGCACGGGATCCAGGCTCACCTGCCCGCCGTCGTAGGCGGTGCGGTCGCCCAGCCGGTACGCGGCCCACGCGTGAGCCGCCTCGTGGCAGATGGTGGAGTAGAGAAAAACGACGTACCAGATGACGCCGTCGGAAAGGTCGGGGATGGACATGTCAGCCCTGATGTAACCCAAGGGCGCAGGCTCTGCCAGCGTCCAGCCGGGCAGCCGACATTGAAAAAACCCGCCCCCGGCCGGCTCAAGCGCCCCGCAGCGCGTGGTAGAGATAATAAAGCCCGCCCGAAGCCACCGCCAACGAACCATACCGCAACGCGCCCGCCTGAAACCCACCCCGCCATCGGCCGCGGCCAAGTCGCAACAGCCCGAAAAGCGGGAGCACAACACACTGATGCCCCAGCTCCACGCCGAGACTAAACGCGAGGATCGCCAGAGTCATCCCGAGTTTGGGCAGACCCTGCATGGCATCGAGCAGCCCGCCCGCAAACCCCAGTCCGTGGATGAGCCCAAACCCGAAAGCCATGCCCAGACGCAACCCGGCGAGGCCGGGCCAGAAAATGTTTTCCAACGCCACCACCACAATACTTGCGGCGATCAGCGGTTCCACCACGGACTCGGGCAGCCGCACCAAGTTCAGCGCCGAGAGGGCCAGCGTCAGGGAATGGGCCACGGTGAACGCGGCAACCACCCGAACCATCTCCCAGAAACTCAGCGCCGCCAGCACCAGCGCGCAAACAAACAGGAGGTGATCGTAGCCGCCGAGAATGTGCCGCCCCCCCTGCAGAAGGTACTGGGAAAAAGCGGGGGCCGAGCGCGCCGGGACGTTTTCCTCGCCGGTCGGCGCCGCCACGGGGAGTTCGAGGTTCTGGGAGCGCCTCAGAAGGAAAGCCTCCACGGGCGCCGACGCCCCGCGTTTGAGGCGCACCACATAACTCACGTCCCAAGGTTGCCCCGGCGTCTCCGAAAACCCTTCCAGCATCCGGTGGGAGATCCGGATCGGCCCGGTGGCAGCCGGCGCCCACTGGTAGTTGAGCTCGTATTGGACGAAGGTTTTTTCGCCGTCCCCGACAACTGCGGGCGCGGTCAACTGCCGCAATTCCCCCGTCAAAACGCGATCCCCGACGCCGAGGGTCAGATGTTCGAGCACATAGGCGCCGTGTTTCCGGGCGGCCAGCGCGAGGCTCTCGGGCGGGGCATTCACGGCCACTCCTTGGACGGCGGCAATTTCACGCAAGGTCACCTGAACCGCCACCTGGGCGCGGCCCGGCTCCAGCAGCACCCAGAGCGGGTTTTGGATCAGCGGATGGGCTTGCGCCAACGTTCCCGCCCACAGAACCCAGAGCAGCATCCACAACGGCCCCCACGCAAGGGCCGGACGTCGAAGAGGGGCCTTCTGGTGCTCCGGGCGGGCCGTCTGGGGACAGACCCCGTGAGCCGTCTCCAAAGTGATGCTC
>CAMARB010000153.1 GCA_945860355.1 Chthoniobacter flavus | reverse complement strand
CCGCCCTCACCCCCCTTCGCGTTTTTGCCCATCCCCTGATTGATGCTGCGAACCCGTTTTTTTTCTTATCTGCTCGGCTCCACCCTCCTCCTCAACGGGACTCGCCCGGGGCATGCCGCCGAGCCGCCAGCTCAAGCGCTCTTCAACGGCGAGAATCTTCAGGGATGGGACGGAGACCCCCGCTACTGGTCCATTGCAGGAGGCGTGATCCGGGGAGAGACCACGCTGAGCAATCTCCCACTGAAAAACACGTTTCTCGTTTGGCGCGGCGGCACCCTTAAGGACTTTGAATTGCGGCTCAGATTTCGGATCCGAAGTGGCAACTCCGGGGTGCAATATAGGAGCCGGGACTTGGGCAACTGGGTGGTCTCGGGATACCAGGCGGAGATCGAAAACAACGCCCGAAAAATCGGGCTTTTATACGAGGAAAAAGGCCGGAAATTCCTCGCGCTGCCCGGTCAAGTCGCTGAGATCACAGAAGCCGGCCAAAAACGAGTCACGCGCCGACTTTTCGAGGACGCAGCAGCCTCTGCGCATTATGCTCCGCGCGACTGGAACGAATTCCTCATCCGCGCTCAAAGCCACCGGGTGGAGCACTGGATCAATGGCGTTAAAACACTCGAATTTACCGATCGCGACGCCCAGTATCGCAGCGTGAAAGGCCTGCTCGCGCTGCAAATCCATGCAGGCCCGCCCATGCGCGTGGAATTCAAAGACATTTACCTCAAAAACCTCTAAGCCCTCCCCTTTTCCCTTCCCATGATCACCCGCCGCAACGTCCTCAAAACGCTCACCCTCAGCTCCGGGGCCATCGCGCTCTCCTCCGCGGCACTCCGCGCCCAAACCCCTCCACCGACTTCGGAGTCTCCGGAGGGTGTGTTTAAACTCCCCCCTTTGGGCTACGACTACGACGCCCTCGAGCCGTTTATCGATGCGGAAACCATGAAGCTGCATCACGACAAGCATCACGCCGCCTATGTGAGCAAACTCAACCTCGCGTTGGCGAAGGCGCCCGGCCTCGAAAAGAAGTCCATTCAAGAAATCCTCGGCCATCTCGACGCCGTGCCCGAGGAGGTTCGCGGCGATATTCGGAATCACGGCGGCGGGCACGCCAACCACTCGCTTTTCTGGGAGACCCTCAAAAAGAGCGAGAATGCGAAGCCTTCCGGGGAACTCTCCCAGGCTATTGAGCGCACTTTCGGAGGGCTCAACAAATTCCAGGAGCAAATCAGCGAAGCCGCGCTCAAGGTATTCGGAAGCGGCTGGGCTTGGCTGGTGTGGCGCGACAAAAAACTCAGCATCGAATCAACGGCCAACCAGGACTCCCCCTTGCTGACGGGGGGCACGCCTCTGCTGGGCATCGATGTTTGGGAACACGCCTATTATCTCAAATACCAGAACCGGCGCGCGGATTATCTCAAAGCCATCCAGAGCATTATTCACTGGGAATTGGTGAGTGAGCGCTTTTCCAATGTGAATTCTTAGTTTCAGGGCGGCATGGCGGCTTGCTCCGGGCTCAAAGGAACTGGTAACCTGATGCCTGAATCATGTCCGACCCCCACGAGCCCGTCATCCAGACCTGCAGCAAATGTGGCGCTCTGATTGACGTCTCCGATCAGGAACCTTTTAGCCTCGTTTATTGCGCCGCTTGCGGGGAAGGCACCCGGGCACGGCGTTCCTTCGACCACTTCGAAATCGAAGAGATCCTCGGAGCCGGAGGCATGGGAGCGGTCTATCTGGCCCTGGACACGAGCTTGAACCGCAAAGTCGCCCTCAAGCTGCTGCGCAAGGAATACAGCCTGAACCCGACCTTTGTTCAGCAGTTCAAGACCGAAGCCGCCGTAACCGCCTCGATTAACCACCCCCACGTCATCAAGGTCTATTCAAGCGGGGAAGACCACGGCCTGCTCTACATGGCCATGGAACTTGTGGACAAAGGTTCCCTCGACGATCTGATCACCCAGCAGAACAAGGTGAGTGAAACGCAGGTGCTTGAGGTTGGCCTCCAGATCGCCCAGGGGCTTCAGGCCGCTCTGGATTCCGGACTGATCCATCGCGACATCAAGCCCAGCAACATTCTCTTCTGCGACGATAAGACGTCAAAGATCGTGGACTTCGGCCTTGCGGCGCTCATGGACGAGGCGGGCAAAGTCGGAGGAGACATCTGGGGCACGCCCTACTACGTGGCGCCGGAGAAGCTCGACGGCCGACCCGAGGACCTTCGCAGCGACATCTATTCCCTGGGCGCAACCCTCTTCCACGCGTTGGCCGGCCGCCCCCCCTTTGAGGCCGAAACCGCCTCCATCGTGGCGCTCAAACATCTCAAGAGCCAAGTGGTCAGTATCCAGTCGTTCGCTCCGGACGTTTCCAGCGCGACGGCTTACGTGATCAACAAGATGGTCCACAAGGACCCCGAACAGCGCTACCAGAGCTATAAGGACCTCATCGATCACCTCCATTACGCCCGCAACGAACTCAAGGAGAAGGCGAACCAGGAAGCCCATCAAAAAAACCGGGTGGTCGTTGAAACAGATCAGGAACAGAGCGCCATGGGCTGGCTCACATTGGGGGTCCTCCTCGCCGTGGTGGGATGCGGTGTTGGCTTCTATTTCCTGCGCCCGGGACAAACGAAAACAACCGGGCCAGAAACTCCACTGGGGGTGGAGAGAGCACTCACCGCTCCGGAACCCCGATTCAAGGCCGCCCGGGAACAGCTCTTCTCGGGCCAGTTCACCGACGCGTTCAAGGGCCTCAACAAACTCTCTCAGGAGACAGATCTCCCGCAACCGCTCCAAAACTGGGTTTCGATGTACGAAGGCTTGGCGGCGCTCCTCCTCAATGAACGGGGCAAGGCCGTGTCGGTCTTTAAGCAAATCGAGGAACGCGGCGTCTACTCCACGGACCCCGCCGAGACCGCACTGGCACAGTTTTTCATCGATACCGCCACCGCCTTGGCAAAAAAAGAGTCCGTCCCGGTGTCCGTGATCAAACAACTGAGCAATTCCGACCACAAAGCAATCGGTTTGCTGTTGGCGGGGCTCAAAAATTGGAACCGAGAGGATTACACCGGTGCCCTGCCCTTTTTTACAGCGTTCCAGTCGGTAAAGGAAAACGCCCCCGTCGTATGGCTCGGAGACGAGCAGGATTTAAGGCGGCTCAAAAAAATTAGCGACCAGCGCATCCGCGACTACGGGGAATTTAAGTCGGCCTCCGACGCATTGAGCAAGGCGTCGACTCCGGAGGAAAAGCGGGTAGCGATCCAGGAGGCTAAAGAGGCTCGTGAACGCATTGCGCAGGCCGGGAAACTTGCAAAAGCCGTGGAAGGATTGATCAGCCGCACAGAGGAGGCTCTGGCGGCTTACGAGGCCGAGCAACAACAAAAAGCAGCCGCTCGAGACGCAGCGGATCGCAAGCTTCTCAACGAAACCAAACAGCAGAGGGCAACGCTCATTGCCGGGCTCCGGTTTATAGAAGCCCGGAAAGCCGTGCTCGCCCCCCGCTTCAACGGGGAAAAATTCCAGAACGAACAGGAAAAACTCGCAACGATCTCGGACTGGCTGATCCGGTTCAAATCGCTGCTGGTCAAAGACCTCTCCGTCGCCGGGTATCCCCAAGCCGTGTTTAAAAAAACCGGTCAGCCTCTACCCGGGACAGTCAAAAAGGCTGACGACGACCAGATCTTCATTCAGTCCCCCTACGGCTCACTCCCTCTGCCGTGGGCGGAGGTAGCCTTTGAAAGCGTGCTTGCCATGGGGCAACATTTCATCCGCCCAGACTTGCCGGCGGAACTGGCAGCTGACCGCAAATGGCTTCTGGGCGTGTTCGCAGCCTCGGTAGGAAAACAGAACGAAAGCCGAGTCCTGCTCGGTGATGCCTCGGCATCGCGGCAGGAATACAAGGACGCCCTTTCTTGGTTTGCGGAGGGATCTGAAGCCAGGCCTCCCGATTAGCCAATAAAAGGTAGATCAACCGGGCACATCGGCGCAGAAGAGGCGTGAGGCTTATCGCACCCTTTCAGTGATTGTGTGCCGCATTCAGAGACACGCCGAGCGGCTACGCCATGACCATCATCTCTCGTTGCGGTGGTTGGTTCTCCCGCAAGCCCGCAGCCTTTTCCCTCTCCGGCGGGAGACAAACCGTTTCGCGCCCTCTCTCTCCGGATGCAGCGTGATGACATGGGTCCCATCGGCCCAACCGAAGGGTGCCGTCTCCATCGGCGTAAGGGATTCGTTCGCCCCATTCAAAGCCTCTCGCCCGGTTGCTTTTCAAAAGAAAACATGCGCGGGCTAAAACGCCGCGTTTTTTCCACTTCCCCTTTCCGAATTTGGCCCTTAGTTTCCCCGCCTCACGCGCTCGTAGCTCAATTGGATAGAGTGTCGGCCTCCGAAGCCGAAGGTTGTGGGTTCGACCCCCGCCGGGCGCATTTTAACAAACCCCTCACTTCGAGGGATTTAAACTCCGGAAAGGTCTGGGAAGCGGGTCCTGCCCAATTGCCCCAAAAGGCCCCTTAATTCCCGACTTTACCCAATAAAACAGTCCCTGCTTTATCCGTACTCCTTTTCCGAGACTGTCCAAAAATCCGCCTCCCCGCGCCGCGCGCTTCTCGCATCAGCCCAAGCCCCCCCCTTTTTTCCGCCTCCCATTCGCCTCGCCACTTGGCCCGCAAAAGCTTGCTGTGATCGCAGCATGGGCGACACGCCAGACCCGGCGGCCCCCTTCCCAGTTTCTATGGGACTTCCTGCCTTCGCGATGCGGCTTCCCGTTCCGGTTCTCAATCCTGTCAGCCCCCGCACTCCCCGACGCGCATCTGCGTTCCGACCGGGTCCGGTGCACCGGGCAAAAGCAATTTCCTGGCAGGAATGGCTCCGATGAGGCCGCCCCGCCGCTTTAGACTGTGCTCCGCTAAACCACTCCCGGCCGGGTGCCGGGTTCGACGCTTCCGCCGAATTGACATTAATCTCACCGGATAGAATCAGTGAAGGATGGTTAAGGCGCCCGAATTGAAGCGACTGAGATTCCTCGATTTTTTCGCAGGGAGCGGGCTCGTTACGGAAGGTGCCAAGGCATGGTTTGAGACTATTTGGGCGAAGGACATCTCCTCCAAAAAAGCGGCCGTTTATCGCCTGAACCATGGTGACGACCACTTCCACTTGCGGTCTATCACCGACGTAAGCGGCGACACCTTGCCGGCTGCGGAAGTCTCATGGGGCAGTTTCCCCTGTCAGGACCTGTCGCTGGCAGGGAAAATGCAGGGGTTCAATGCGAGAAGAAGCAGCTTAGTGTGGGAATGGCTTCGGGTGATGGACGAAATGGTGCAACGCCCCCCCGTAGTTTGCGCCGAGAATGTGCTGGGCCTAGTGTCGACAGATGGTGGTTCGAACTACCGCGCGTTGCACGAGGCGCTGGTGACGCGCGGGTATGTCGTGGGTCCGATGGTACTGGATGCGATCGAGTGGGTGCCGCAGTCAAGACCACGCGTTTTCGTCGTGGCGGTAAGAAAAGATCTGCCGTACGCCAAATACGTTGGTGCAAATCCGGCATGGAACCACCCCGCTCCCGTTCAACGTGCCGCCGAAGGAATGACCGATTTGGTGTGGTGGAAATTACCGCAGCCGGAAGCATGCAAACGGACCCTTGATGATTGTATCGAGCGGCGAGTGGAGTGGCACCCGGAGGATAAGCAGACCAGTAATATCGCGATGCTTTCCAACTCACACCGTCAGACGCTAATGGGACTTCCGGGAAAGCGCGTCACAGTGCCCGGGTATCGGCGAACTCGCAATGGAGTGCCCGTGCTTGAATTACGCTTCGACGGGAAATCCGGTTGTTTGCGAACTGCCGAGGGGGGAAGCAGCCGACAAATCATCGTCCAGCGAGAGGGTTCAGCTCTCCGCACCCGGTGGTTATCTCCACGCGAGGCGGCGCGCCTCATGGGTGCCCCCGACTCCTACCACCTCCCAAGCGGTTACACGGACGCGTATAACGCCATGGGCGACGCGGTCGCCGTGCCCGTTGTCAGCCACCTCGCCCAACATATTCTATCCCCCCTCGCGCTCGTTGCATCTCGCCATGGAACTCGGAAATCATCCGCAAAACTTTGACGAATCATACGGGGTCTCAGGATCAAAGGGTGCCCTGTGCATTGTAACAGCTCTGACACGCCAGTTTTCAATGACCGGGTTCCCGTTGCGCTCGGAAAATCATGTGACCGAGGAGAGGGGACAAGTAAAGGGACTGGGTAAAGCAGCGGTACAAAAAATACTGGGGGAGCACGGTATCACCCGTGTGCTTGCCGAAGAGGGCGGACGTACAAGCCGGGGCGGCATGAGGCTTATGGAGGCGTATCTTGCGGAAGCGAATGCCCTGCATGCGGCGGGAATTTGGGACGTGAAAAAGTGCATCATCATTCCCACTCAACTGCGGATTCGCCCACCGGTGCTCAGGGGACCTCGTTATCGGAAAAACCGCTATCCATGTCACGACGGCACCCGGCGAGGAATTGGCGGGCGACGATTCCGAGCGTATCGAGTTTATTGATATCGAGCAGTTCTTGACGGCAAACATCCATGAATGGGGTAAATTCGACGCGGTAAACCACCGTTCATCACTCGAACGCCTCATCAAAGATTACAATGCGATTGTCGCAACCCATGAGAGAACGCCGGGGTTGGAAATTGAGCGTTAATGGAGCCAAGCTGGCACCGTAAGTGAACCGGGACATTACATGCTGTCGTTGTGATGAGGCGTTCATGTTTACGACCAGACGCCCCCATCTTGGAAACAGTCCAATTTCTATTGGTCTCCACATTCAGAGAGACACCGCATCCCAGCACCCGATAACTTTTGACTCCAATTCGGTAATACACAGGAGGCATGGTGGCGAGTCACCCAGCCCCAGTTCCCCATTCTTTGACGAAGAGCCCTTCTTCTTCCCTCTCACTCCCCTCTTATCGTCCAGCTTCCATGCCTATCTCCCTCCCGCCTTACTCCGGCCCGTTGGAATCATCGGTAACCCCCAGCCGGAGACGTTTTTTAAGCAACACGCTGCTCGCTGCGGCGGGCGCCCTCTTTGGGCCCACTGCATCCGGACAAACGCGCAAGGGCCCGGACTCGACCCCGCAATCCTCCGAATTCTGGGCGCTTTTTGCGGACACTCATATTCCGGCGGACCCGAACGATATGGCACTGGGATTCAACATGGCCGCCTCCTTTCAAGACGCCGTGCGGGAGGTGCTTGCGGCGGCCGACCGGCCGACGGCCCTCCTGATCAACGGAGATTGCGCGTTTCGCAAAGGCGCGCCCGGCGATTACGCAGCCCTCACCCGGATGCTCGACCCGCTGCGGCGATCCGGCGTCCCGGTTCATCTCACCCTCGGAAACCACGACGACCGGCAACATTTCAAGGCGGCACTCCCGGAATCTGGCAGTGAGATGGGCGAGCGCCACGTGGGCATTCTGGCCACCGAAACCGCGAACTGGCTCCTGGCGGACTCCTCCACCACCCCCATCGGAGAGGGCCGCTTCGGTCGGCAACAACTCAGCTGGATGCGGGAGCGGCTGGATGCCGAGCCGAACAAACCCGCCATCATCTTCGCCCACCACAATCCGCGGGATGGGCGGAGCAAATGGCCTTTGGAGGACACCGAGGAATTCTTTGACTTGGTGGCGCCGCGGAAACAGGTCAAAGCCTATATTTTTGGCCACAGCCATCACTGGAGCGTGGAGCAGCATTCCTCGGGAATCCACCTCGTGAATCTGCCGTCCACAGCCTACGTCTTCCGAACCGGCGAGCCCCGGGGCTGGGTGCGATCCCGCGTGGACGCCTCGGGAATGGAATTGGAGCTGCGCTGTATTGACCCTGCGGATCCCCGGCAAGGGGAACGCCATCGGCTGGCCTGGCGATAATCCCTCGGCCCGGAGAACGGGCGGCCTTATGCCGCGCGTCCGCCTTCGTCACGGCGCAGCCGCCCCTCCCCCCGGGGTTCAGGCCAGAATGTTGCGGACCACGCTGCCGTGGACGTCGGTGAGCCGGAACTGGCGGCCTTGAAAGCGGTAGGTGAGCTTTTCGTGGTGCACCCCCATCAAATGCAGGATCGTCGCCTGGAGATCGTGCACATGCACCGGATCCTTCACGGCGTTGACCGCGAGATCATCGCTTTCGCCGTACGAAATGCCGGGTTTCACCCCGCCACCGGCCATCCAAACGGTGAACGCATAGGGATGATGGTCGCGTCCCCAACGTGCCCGGTTATCCAGGCTGCCTTGGATAAAGGGGGTTCGCCCGAACTCACCGCCCCAGATCACCAGGGTGTCGTCCAGCAACCCGCGCTCCTTGAGGTCGGCCACGAGGGCGGCGCTGGGCTGATCGGTGTCACGGCACTGGGTGTAGAGTTCGGTGGTGAGGCTGCTGTGCTGATCCCAGCCCGCGTGCATGAGCTGAACAAAACGCACCCCGCGCTCCACCATCCGGCGCGCCATCAGACAGTTGTGCGCGAAGGTGCCGGGCTCCCGGACCTGGGGCCCGTACCGGTCGAGGACCGCCTGCGGCTCGTCGGAAAGATCCGTGAGCTCTGGCACACTCGCCTGCATTCGGTAACCCATTTCATACTGCGCGATCCGCGTCGCAATCTCCGGGTCGCGGGCGGTCTGCAGCTTGAGCTCGTTCGCCGCCCGGATGTCATCGAGCATTTCCCGCCTCACGGGCCGGCTCAATCCCTCGGGGTTGGAGAGGTAAAGCACCGGATCGTTGCTGCCCCGGAACTTCACCCCCTGGTAGCGAGTCGGCAGAAAGCCGCTGCCCCAGTAAAAATCATAGAAGATCTGGCCGCAGGAAGTGCCTTTGCTCACCGACGTCATCACGACGTAGGAGGGCAGATCCTCGTTCGCCGAGCCCAGCCCGTAACTGAGCCAGGAACCGATGGTTGGGCGTCCCGGCAGCTGACCGCCGCTGAGAAGGAACGAGATTGCGGGCGCGTGGTTGACGGCGTCGGTCTGCATGCCCTTCACAAAACACAACTCGTCCGCCATCGCCCCGGTGTAAGGCATGAGATCGCTCACCCAGGCCCCGCTTTTGCCCCGCTGCTGGAACGGCTCGATGTTTCCCAAAACCAGCTTGCCGCTCGCGTTGCCGGTCATGCTGCTAAACCGGCGCCCGCTGACGTATTCGTCCGGGAGAACCTTCCCGTGCAACTCGCGCAGCTTGGGCTTGTAGTCAAACAGCTCCACATGGCTCGGCCCGCCGTTTTGAAAAAGGTAGATGACCCGCTTGGCCTTGGGCGCGTGATGAGGGAGCCCAGGCAACCCCGCAGACGCCGCGCCGGACTGCGGAACGGAAGGCGCCGCCGCCAACCCGTCCCGTTGAAGCATCCAAGCCAAAGCCGCGCCG
>CAMARB010000152.1 GCA_945860355.1 Chthoniobacter flavus | reverse complement strand
CGCCTTGAAATGCTTGTAATAAGGTGGCTTTTGCTTCTCTTTCGATCGTCATAGTGGGTGGTTGGTTTTGGCCTGAACTCCAGGCCCCGCCTTGTGGCAGGGCCGCCAACCATCCGCTACTACTTTTAACGCCGAAAAAAACACCGCCCTCCCCTGATCATCAAAACTCATGGCCACCGGCGACTGGATCATCGGCTCTGAGGCCACCAGTTCAGCCCGGAATCCGGGCGGCAGCTTGAAGGTTCGGATTTGTTCGGCCGGACTCAAAACCGGGGCGGGCGGCAGCGGAAACTTGATCTCGGGTTTCTCCGGGCCTCCGCCCAACCGCTTCGGGCCAGAAGGCGCGACGCCGCCGCCGACGGGAGCCGGGCCCGAGGTAATCGCGGCCAGCGCCGGGTTTTGATCCCCGGCACCGGGAGCGGCCGACACCGCGACACAGGAGACGAACACAACAGCGGGAGCAATCAGAGAGGAACGCATGGGGTAGAAGAGGAGGAACAGAGGAATAAGAGGGAATGCTTCGCGAACAGACGGTTAAGCGCACGGGCTCTATGGGGCCGTTGAGGGGGTCGCAGAGGGAGTCGGTTTGGACGCTGGCTTCGCAGGAGCCGCAGCGGCAGTTTCAGCAGGTTTCACACTCAAAACCGGTACCGGCTCCTGAACTCCCCCGAAATCATTGGAAAGTCGGGTGAGCAGCTCCACGCTCGGCATCTCCCCGTCCACAATCAGGAAGCGCACCCGGAGCGTGCGTTCCCCGCCCTGCGGGATCGTGTCCCGGAACCACGCCCCGAACCGCCCATAGTTGCGGTAAGCAGAGAAAGCGGTGCCCTTGGGATTCTGCGGATGGTTGAAATACACCACGCTATAGCGTTTGCCCCGGAGGCTGAACGACTGACCCACCCAAGGGTAATCACGGTCCGCGTGGGCGTTGGCATCCTTTTTAGGGAAGAAATAAACCGTCTCGGAGCGCTGCACATCGCTGGCCGGGCGGAACTGCAGGCCGGAATGCTCCGGATCCCCGTTGAGTTTGGTTTCACCAGCCACCGCCTTGAGTTTGCTGCTCATCTCAATCCAGGCGTAGCCGATGCCCGGAGTCGGCAGGAAACTCAGGCTGCGTTCCTCCACCAGCACAGGCGCAGCGTCTTCCCCCATCCATTCCACGCGCGAGGTGAACTTGGCACCCGCAGCCCCGGATTCCTGGAGGAGAAACTCGCGATGGAACTGCTCGCCGCCCTTCATGTGCCAGCGATCGTAGACCTTGTCTCCAACGGTGAGTTTAGACCACCCGAGAAAGATCCCCCGGTGATGGGGGTAATCCCCGCCGGGCCCTTTGGTAATTGGCTCCCTGCCCTCTGCGTCCAGCACGTGGAGGTAAGGTTTATAGTTCTCCAACCCCTTCTCGGGCGTCGAGACATCCCCCGAATACATGTATCGGGCCACCGCTCTGCCGTCGGAAAGGACCTCGAGACTCCGGCCCGGGTCGTCCCGAAACGAGAACTGCCCCGGGGTGGCGGCGATCGCCGACGAGAGGATGAACGTGGTAAAAACGGTGAGGAGACGCGGGAGCAAATGGGGGGCCATAAGGTGAGCGGAATGGGGGTTCGTGCGTGATTACCCGGGAACGCCACAAATCTCACAAAAAAGATGGCGACTCCTTGAATATTGTCGGCGCACCCAACGCAGCGTCCCGCGTGGCTGGGCGAGAGTGGTGTCCCGCAAACTCTCGGCTTTTAAGCGGCGCGCATGGTTGGATATTGGGGCCCATGCAAATCCTCCGGATCCAGTCTCCCGACGGCGCAATCAATTACGCGGCGCAACAGAGCGACGGCAGCGCCCTGGCCTTGGAAGGCGACCTCTTCGACGGGCTCACCCTCACGGATCGCCCCGTCCCGATACACCGCAGACTCGCCCCTCTGGATCCCGTCACCGTGTTTTGCATCGGGCTCAACTACAGGGAGCACGCCCGGGAAACCTGTGCGCCGGTGCCCGAGTATCCGGTGGTGTTTATGAAAGGCGTTCACACCGTCCAACATCCGGGCCAGCCGATCCTCATCCCGCAATGGATGCCGAGCACCCAAGTGGATTTCGAATGCGAACTGGCCGTGGTCATTGGGCGGCGGTGCAAAAACGTGGCCCGGAGCGAAGCGCTCGATTACGTGCTGGGATACACCTGCGCAAACGACGTCAGCGCGCGGGATTGGCAGAAAAAAGGGGGCGGAACCCAATGGTGCCGAGGCAAGGGATTCGACACGTTCTGCCCCCTGGGGCCGGTTTTGGTGACCCGGGACGAAATTCCCGACCCGCAGACGCTCAAACTCCAAACGAGGGTGAACGGCGAGATCCTCCAGGACAGTTCCACGAGCGACATGATTTTCGACGTGGCCACGCTCATCGAGTTCCTCAGCGGCAGCACCACGCTTCTGCCCGGAACGGTGATTCTGACCGGCACGCCCCAGGGCGTGGGCATGGCGCGCAACCCGCCTCGCTTCCTCCAGCCCGGGGACGATGTGACGGTGGAAATCGACCGCATCGGCGCCCTGCAAAACCCGGTGGCGCTCGAAGACGCCCCGTTTGGAGGCTCGCACTTCCGGCTTTGACCCCGCCCCGGGGCTTCTTTTTTTCTCATGGAAACACTCCAAACCCTGGGGATCGCCCTCGGACTCGCCTCCCTGGCGGGCATCAACCTTTACCTCACGGTTTTTGTGACCGGCCTGGCGATCCAGCAGCACTGGATTGAACTCGCCCCCCATTTCTCCGATCTCGCCCTGCTCGGGCACCCCGCAATCGTGACGGTCGCGGGCGTCTTTTATCTTCTGGAGTTCATCGCGGACAAAATCCCCTGGGTGGACAGCCTCTGGGACGCCGTCCACACCTTCATCCGCCCGCTGGGGGCCGCCCTGCTGGCGATCCGCGTTCTGGGCCCAAGCGATCCGGCGATCGAGGTGTGCGGCGCGTTGCTCTGCGGCGGAGCCGGTTTATTAACGCACTCCGCCAAGGCCGGCACCCGGTTGGTGGTCAACCATTCACCGGAGCCCTTCTCAAACATCGCCCTGAGTGTGGTCGAGGACGCCGCGGTCATCGGCGGCCTCGCGTTGATTCACAGGGCCCCGCTCTGGGCGCTGGGCGCATTCGCGCTGATCCTGGCATCCATTCTTTACTGCGCCCCGCGGCTCTGGCGCGCCGTCAAGGTCCAGCTCTGGTTGCTCTGGAAAAAAGCGGGGCTGCCCCCCAGCAACCAGGCCGAAGCCACGCTGAGCGCGAACCTGCCAGAAGCCCTGTCGGCCGGGGCCTTTTTGGCGGGAACCGTTCTCTGGTCGGCCCGCTGCGTGTGCGGATCCGGGGAGGGCGTCCCGAAAAACATGTTTGGCTACTTGGTGACAACGGAGGAGTCCCCCGGCACCGTGTGGTTTATCGCCCGGGGGAGTTGGCGGACCGTGGTGCGGGCGATGGATTTATCCCAATACACCGTGACGCATGAGCCCCGGTTTCTGAGTGAAAACCTCGTTTTCAGGAGCTCGGAGAAAGCCCCCTCTTTCCTCTTTCTCTTCAGCCGCAACCAACGCGCCGTCGCCGAGGCCGTGCGCGATTCCATTGTCACCCGGAACGCGACGGGCGCGGACGTTCCCGCGACACCCAACGACACCGCGCAAAAGCGCGCGGAGCCCGGGCCGTCCCCGGCTTGAGCATCCGGGACACCGGGGCGCCCTGAGGCGCTTGAGAGAAACGGTCCCGACCCGATTCGCCGATTGAAGCAAAACCAAACCATGGCGTTGATTCGGTTGATAAACGTAGTCAACGTTTGACCCGCCTTGCACCCCTCCGCCCCCATCTTCGATTCGGCGTTTCTCTCGAAGCTCGAGCAACTCTCCCTGCTCTCGCGAAAGCTCTTCCGGGGCGAACACCACGCCGAACGCAAGTCCCGGCAGACGGGGTCGAGTCTGGAGTTCGCCGATTTCCGCAACTACACCTCGGGCGACGACCTCAGGGCGGTGGATTGGAACATCTACGGGCGCCTCGACCGGCTCGTGGTGAAACTCTTCGAGCAGGAGCAGGACCTGCAAATCGACTTCCTCATCGACGCCTCGCCGTCCATGCGCTGGCAGCCGCCCAAGGCGCGCGGCGGCACTTTGCCACCGAGCAAACTCGACGCCGCCTGCCGCATCGCCGCGTCACTTTCCTACATCGGCCTGGCCAACCTCGACCGGGTGAATTTGCACTGGTTTGGCGATGCGTTACGGGCCGACCTGGGGCTTTCCCGGGGCAAAAGCCAGTTTCACAAGGTCCTCGATTTCCTGCGGACGCCTCCGCCGCCGGAGGGAGAGACCCGGCTCACAGCCAGCGTTCGCACTTTTACTCAGCGCCTCAAACGCCGGGGTTTGGTGTTCATTCTCAGTGATTTGCTGGACCCCGCCGGCTACCAGGAAGCCCTGGACCTGCTCCGGCACAGCCAGTTCGAGGTCCAAGTCATCCACGTGCTCGACCCCGGCGAACTTCGCCCCGACCTCAGCGGAGACCTGCGCCTGATTGAGGTGGAAACCCAGGCCGCGCTCGAAGTCACCGCGCACGACACCCTTCTCCGGCGCTATGAACAGGAGGTCGACCGGTTTCTTGAGGAAGCCGCCCAGTTCTGCCTGAAACGCGGCATCGGTTATGTGCGGGCGTTGAACTCCGTGCCTTTTGAGGACTTGGTCCTGCGGGTGCTCCGCGACGGGAGAATGCTCCAATGACGCCGGCCCCAGATTCCATCGCCTCCTTCCGCGCGGGCTGCAGCCCTGACCGCGGAGAGACAAAAATCCACCCCGCGCAGCACTCATGACGTTCCTCGCTCCATGGGCGGCTTGGTTTCTCGCGGGAATCCCCCTGATTGTCCTGCTCTACCTGCTCAAGCTCAAACGCGAGCCGGTCCAAGTCTCCACCCTGATCTTCTGGCAGCGCATTCTTCAGGAAAACCGGCGCAGAGCCCTCTTTCAACGGCTGCGCAACCTGCTCTCACTCCTGCTGCAGCTGCTCATTTTTCTGCTGATCCTGGGCGCTCTCGCCAAACCCACCCTGGGCCACTGGATCAGCAGCGGCGCATCCACGGTGATCATCCTCGACACCCGGGCGCGCATGCAGGCGCTGGAGTCCGGAAACGAGACGCGGTTTGAAAAGGCGCGCCGCTGGGTGCGCAGCACGGCGCGTCAAGCCACGGCGAAGACGCCCATCGCGTTGATCACGGCGGGCGCCTCGGATGCGGTGGCCGTGCCCTTTTCCTCGGATGAAAAGTCGATGAATGAGGCGCTCGACCGGCTCGAACCCGGCGATGCGGAGGGGGAGTTGAAAAGAGCCGTTGAGCTTGCCCACACCCTGCTCGCCGCCCGGCGCGGCCAGCACCGCATCGTCCTGGTCACCGACGCCCCCCAGCCCGCGCTGAGCCGGGCGTATCCGGACTTGAAAGTGCTCTCGGTGGGCACGCCGCAGGACAACGTGGCGATCACCCGCCTGGCCACGCGCCCCCTGCTCAACAGCGTCCAAACCAGCGAAGTCCTCGTCGAGATCCGCAACTTCGGCCGCGTCCCTGTGCGCGGCACCCTGGAGCTCTCCCTCGATGGCAGGCTCCTCGACGCCAAACCCTTTGAGCTCGCGGCCGGGGAAAGCAAACTCGATCTTTTCCCCGCCGTGCCGGGCAACGCGCTTCGCAACTCCCGCGGCTGGCTCAAGGCCCAGCTCGACGTGACCGATGCCCTGGCTCTGGACAACGCGGCTTACGCGCTCCTGCCGCAACCCCATCCCCACCGCGTTTTGCTGGTGAGCAAAGGGAACTGGTTTCTGGAGAAACTCCTCGCGGCGGATCCCCGGGTCGCGTTCGACTTGCTGACCCCGGAAGCGTTCGAGCTCTCCATGGCGTCCAAATTCGACGCCGTCATTCTCGACCAAACTCTCCCGGAAACCTTCCGGCTGGGCGCCACCGGGGGGAACTTTTTCTTTCTAAAGAACACCCCCTTCAACCAGGACCAGCCCGCTTTGGACCGCCCCCTGATCACGGAAACGCAGGCGGAACACCCGGCATTGCGTTTGGTGAACCTACAAAACATCACCATCGTCCGTGCCACGCCCTTGAAGTTGCCCGAAGCGACTCCCGATGGATGGACGTTTGAGATGCCGATCCGCGCTTTGGATCACCCGCTGCTGGTTACGGGCGCACGGAAAACCCCCACCGGAGATCAACGCCTGGCCGCCCTGGCGTTTGATCCGGCGGAATCCGACCTCCCCCTGCACATCGCGTTTCCCCTGTTGATGGCGAACACCGTGCACTGGCTTGCCGGGGAACAGCCGGTGATCCCTCTGGCAATCCGCGCGGGACAAACCCTGGCTTTGGGCCCAGAACAACGCCTCTGGCCCGAGGCTCTGACTCCGCCCGAAAAACCATTACCCCCCCCCGAGGGCCCCTGGGTGACGGCATTCTTTCAGCCGCAGAAGCAGGGTTATTACCTCATCGCCCAACCCGGCCAGAAATCCGCCTGGCTGGCAGTCAACACCTTCAGCGAAGCCGAATCGGATCTCCGCGGGGCCGCTCCCGCCGAACCCGCTGCCGCGCTTCTGCCCACCGGGTTCTCGATCAAATCCGTCACCGAAAGGCCGCTTTGGCAGGCACTCGCCCTGGCTGCGCTCCTGCTTTCCACGCTGGAATGGTGGCTTTTCCATCGTCGCCGCACCGAATGACCCCCTCCACCTCCGAACCTCGGCGCTTTTTTTGGGATCGGCCATGATCGAGTTCACCCACCCTCTCTTCCTGTGGCTTGCCGTCGGCGTTTTGCCCGTTTTGATCTGGGGCCTGAACCGCTCGCTCGCCGGCATGACGCGTCTCCAGAAACAGGTCTGTGTCGCGGTCCGTTTCCTTCTCCTATCCCTGCTGATTCTGGCGCTCGCGGGACTCACCGTGCGCTGGCGCTCCGAGGAGTTGGCGGTGGTCTATGTGTTGGACCAGTCCGCGAGCCTTTCAGAGGAAGCCAAAAACCAGGCAAAAACGTTCATCGAAAAAAGCCTCGCTCACCAGCACTCGGGCGACACGGCGGCGGTGGTGGGGTTCGCAAAAAAAGCGGAGCTGTGGCTGCCACCCACGGAAAACCTCCGCAGTCTCCCGGCTCCCGGCAGCGACTCGAAAGGAGGTCGGCTACCCGGCAAGTCGGTTCCGCCCATCGACTCGGCTCCGACACAGCCGCTCCTCCGCCCTGCCGCTCTTGGAGAGAAACCCGACTCGGCGACGGACATCGGCGGGGCACTGAAGTTTTCGAGCGCGCTGTTCCCGGAGGAAAAAGCCCAGCGGATTGTGTTGCTCAGCGACGGAAACGACACCGAATCGCGCGCGGGCCAAGTGGCCCAGGAGCTCGCCCAGAGAGGAATCGAGGTGTTCACGGTGCCGCTGCGCAACCCGCACCAGCCGGAAGTGCTCGTTGAGCGGGTGGAGGCCCCGCGTCGGCTGAAGGCGGGAGAACCCTTCGATTTGAAGGCCCGCATTGAGAGCAACACGGCCACGACCGTGACGCTCAGGCTCTATGAGAACAAGTTTCTGCTCACCCAGAGGGAGCTCGCCCTCAAACCCGGCTCGAACGAACTGACGCTGCCCAACCTGCGCCCGGCCGATCGCCAGTTCCTCACGTACGATCTGGAAATTGTGCCGCCCCCGGAAGCCGACACCGTCGTGGAGAACAACCGGGCGGAAACGACCGCGAGCCTGCGAGGCCAGCCCCATGTGCTCCTCATCGATTCCGATGAAACCAAGCTGCGCCCGATGGCCGAGGCGCTCCGCAACGAGAAAATCACCGTCGAAACCCGCGGCCCGCTGGGTGCGCCGAGCACGCTGGAAGACCTTCAGCAGTATGATCTCCTCGCGCTCAGCGATCTCTCCGCGCTCGCGCTCAACCGCGATCAAATGGAGCTGTACCGCCGCTGGGTCCAGGATTTCGGCGGGGGGTTTCTCATGCTCGGGGGCGAAAACAGCTACGGCGTGGGGGGATATTTCCGGACCCCGATCGAGCAGATGTTGCCCGTGCGGATGGAACATGAGGACCGCCGGGACATACCCAGCCTGGCGCTCCTCGTCGTGCTCGACCGCTCGGGCTCCATGAGCGCCATCGCCCAGGGCCAAACCAAAATCTCCCTCGCCAATCAGGGCGCGGTAATGGCGTTCAAGGTGCTTCAACCCAAGGATTTCTTCGGGGTGCTCGCCGTCGACGTGCGCTCCCACGTCGTGGCGCCGCTCCAGCAGCACCTAGCCAAAGGGCCCATTGAGCAGAAAATCCTCAGCGTCACGGCCGGCGGCGGCGGCATCTACATCTACACCTCCCTCGCCGAGTGTTTCCAACTCCTGCGCGACACCCCCGCAAAAATCAAACACGTCATTCTTTTCTCCGATGCCGCGGACGCGGAGGAAAAAGCCGCGGGTGAAATGAGCGACGGCATACGCACGGGCGGCTCCGCTCTGGACCTCGCGTCGGCCATGTTTTCCGCCAAGATCACCACCTCCGTGGTGGGGCTCGGAGTTGAGACGGACAAGGACACCGCGTTTTTGCGCCAGCTCGCCGAACGCGGCAATGGGCGGTTTTACCTGACCAGCGACGCGACCACCCTGCCCCAGATCTTCAGCACCGAGACGATGAAAGTCGCCCAGTCGAGCCTGATCGAGGAACCCTTCCAAGCCGTGCCTGCGGCAAAATCGCCGCTGGTGGCGGGGGTCGACTGGGCCCAGGCCCCGCTCTTGCTGGGATACAACGCCACCAAACCCAAGCCCACGGCCGACGTGTTGCTGGCCACCGAACGGGGCGAGCCCTTGCTGGCGACTTGGCGGTATGGATTGGGACAGGCCGCCGCGTTCACCAGCGACGCGAAAAGCCGCTGGGCGTCGGAATGGCTGCAGTGGCCGGGATACGGCCAGTTTTGGACCCAGGTGGTGCGAGGGCTCATGCGCAAGAGCGACCAGGCGAGTTTCGCCGTGCAGACAAAGGAGACGCAGGACCAGCTCACCCTCCAAATCGACGCAGTCAAACCCGACGGCCGGTTCAGAAACCGGTTGCCCATGGAGTTGAGCGCTCTCGGCCCCGACGGGGCTCAGCGGATGTTCACCCCCAGCCAGGTTGCGCCCGGCCAATACAGCGTCACCCTCGATCTCGCGCCGGAGGGCACCACCCTTTTCTCCCTGTCCTCCCCCGACCTGCCCGATGGCGGAACGGTTTTCGGTCACACACGCGGCTATCCCCGGGAATTCTTGAGCCACACGCTCAATGAGCCCCTCCTGCGTCGGGTTGCCCAGATTGGCCACGGCGAATTCGATCCCGTCCCGGAGTCCGTGTTTCAGCGCGATCACGGCAGGCGAAACACGGGCGGGACCGTCGCCGCACAGAGACAAGGGAGGCGAAATTTAAGCGATGTGTTTTTGATGGGGGCTTTGGCCCTCTTTCCGCTGGATCTCTGGCTGCGGCGTCGCACGTGGACATCCGCCTCAACCCTCCCCAAAGCCTAATCCACTCTTCGCCCCACACACGCCTTCGCACATTGAACACCCGCGCAGGCTGCCTG
>CAMARB010000151.1 GCA_945860355.1 Chthoniobacter flavus | reverse complement strand
TTTTCCGCTGATCACGGTGCGCAGCGCCGGTTCGGCGTCCGACATGGATTGGCGGATACTGGAGCTGACGATGCCCACCCGGGTGCGCAGTTCGCGCCAGTCGCTCTCGCCGAAGGTCTGACCGAGCACGGTGATGGCGCCCGATGTGGGGGTGAGATAACCCGTCAACGCGCTGAGCAGGGAGGTTTTCCCGGAGCCGTTGGAGCCCAGGATCACCCAGTGTTCCCCCTTGGCGACCTGCCAGTCGAGGGAGTCGAGGATCTGGGTGTCGCCCCTGCGGATGCCAAGGGATTTTACTTCAAGGACGGAACTTGCCATGCGGGAGCGATACGGGAGTTGAGGGCGGTGGCTGGGAGCGTTTGGAAAAAGGGCGGGGATGGCTGGAAACGGCGGGGGGGCTTCAAGAGCGGGCCGAACAGAGTGTTTCCACCAGGGGAAGGCTTTTTCTGAGTCCTTCGCGGTGGCGTTCGAGTTGTTCGTTGGAAATCCCCAGGGTTTCCTGGGCGCTGAGCGCGGGGGCGGTGTTGCGGGCCGGGAGGAGTTTCACGCCGTCCACCTGGTGGGCGAGGGTGTCGGCCAGTTCGAGGCAGGCAGCGAAGCGGCGGTCAGCGGCGGCCTCCTCGGGGGCGTGATGGTGGGCGGCGAGATTCACGAGCAGCGGCGAGAAATGCCAGCGCTCCAGGAGGCGCGCGCCCAGCGCGCAATGGTCGGTGCCAAAACAGCTGCGTTCGACCTCCACGAGCGCCCGGCCCGCGAGTTGGCTGCCATGGATGAGATGGGCGTATTCTTTCTTGAACACCTCGCCCAGGACGAGTTTGCCGATGTCGTGCAGGAGCCCGGCGGTGAAGAGCAGCGCGGAGTCTGCGCCCTGGGCTTTGCCCACTCGTTGGGAGGCGAATGCGACCGTGACCGAGTGTTTCCAGAGTTGATTGCCGTCGAGTCCGCTGGTCGGCGAGGGCCGCACGAGGTGTTCGCCGCTGACGACGGCGACGATGTGAAAAACCGAGTGGAACCCGAGCCGGTTGACGGCGTCGGACACGTGGTTCACCGGGTCCGACAGCCCGTAGTAGGCGCTGTTGCACACGTGAAGCAGCTTGGCCGTGAGCGCGGGCTCGAAGCTGATGAGCTCCACGACCTTGTTGAGGTCGGAGTGGATGTTGTTGAGTTCGCCCAACAACCGGTTGAGCAGGTTGGGGGCTGGGGGGAGAGATTGAATGCTCTCAAGGAGTTCTTCGGTCCTGTCCATGCGGTGCGGGGATGTTTAGTGGGTGACGCCCGGGGAGCTGCGGCGCGGTTCCGGTGAGTGGCGGGGTTCCTCGGCCTGGCTTTTTTCCAGCAGGTCCGGCCGGATCCGGCGCGTTTTTTCAATGGCCTGTTCCTTGCGCCAGCGGGCGATTGCGGCGTGGTTGCCGCTGAGCAAAATGTCCGGCACGCGCGCCCCGCGAAACTCCACCGGGCGCGTGTAATGCGGGAACTCGAGCAGGCCGGAGGCGTGGCTGTCGTCCACGGCGGAGTGTTCGTCGCCTAGAACGCCCGGGATGAGCCGGACGATGGCATCGACGACCACGGCGGCGGCGATGGCGCCGTTGGTGAGCACGTAATCGCCGATGGAAATCTCCTCGTCCACCAGGCAATCGAGGGCCCGTTGATCGATGCCTTCGTAGTGGCCGCAGAGAATGAGGAGATGGGGGGTGGCCGAGAACTGGCCGGCCCGGGCCTGGTCGAAGCGCCTGCCGGCCGGGCTCATCATAACCACCCGGGTGTCGGGCCTGCGCAATTCCTCAACGGCGGCGAAGATGGGGCCGCATTTGAGGACCATTCCCTGCCCCCCGCCGTAGGGCGTGTCGTCGGTGGTCCGGTGTTTGTCGGTGGCCCAATTCCGCAGGTTGTGGGAGTGGATTTCCACCAAGCCCTTTTCCTGGGCCCTTTTCATGATGCTTTCGCCCAGGGAGGCGGTCGCGATTTGGGGGAAGAGGGAGAGAATGTCGATGCGCACGGTTTGGAGGCGAAGCTGGGTTCTGGAGATAGGCCAAAAAGTGGGTTTGGGGAAGAAGCCTCTCCAAAGCTTTCAATCGCGCTGAATTCGAATAAAGGGAAGGGGTCCCCCCGCGTTTTGGCCCGAAAAACTCTCCGCAAAAAAAACAAGCTGCGCTCCGAGCGACACTCCCACCATGAGCCGGGGGACGGTTCGTTTTGGAGGCGTTTGACCTTGCGGTTGTTGTTGTTTGGGGTGCTGGTTTTGGGGGCGGTTTGCGGGGTTTACGGGCATTGGGCCTCGGAATTCGACATTGAGGCGGTCAAAGAGATGCCGCAGCGCTCCACGGTGTACGACGTGGACGGCAAGGTGTACAGCCGGCTCCAGGGGGAAAACCGGCTGGTCGTGCCGCTCTCCAAGGTGTCCCGCTATTTCCTCGACGCGCTTCTGGCGCGGGAGGACAGCCGGTTTTATTGGCACCGGGGGATGGACCCGATCGGGATTGCGCGGGCCGTGGTGCGCAACGTTTTGAGGGGCGCCTCGGCCCAGGGCGCAAGCACGCTCACCCAGCAGCTCGCACGCAACAGTTTTCCCGAGAAGGTCGGCCAGAAAAAAAGCCTCCATCGGAAGCTTCTGGAGGCGGCTTTGGCGTTCCGCATCGAACAGCGCTACTCCAAAGACGAGATCCTTGAGTATTACGTCAACCGGATCTATTTCGGCTCCGGCGTTTACGGGATCGAAGCGGCCAGCCTCGTTTATTTCAACAAACGCGCCGAGGATCTCGCCCTGGGCGAGGCGGCGATGATTTCGGGCATTATCCGGAGTCCGGGCCGGTTTTCCCCGTTCACGAACCTCAAAGGCGCCCAGCGGGAGCGCGACACGGTGCTTGAGCGGATGTCCAAGGCGGGGTTCATCTCGCGGGCCGAGGCGCAGAGCGTCAGGGAGACGCCCCTGGTGGTGGCCAAAAAACGCAGCCTGAGTCCGCAGGAAAACTACGTGATGGACGCGGTGCGCCGGGAGTTGGATCTCCTGCTTTCCGATGATCAGCGCGACGACGGGGGTCTGAAGATTTACACCACAATCGACCCCGTTCTCCAGCAGGCCTCGGAGAAGGCGCTCGACAGTCAGCTCCGGAAAATTGAGGCGAAACCGGGTTATCCCCACGCCAAGCGGGCGGATTTTTCCGAGCAGGCGCGCGAGGAGGAACAGCAGACCCCGTATCTCCAGGGGGCGTTGATGGTGGTGGACAATCGGAGCGGCGGGATTCGGGCCCTGGTGGGGGGACGGGATTTTGCGGAGAGCAAATACAACCGCGCGATTTTGCCGCAGGCGGCGCGGCAGGTGGGTTCGACTTTCAAGCCCTTTGTTTACGCGGCCGCTTTCTCCAGGGGGCTTTTGCCGGGGGCAATGATCAACGACGGGCCGATTGAGCCCGGGGAGCTCCGCAGCGCGCCGCAGTGGGCGCCGGGGAACTCGGACGGGCAGTACAAAGGGCTGCTTCGGGCGGAGGAGGGGCTCATTCAATCCCGGAACACGATGAGTGTGCGGGTGGGTGAACGGGCCGGTCTGCAGGCGGTGGAGCGCGTGGCGACGGCGGTCGGCATTGAGCGGCTGCCCGGGCAGCCGGCGGAGTATTTGGGCGCGTTTGAGGGCACGGTGGCGGAGTTGACCAGCGCTTACACGGTGTTGGCCAATCAAGGCGTCCGGCGTCAGAGTTACATCATTGAGCGGATCGAGGACGCCGCGGGCGATATCCTCTACCGGGCGGCCCGGGTGAGCCGGTCTGTCCTGGATCCCGGGGTGAGTTGGATGGTGACCTCCGTGCTGGCCAAGGCCATGGAGCGAGGGACGGGGGCCGCCATCAAAAGCCTGGGTTTTTCGCGGCCTGTGGCCGGTAAAACCGGGACGACCAACGATTTTAGGGATGCCTGGTTTGTGGGCTACACCACCTCCCTGACCTGCGGGGTTTGGGTGGGGCTGGACCGGCCGCAAACCATCATTCCCAAGGGCTACGGGGCCGCTCTCGCTTTGCCTGTTTGGGCGGATGTGATGAACGCCGCGCCGCCAACGCGGTATCCGGTCAGCGCGTTCCGGCCTCCGGCGAGTTTGCGGAAATGGATGGTGTGCGCGCAGACCAACCAGCTCGCGACGGCGGCCTGCGAAAAGGCGGGTTCGGCGTACGCCGTGGAATTGGCGGCCGGTTCGCAACCCCAGGAGAGTTGTCGGTTGCACAAGGGCGAAAGCCTCGGCGAACCGCCGCGCAAACCGCCGGAGGGGATTCTTCGGTCGTTCCGGCAGTTTTTCGGCGGGAATTGAGCGTCGCTGCGGCGCTTGGAAGTGGGGCGTGGGCTTCCTTGCCTCCGAGGGGGAAGTGCGCTAGACGTGTCGCCCCATTTTCCTATGAACACGCCACAAGTCACCATCTACGACACCACTCTTCGCGACGGCACGCAAGGGACGGGCATTTCGTTCAGTGTGGCGGACAAGATTCGGGTGGCCGAAAAACTCGACGCGTTCGGCGTTCATTACATCGAGGGGGGCTGGCCGGGGTCCAATCCCAAGGACATCGCGTTTTTTGAGGAAGCCGCCAAACGCACGTGGAAAACGGCGCGCATCGCCGCGTTCGGGAGCACGCGCCGGGCGCACCTGCCGGTCGACCAGGATCCCCAGGTCAAACTGCTGCTGGACGCGGCGACGCCGGCGGTGACGATTTTTGGCAAAAGCTGGCTTTTGCAGGTAACCGAGGTGCTCGCGGTGACGCCGGAGGAAAACCTGGCGATGATCTCCGACACGGTGGCGTTTCTCAAAAAACATCGCCGGGAGGTGATCTACGACGCCGAACATTTTTTTGACGGCGCCAAGGACAACTGGGATTACGCGGTGAACACTCTCAAGGCGGCGCGCGATGCCGGTGCGGATTTGCTGGTGCTCTGCGACACGAACGGCGGCACCATGCCCGAGGAAGTGGCGCGGATGACGCGGGACGTGATCGCCCAGGTGGGCGTGCCGGTGGGAATCCACACCCACAACGACTGCGGCGTGGGTGTTGCCAACGCGCTGGCCTCCGTGCGCGAGGGCGCCGTGCAGGTGCAGGGCACCATCAACGGCTACGGCGAACGCGTCGGCAACTGCAACCTCATCAGCATCATGCCCAATCTCCAGCTCAAGATGGGGATCCCGGTGGTGCCCGACATGAAGGGGCTGCGCGAGCTGGCGTTGTTCGTCGACGAGGTCGCGAACGTGCCCCACGACATCCGCGCCCCTTACGTGGGTTCCGCCGCGTTCACCCACAAGGGCGGGATGCACGTCAACGCCGTCCAAAAACTCGCGCGCACCTACGAGCACATCCAGCCCTCAGAGGTCGGCAACCAGCAGACGATTGTCATCTCCGAACTCAGCGGCCAGAGCAACGTGCTTATGAAAGCCGAGAAACTCGGGTTCGAGTTCAAGAAGGGGTCCCCCGAGGTGGCCCGGATTTTGACGGAGGTCAAACGCCTCGAAAGCGAGGGCTACGAGTTTGAAGCCGCGGAGGGGTCTTTTGAGCTCTTGATCCGCCGGCTTCTGGGGCTCCACGCCCCGTTGTTCCAGACGCGCGAGTATCATTGCACGTTCCGCCGGGCGATGGACGCGGTGTGGAACAAGTGCGAGGCGACGGTGAAGCTGCAGGTGGGCCGGGAAGAGGAATACACCGTGGCGGAGGGCGACGGTCCGGTGAACGCGCTCGACGCGGCTTTGCGCAAGGCGCTGCGGCCGTTTTACCCGCAGATCGACGCGGTTGTGCTCGAAGATTACAAGGTGCGGATCATCAACGGGCAGCACGGCACCGCGGCCCGCACCCGGGTGTTGATCACCTCCACCGACGGGCATCAGAGCTGGGGCACCGTGGGCGTGTCCGACAACATCATCGAAGCGAGCTGGCTGGCGTTGCTCGACAGCTTTGAATACCAGCTGCGCAGGTTGCCTGAGCCGGTCCGCTAAACCCGAAAACGGAAGTTTCAGCCGAACGGCTGCGCACGCGAAAGAACAAAGCCTTTGCTGTCTGTCATTTACAACCCGTTCTCCGCGCCCTCCGCGTCTCCGCGTGGGAAAGTTCCGTCTCTGAAACTTTGGAGTTCGGGATAAAGCCGTTCGTCGGGATTCCGGAGAAAGACCCTCGTCACCCTGTGGATCGGAGCCGCGGAGATCTTTTTTGGAAATCACGCAACGTCAAAGCCTTTCACCTGCGTTCTCTCCGTGACTCCGCTCGGGCGCGGGTTTTCAGGGGCTGCGCAGATCCTCAAACCGGTCGACCTTAAACGGGGCGCTTCGGCGCAGCGGCGACTGGGGCCGTAGCGAGGCACCCCCGACAAGAGGGTTCGGCAACGGGGGTGGCGCGACTGAAGGAAAGGTGTTGATGGGCACGGCGGCCGTCAGGCTGGGGACGGGTAATTCGCGGCGGGTGACGATGAACGCCGTGGGATCCCAGTAGTTGCTCAAATCTCGGGCGAAACTGGTCCTTAACAGGCCCACTTGGAGGTTTTTCCGGAGCTCGAAATGCAGGTGCGCATCGTACATTCCCCGATTGTTCCCAATGGTGCCGACCTTCTCGCCCCGGGTGATCTGTTGCCCTTCTCGGACGAAAATGTCGTGCAGATGTGCGTAGAGCGAGTCGGCGTGCTGCGTTTGGCCGTTGTCGAAAAAAGCGTGGCGCACGATGACCACCTTGCCCCAGCCCGAGCGGTAATCCCGCGCGTAAACGACCACGCCGTGCGCGATCGAGTAGACCGGATCCCCCAGGTCTGAATCGCCCCCTCCGGCCCCGTTCCAGTCCTCGCCGACGTGGCCGTTGACCCGGAATCCTCGGGCCCGGTAATACGCCTTGGCACCGTCCCGTCCCACGGGATAGTCGAAGCCGTCCGCCATGCGGACTTGGGCGGTTTCTTGGGCCAACGCGCTTCCCGTGAGCGCCAGAGAGAGACCGAGCGGGAAGAAAACCGAGCGCATGGCGGGGTGGGGCCGAACTGGACGTCGTGCGGGCGAGCCCTGGGGAGCTATTTGCCGAAAATGAGGGGCAACAGGAGCAGGAAAGCGCCCAGGGCGATGCGGTAGAAGCCAAACCCGGTGAATGTGTGGGTTTGAACATAGCGGAGCAGCCATTTGACGGCCGCAAAGGACACGACGGCTGCGACCAGCGTGGCGAGGCCGAGAAGCGCCCAGTCCTCCCCAATGCCGCCTTCCGGGGCGTGGCGGAGCGCTTTAAACACCTTCAGCGAGGCCGCGGCGAGCAGCGTGGGGATGCCCACCAGGAAAGAAAACTCGGTGGCCTGTACCCGGCCGGCGCCCAGAATGAGCGCAATCAGAATGGTGGCGCCTGAGCGCGAGGTCCCGGGAAACACCGCCGCCAAAAGCTGGGCTGCCGCCACTGCAAGGGCCACCGGCCATGTGATGGACTCCAGCGAGGCGCGCCCCTTCAGCCAGCGTTCGGCGAGAATAAAAGCGACCCCTCCGGCAATCAGGGCGATGGCCACGGGAGCGACTTCCTCGGGCAGCTTGAAATGGAACTTTTCAAGCAACAGCCCGCCCACTCCTGTCACCCCAACCCCGGCCAGGATTTTCCACAGAAAATCGCGGGCGAACGGGTCGCGCCACCGGGCGAGCATTTGCAGGCGCCCCGAGAAGAGGGGAAGCACGGCGAGAACCGCTCCCGACTGAATGACGATGTTGAAAAGGTCGCTCTGGCGCGGGAGCCATTTTTCCGCGATCAGAAGATGGCCCGTGGAGGAAACCGGGATGAACTCTGTGAGGCCCTCGATGAGACCGAGAAGCGCGGCAATGAGCCAATCTGGGGGCATGCCAAACAGGTGGGATCGTGGGGAGAACGCGGGATGTTGGCGTGCTCTCCAAAAAGAACCCGGCCCCTCGGACGGGAGCCGGGTGCGGTGGATCCCGGGGGACTAAATCGCGGAGTCGCCTCGTTCTTCCGTGCGAATACGAATCGCCTCCTCAATGGGAAGGATGAACACCTTGCCATCCCCAATCTTGCCAGTTTTGGCCGACTTCACGATTGCGTCGACTGCGCGCTGGACGCGTTCATCGGAGACCACGATTTCGAACTTCACCTTCGGGAGAAAATCCACCGTGTACTCGCTGCCGCGATAAATTTCCGTGTGGCCTTTTTGCCGACCGAACCCTTTGACTTCGCTGACGGTCATCCCTTCAATGCCCATTTCGGAGAGTGCGTCTTTCACGTCCTCCATTTTGAAAGGTTTAATGATGGCCTCGATTTTTTTCATGCGCCCCATTGCTATCGCCTGCGCCTGAAATGGCAAGACGCGATACCGATCAAAATTAAGAGAGGTTCACGCGTCTCAAGTGTCTCGCCGAAAGGCGCGCGGCGCGGTCATGTTTCGACGTTTTTTTCATGCTCACCATCGCCAGCTGGATCAGGGAATCGGATGAACCGCTTTTTGAACGGTTCCTTTTATCGCGTCCCGGCGTGGGTGTGATGAACGCGCGCCGCGAACCCTCGGATCTCGAGTCGGCCGCGGGTCTCCTGTTGACGGGCGGGCCGGATGTCGATGCGCGGTTTCACGGAAAACCGGTGTCGGATCCGGGGTTGATTCTCGAGCCGGAGCCGGAGCGGGATGCGTGGGAGTTCGCGGCATTGGCCCGGGCGCTGGAGCGGGGGATTCCCATTCTCGCCATCTGCAAGGGGGTGCAGGTGCTGAACTTGGCCTTGGGGGGCAGCCTCCATCTCCACATCGAAGGCCATAATCTGCCTGAACTGAGGGACGGGAACCTTCAGACTCTGCGTTTTTCGAGCACGGCCCGGCATCGGTTTGAGCGGGTGAACAGTTCCCATCATCAAGCCTTGGCTGAGTTGGGGGCGGGGTTGGAGGTGGAGGCGTGGAGCGCCGAGGATGACGTGATTGAGCAGGTGCGTTTGCGGAATGCGCCTTGCTGCATTGGAGTCCAATATCACCCGGAGCGCGATTTGCTCTACGGGCCCCTGTTTGAGGAGTTTCTCTCCACATTGCGGGGTTAAATCCATGAGCCGACCTTCCATTCCCGCCAAAGTGTCGCCGAGTAAAAAGGCGCACACCCTCACCATCCGGTGCGGGTTCGAGTTGGTGTATGAGGCGAGCCACGAGGTGCCCGCCCTTCTGTTTTTGCGACCGCGCTCGGACTCCTCGCATCCCATTCTCGAGGAGTGCACCAGCGTGAGGGCCGGCCAGGGGGGCGAGGATGTCGTGGATGTCCACGGCAACCGAGGCCTCCGGGTGGTGTTTTCCCCGGGCGAAAACGTTTTGCGTCACGATCTGTTGGCCGCGGTCCCCTCGACGCCGGAGCGGACCGGGCTTCAGGAAAAGCCGGTGCCGGTGTCGGAATTACCCGCGGAGGTCCTCCGCTACATCCTGCCCAGCCGCTATTGCGACTCGGATCGCCTGATGGACTTTGCCTTCAATCACTTCGGTGAAACGCCTCACGGGCTGCCTCGGGTGCTCTCGATCTGCGACTGGGTCCACCGGCACATCACCTACCGGTGGGGGGCCGGGAGCCAGTTGATCTCCGCAAGCGAGGCCATCGAGCAGGGGTTCGGGGTTTGCAGGGACTTCGCGCACGTGGCCATCGCGCTCTGCCGCTGTTTTAACCTTCCCGCCCGGTATCTCACGGCTTACCTGCCCGACATCGCGTTCCAAGATCCGGGGACGCCGATGGATTTCC
>CAMARB010000150.1 GCA_945860355.1 Chthoniobacter flavus | reverse complement strand
TCGGTCCTGGCAGAAGGGCGTCAGCGTGGAGTTTAAGCAGCACCGGCCCTACGTTTCCGGGGATGAGATCCGGCACATTGATTGGCGGGTTTTTGGACGGAGCGATCATTTCCACGTCCGCGAGTATGAAGAGGAAACGGCGCTTCGGGCGACCCTTCTGGTGGACCAGAGCGGGTCCATGAGTTACGGCCGACGTGGGGTGACCAAGGCCCAGTACGCAACGCGCTTGGCGGCCTGCCTTGGCTACTTGATGTTGAAACAGAAAGACAGCGTGGGGCTTGTGACCTTCGATTCGGCGGTGCGCCGGTATCTTCCTCCCCGGTCGCAGAACAGTCAGCTGCGGTTGATTTTCGAGGAGCTCGAGCGCAGCCGCCCCGGGGGGGAGACCGAGTTGGGGGCGGTGTTTCATGAACTGGCCCCCAAACTCAGCCGACGCGGTTTGCTGGTGCTCATTTCCGACTGTTTCGGCGATGTGCCAACGCTCCTCAAGTCGCTGGCGCATTTCCGTCACGCACATCATGAGGTCCTGATCCTGCAGGTCTGGGATCCCGACGAACTGGAGTTTCCGTTCAAGGACTGGACACGGTTTGAGTGTGCCGAACGGGAGGGGCTGCAAGAGATGGGCGATCCCGCTCAGTTGCGCGGGGTGTATCTGGAGAACCTCGCCCGGTTTCGCGAGGAACTCAGCGTCGGCTGCCGGAAGCATCGGGTGCATCTGGTTTCGTTCACCACAGATCAGCCTTACGCCGAGGCGCTCTCGGCGTATTTGAGCCGGAGGATGGCGTCGCCATGACCGTTTGTTCCCGGCTCGGGCAAGGGGCCGCCCTATGACTTTCCTCAACCTCGGGCTTTTGGCGGGGCTTTCGGCGATCGGCATCCCCCTGTTGGTTCACCTGGTGCATCGCCATCGGGTGAAGGCCGTGCGGTGGGGGGCCATGCAGTTTTTGCAGCCGGTGTCGCGGACCCGCCCGCGTCGGCTCCGGCTGGAGCAGATCCTGTTGCTCCTGGTGCGCATGTCCGTGCCTCTGCTTCTGGCTTTGCTCATGGCGCGTCCGGTGTGGAAAGGCGCCCGCTCGCTGGTGGGCGACGCCAGGACGTCTCTGGTGGCGGTTCTCGACACCAGCTATTCCATGGATGCGGGGCGTGCGGGGGACACCGCTTTCTCCCGCGCTTTGGCCTCGATCGCGGACGTTGCGGGAAACCTCAAGGGTGGGTCTCCGGTGCACATCGTTGAGATGGGGGAGGTTCCCCGTTTGCTGGCCCCGCAGCCCGCTGAGGAGCTTGGCCGCGGGACCCCTGTCTTCCCTCAGGCGCGCCCCGAGTCCGGGGTGGCTTCTGTGGCGGCCGCCCTTCAGTCTGCCGCCGCGATTCTCAGCCAATCCCGGGAATTGGACCAGCAAGTGGTGGTGTTCACCGATTTCCAGCGCGTGAGTTTCGGGGAGGACGCGCGGTTGGGTTCGGCTCTGGAGTCCATCCGCCAGCTGCCCCTCCCGGCGCGGGTGACTTTGTTCGATGTCGGCAGGCCGTTCACGGACAATGTGGCCGTCGAATCCCTGGAGCTCTCCAAGCTCGGTGTCGGTGTGGGCCAGAAAATCGAGTTGCGCGCGCATCTGCGCAATTTTGGAAACGCGAGTTATCCGGACTTGAAGGTGGTTTTCCGCGTGGACGGAAAGGAGCAGGACGTCGCGCAGCTGGCACTGGCGCCGGAGCGCCGCGGACAGGTGCTTTTCACGCACCGTTTCGAGAAGCCGGGTTCACACACGGTGGAGGTCGAGGCCCTGGCGGATTCATTGAGGGCGGACAACGTGTTTTTTGCCAGCGTCTCGGTGTCGGACCGGCTGCCGGTGTTGTTGGTTGACGGGGATCCGGGCAGAGGACCGATGAAAGGCGAGACGGATTTTGCGGAGATTGCGCTCCAGCCCTACGGAAGCGGCCGCGTGGACATGGCCGATTTGATTTCGGCGGTGAAGATCCGGCCGGAGGACATCCATCCAGACCGGCTTGAGAAGGTTTCCGCCGTGATTCTGGCGAATGTGGCCAACTTGGAACCGTCCCAGGTGACGGCTTTGCAGGACTTTGTCCGGAACGGCGGCGGGTTGCTCGTGTTTCCCGGCGACCGCGTGGATCCCGCGGTTTACAACGCCGCTTTGTTTCAAGAGGGGCGCGGGCTGTTGCCTTTCGCCCTGGATCCGCCCGCACCCGGCAGGACACCCGCCATGTCGGTCGCCGAGCAGCGATTTGAGGACCCGGCGCTTGAGATTTTTAACGACCCGCGGAACGGGCGGCTCTCGGATGCCTCGATTCAACAATGGTTCCGATTGCGCGAGGCGCCGTCTCCCGAGGCGACGGCGGCGCGAAAAGTCTTGGCCCGGCTCGAAAACGGGGACGTGTTTCTCGCCGAAAAACAATGGGGCGCGGGGCGGGTGATCCAGTGCGCGACGGCGCTGGATGCGGACTGGAGTAATTTGCCGATGCGTCCGGTTTATTTGCCGTTGCTGCAGCGGCTCACGGTTTACTTGTGCGGGAGCTCTTTTCCGGCCAGAAATCTGGAGCCGGGCCAGCCGATGGTGGCCTTGTTCGGAGCGAATGACGTGGGCAAGACCCTCAAGTTAACGCCTCCGGGCGGGATTCCTGTGGAGCTGCCGGTGGTTCAACAAGGCGCCCGGGGTGTTCTTGAGTATTCGAACACGCAGAAACCGGGGATCTACACGCTCACCCTGCCGGACGGGGACGGGATCCATTTTGTGGTGAACGCCTCGCGGAAGGAGTCCGATCTCAGGCGTTTGAGCGCGGGGGAAATTGGCGGCCTCGCCGCAGCCAACGGGGTGGATCTCGTGAGCAGCGCCGAGGAATACCTCCAGCGGGATCGCGCGTTGCGGTTTGGGCGGGAGCTTTGGAAACCGCTGCTTTGGGGCCTCTTGGCGGTGGTGTTGGTGGAGCTCGTTTTGGCGCAGTTCTTTGGAAGCGCCGCCGCGGGTGCGGCGAAAAAATCAGTCCGCGCTTTTGATCCGGTGTTCGCTGAAAAACGGGAATGACCACGGAGAGTTTTTCAATCCGGTTTGAAGGCGATTGGCCGTGGTGGGCGGGGGGGCTCGCGGCTCTCTTGATGGCGGTCATTGCGTTGGCCATTTACCGGCGGGAGCTTGCGGGAACGGGCAGGCGCGTTCTCTGGGCTCTGCCCGTCCTGCGCGGTCTGGCACTTGCCTTGATCGTCATGCTTCTGACCGGGCCTGTGCTGCATCGCCGGATGGTTTCAGGTCAGTTGGGTCAGGTTTTTGTGGTTTTGGACGGTTCCCAAAGCATGGCTCAAACCGACGCGTCGATGAGTCCCGGGCGCAGGGCCCTTCTTTTTGCCCGGCTCGGTCTCGTGGCCTCCCAGGAGTTGCCCATGCACTTGGCGGACGCTGCGCGAACGCTTGCCGCGGCCCGAGCCGCCGGCCGGACGCTGAGAAAAGAGAGCGCGCCGTCCGAGTTCCGGGAGATTGCCGGAGAGATCCTCTCTCAAACCGAGCGCTGCGCGCGGATCCTTTCCTCAGCCGGCGCGGCGGAGGGAGACCGGTTGCGCCGGGAAATCTGGACGCCGGTCCGAGGTTTGGTTTCCAGACCGTTCACCGGCGAACCCGAACGCCGGCGTGTGTTGGCGGAATGGACGCAAATTGCCGAGGCCATGAAGCTCTGGCAGGAGGAACTCTTGGGAAAGTTCGAGGGTGCCATCGAGAAAAAAGTCGGGTCCGGCGACGAGTCCTGGGCGCGGCGTCTTCTCCAGTGGCAGGCCGTCACGCGCGGGCAGCGGCTCGGCACATTCCTGGGCGCGAAGGGGCAGGAGTCCTTTCTCGGCGAACTGGCCAGGAAGCATGAGGTGCACGTTTTTTTTCATGGGGAAAAGGGGCTCTCGCCGCTCTGGCATTCCGGCGCCGGGGCGGAGCTTCCCGCTCTGCCGGCATTTGACGCTCCGTCAACCAACCTGGCGTCCGCCCTGGGGGCCGTCTCCGCACAGATCGGTTCCGATGGGCGGGCCGCGGTGGTGCTTTTGAGCGACGGCCAGCACAACGGGGACGAGTCGCTGCCGGAGGCGGCGCGGCTTTTGGGCGCCCGGCGGATCCCGGTCCATGCGGTGGGAGTGGGCAGCCCTGCGCGTCCCCCGGACCTTGCACTGCTCAAGGTGGAAGCGCCCGAATCCGTGTTCTTCGAGGAGCGCGTGCGCGGGCAGGTGGTGTTCAAGGATGACATGCCCGCGGGATTGCCCTTCAAAGTCACCGTGCGCGAGGGGGACGCCGTGCTCTGGGAGGAGTCCGTGGTGACCACGGGCGCCTCTGTGCGGAAGATTCCGTTTGAGTTTGGCATCAAGAAACAGGTGGCCGCCCGCGTCGAGCTCGGCAAACAGGAGCGCCTGGAGTTCGCCTGTGTGCCGTTGGATCTTCAAGTGATGCTTTCTCCTGTCGCCGGGGATGTCGAACCGGGGAACCAAAAAGGTTCCCTGCGCCTGCGGGCTCTGACTCAGAAACGCCGGGTGCTCGTTGTCGACGGCCGTCCCCGATGGGAGACGCGGTTTCTTCGCAACCTCCTGGAGCGGGATCCCCTTTGGGATGTGCGGACGGTTGTTGTGGGAGCAAAAACCGAGGAGCCCGTTCTTGCTCGCGGTGCGGGTCCAGACGCGCTGCCCGAAAGTCCCGCCGAACTCGACGCGTTTGACCTCGTAGTTTTCGGCGATGTGCCCCGGGATTTGTGGCGCGGGGAGGAGTTGGCTTGGATGCGGAATTTTGTGGTGCGCCGGGCGGGTGGCTTGATTTTGATCGACGGTTCGCGGGAATGGCTTCGCGGCTATGGGGATTCACCGCTCGGCCCGTTGATCCCGGTGGAATGGGAGGGCAACGCCGGGGGCGTCCGGGCGGGCATCGCGGGATTCGAGTTCAATGAGCGGGGCGGGCAGCACTCGGCCTTGAGCTTGGCGTCGGAGCGCGGCGCCAATGTGCGGATCTGGTCGCAGTTGCCGGCCGCTCACTGGGTTTCGGGGGGGCAACCCAAGCCCGGCGCGGAGACGCTGCTGGATGTGCGGGTCCACAATCGCACATTGCCCGGGGTGGTGTATTGGCCCGTGGGTGCGGGCAAGGTTTTGTATCACGGGTTCGAGGATTCATGGCGCTGGCGTTACGGCGTGGCCGACCGACACCACGCGCGGTACTGGAGCCAGATGGCGCAGTGGATCGCCGAAGCCCCGTTCGCCGTCCGCGACAAGTTCGTTTCGTTGGATGCCGGCCCTTTGACCTATCGGCCCGGGGACAGCGCGGAACTCCGGGTGCGTTTGCGGGACGGCCAGGGTGTGCCCGTCACTCAGGCCGCGGTGGATGCCGTTTTGGTCCGGGACGGCATCGGCTCGGGAACGGTGCGGCTTGTGCCCGATGACGCCGGGGGCGGGCTCTTTCGCGGAAAAACCGCCGCGCTCGAGCCCGGGAATTACGAGGTGCGCCTGGAATCCGAGGCGATCCCCGCTTCCGAGTTGAAGGCGAAGACGACGTTTAAGGTGGAGTCGCCCGAGACCGGCGAACTCACCCAGCTCCATCTCAACGAGGAGGCGTTGCTGGAGGTCGCGGCGAGCAGCGGTGGCCGGTATTTTAGGGAAGAGGACGCGGCCGCCCTGTTGGAGGTCTTGGCGCCGATGAGCAGGGGAAAAGTCATCGAGAGCAAAACGGTTCTCTGGCAGAGTCCCTGGTGGTTTTGGAGCGTGATCCTCCTGCTGACGGGGGAGTGGGTGCTCCGCAAACGCTGGGGGCTGCTTTGAGCCCAACCGCCATGAATCCTCCGCTCCACCCAAAGATCGACTCCGTGCTCCGCGCCTTCGCCGGCCGGCAGCGCCGGTTGCGCCTGATCCGAGGCGGGTGCGTGTGCTTGGGGCTGGCAGGTGCGCTCCTAGGGGGGCTGGCCGGTTTGGACTGGGTGTTTGTTTTGCCCGATGCGGTGCGATGGGCTCTGAGCGCCGGGGCTTACACGGTGCTCATCCTGGTCGCCGCTCGGGTTCTCTGGAGCGCTCTGATGCAGCCTCGGGCCCCCCGGAAATGGGCCGAGCTCTTGGAGGCCGCAGAACCCGCGCTGGCTCAAGATCTCCTGTCGGCCGTGGAGCTCGGCGGTGCCTGCGAGACTTCCCCTGTTTACCGGGACCGGCTTCAGAGGGAAGTGGCGGATCGTCTGGAGAATCTCGATGTGAGGCGGGTCCTGCGCGGGGCGCTTCTGAAGCCCTTCTTTTGGGCCACGGGGATCGTGGTGGGGGGAATCGTTGGGGTGTGTGTCTGGAGCGGGCCCGCCCTTCTCTTGCGGGCGTGCTTGCCCATGGCCAATCTTGCGCGGGTGTCTCGCGTCCAGGTCGCCGTCCTGGCGCCGGAGCCGGCGGAAAAGGAGGTGCCTTTCGGAGAGCCGGTCCCGCTGCTGATCACAACTTCCGGGGGAAATCCCGGCAAAGCTTTGCTTGAGGTGTTCACCAAAACTCACGGCCGCGAGTTGATTCCCATGGCGGCGGAGGCGGATGGGCGTTTTTCCGCGGTCTTGGAGATTGCCCGTGAGGACGTGCAATACCGGGTTCGCGCCGGTGACGCCCTGACGCAGAAATACCGGCTCAACGCGCGGCCGCGGCCGTGGGTGCTTACTTGCTCGAAGCAATACAGTTTTCCGGCCTACGCGGGGATCCCGGATCGGCACGTGGAGGAGGAGCAAGGGGACTTGGACGCGCTGGAGGGGACCCGGGTGGAGCTCGCCTTTGAGAGCAGTCAAAAGCTCGCGTCGGCTCACCTGGAGCTTGAGCTCTCCGGGGGCACTCGCCATGTGCTCCTCCGCGAGACGCGGCCCAATTGCTGGGGTGCGTCGCTGCCGATGGATGCGGCGGGGAGCTATCGTGTGAAGTTGCGCGCCGCTCAGACCGGGTTCGAAAACAAGTTCACTCCCACCTACGCGATACGTGTCCGGCCCGATTTGCTTCCCCGCGCGGAGTTGGAGTTGCCTCGCGCCGACCTCGTTGCGCGGCCCGATGCGCGGATCGATTTGCGGGGAAAAGCGAGCGACGATTGGGGGCTCGCCAAGGTTTCCCAATGGATCCGCATCAACGAGGCGCCCTGGAGGGAATCCGTTCTCGTTGAAAAACCCGGTGTTGAAACGTCTCTCCACGTTCCCTGGGATCTCCTGGAGCACGGGGTTCAGCCCGGGGATCTGGTGGCCACAAAATTTGTCGCCGTGGATTTGAAGGGCAATCAGTCCGAATCGCGGACCCTGCGCGTGGCGGTATCGGACCACGGCTCGGGCGAAGAACCCTTGCCGGGGTTGGACTCCCAGCGGGAGTTTCTGCGTTTGTTGGGCGAGTTCAGGGAACAGACCGGTGCTTTTCAGAAAGAGGCGGGCGCACTCTGCGAGGCTGCGACTCGTGCGGGCGGCCTCTCCCGCGAGCTGCTAACCGAGCAGGCTCAACGCGCGCGCAAAAATTTGGAGGATTTGGAGGCCAGCCGGGGGGGGCTTTGGGACGAGTTGGCGCGGCTCCACGAGAGTTCGGAGGAGGGGTTTCCCGGCGCCGTGTCCGCGGGTCCCGCAAGGCTGCTTGCCCGGGTGGGGACGCATGCTTTGGCGCCGGCTCGCGATCTCTTTGAGCGGATTCTGTCGCCGACTCCGGGGGACCCATCGGCCGCTGGTTCGGAGCTCCGCGCGAGTGCCGCCCGGGCCGTGCAATGGACGGCCGGGCTCTCCGAGACGTTTGAGTCGCTCGTTGGGGTCGGCGAAATGGACCGGCTCGGAGCGGCTCTCCGGATGCTTTCTCGGGAGCAGGCTCGGCTCCTGGCTCCCGCGCGGAAACGCCGCAGTGACCCGATCGCGGGCACGCCCTGGATGACCCGGCAGCAGGTGCTCCTTTCGGAAGCGCGGCGGTTCGCGGAGGGGCTCACGTCCGTGGCTACCCTCCACGAGGAGGACCTTTCCAACGCGATGAACGAGGCGGCCAAACAGATCGAAGACACGCGCGCGGTGTTGGAGGATTTGCTCCAGGGAGAGGAGCCTTTTCCCAAGGCAATCGAGGAACTCGCTTGGCTGGGGGCGTTGTTTGAGGGGGTCTCCAAAAAGCTGCCCGGCTGGGAGCGGGCGACGGTCGCGCTTGCCCTCGACGCGGCCCAGCAGTCGCGCCGGGAGGCACGGGCGAGCGGGGCCGTTTTTTCCGAATGCGCGGAGGCGCTCAAGCATTGGAATGAAACCCGGCACGGGAAAAACGAGCCCCGGGCCGAGTTTCTCCAGCGGCGTTGGACCCAGGGGGTTGCCCTGCTCAAAGCGCATGGCGACGCGGAGGAACTCCGCGGGCTGGGCGATCCGGTTTTCGTGGCGGACTTGCGCGCCGCGGCCTCCAGCTTGGACGCGCTTGGACAGGCTGAATCGGATGGCGCGGAGAAAATCCAGGAGCTCGATTTTTTGGGGCGGCACTTTGTTTTCCTTGAAGCCGCTCACCATCTTTTTGAGGCGCGCTCCGAGCTCGACTCGCTCGCAGCGGATGAACACTGGCAGGAGCGCGTGCAGGATCAACCAGGCGCCCGGCTGCTCCGTTGGCAATGGGTCCGGGCGCGGCTGTTGGACTGGCCGCTGGAGTGGGCCCCCAAGGCGGGTTCGGAGTCCGGGTCCGTGGCGGAGGCGTTGCGAATCGTTCGCGCCATTCCCCGGTCGGAGGCGTTTCGAGGGGTGAGCGAGGCATCGGAGCGGGGGGACGCCGCGAAGCCCGGCGGCCGGGGGGCGGAACTCGCGGTCCTGAGTGCCGAGGTGGGTCGTGCGCTGGCGCTTTTGAGAAAACCGCTTGCCGATTCGCGTCGCGAACTCGCGGAGCGGACGCCCTCGCTGTCCGAGTTCCTGGCGGAACTGGCGCGCAAAGCCGAGGGTTTGAGGAATGCGAGTGAGGAACTCCATGAGGCCCCGGCATCGCGCGCCCTGGAGACGCTCAGAACCGAGGCGGCGTTGGTTCTCGCCAGGCAGGTCCGCCTGGGAACCCAGGTCGATCAAGTGCGCGCCCTGCTCCGGGCGGACGCCAACCAGCAGGATCTCTCGGCGCCGGAGGGCCGGGAGCGGGCGCGGGACGCGGACGATGCGCTGGCATTGCTTCACGAGCCTCCGCTGCGGGCGGCGGCTGCTCTGAGGGAGGCCTCCGAGGCCAAAGACGTCGACGGGTTGAAACGCGCAGGGCAAGTCGCTGCGCTTCAACAAGGGGAGCTCGCCCGCCGCCTGGAACAACTCGCCCGACATTACGCGCTGCGCGCTGCCGAGGACGGGGTGCGCGACGCCGGTGCCATGGCCCGGAGCCGCGAGTCGCTCCGGGAAACGGAGAAAAATGCCGGCACCCGCGACGCGCTCAATTCCCGCTACGCCAAAGCGGAGCAACTAGCGCAGTTGCACGGGAAAACGCCCGAGGCCCTGCTCGCGCATCTGGAAAAGGCGCTGGGCGCAAATCCAGCCATGCGGAAGGAATTAAGCCGCATTTCCGAGGGGCTTTTGAACGGGGCAACGCAGAACCTTGCCGATGCAGGCGAACGCGAGGGGGCGCTGGCGAGACGCCTCGAAAGTAGTGAGCGCGCAGCGCTGAGCTCCGGGGATGCGCCCGTTCCCCAGACGCAGGCTGTCCCGGGTCCCAGGCCGGGGATCCCGGGGACGCCGCCCAATTCCGCGCTGCGGCCTGAGTCCACGGAATCCAACCCGGCGCTCGCTT
>CAMARB010000149.1 GCA_945860355.1 Chthoniobacter flavus | reverse complement strand
ACAAACCGCCTCCTAAAAGTTCCCCCCGAACGCCTGCCGCGGCGAGCGGTGCGGGGCTTGGGGGCGCACAGCCCCCATCAATCCAGTTAGAAACCAAAAAAATCCCTTAAATCCCCTTGTAATCCAACACAGTTACTCCGCGTGAAAATGATCTCTCCCTGAATCTTCCGAGTTCGCCTTAAAAACGCCGCACCACCAGCGACGAGTTCGCGCCGCCAAATCCGAATGCGTTGCAGAGGACGGAATCGATCCGGGCTTCGCGCGGCTGTTGCCCCACGTATTCCAGCCCGTTCGCCGGGTCGGGCTGGGAAAGATTGAGCGTCGGCGGAATCACGCCCTGCTCGATGGATTTGATCGCGGCGATCACGTCGAGTGCGCCCGAGGCCCCGCACAGATGTCCCGTCATGGATTTGAGCGCGGTCACCGGCGTCCGTTGCCCCCGCAGAAGGCACGCCAGGCCGTTCGCCTCCGCGCGATCCCCGGACCGAGTCCCCGTGGCGTGTGCCAAGACGCAGGAGAGGTTCTCAGGCAGACAACGCGCTTGGGCGAGAGCGGCGTTCATTGCCCGCAGCGCGGCGGCGCCATCCGGCCGCGGCTGCGTGAGGTGATGCGCGTCGGTCGCGCCGCCGTGTCCGGCGATTTCGGCCAGAATGGTCGCCCCGCGCCGGCGCGCGTGGGATTCCTCCTCCAGCAGCAGGACGCCCGCGCCCTCCGCGATCACGAACCCGTCCCTGTCCCGGTCAAACGGGCGGGACGCCTGGCTTGGCGCGTCGTTGCGCGTGCTCAAGGCGCGCATGGCGCAGAAGCCGCCCACGATCACCTCGCAGAGGGGCGCCTCGCTGCCGCCGGCCAGCACCGCATCGGCTTCGCCCGCGCGGATGAGCCGACACGCTTCGCCGATGGATAAACTGGCCGTGGCGCAGGCGGCGCCCACGGTCAGGCTGGGGCCTTGCAACCCCCACTCCCGCGCCACCAGGGCGGACGCCATGTTGCTCCGCAGCATGGGAATCGCGAAAGGCGACAGCCGCCGCGCGCCGGACTCGGCGAGCACCCGGCACTGAGCCGAGAGCGTCGTGACGCCGCCGTTGGAGGAGCCGATCACCACGCCCACCCGCTGCGCGTTGAAGCCGCCCCCGCCGAGCCCGGCCTGCAAAGCGGCTTCCCGGGCGGCCGCCACCGCAAACTGGCTGTAGCGGTCGGCATGACGCGCGTCCTTGGGATGCTGAAAACCCACGAGAGGATCGAAATCGCCCACCTCGCCCGCGATCTGCGACCGGAGTTCCGAGGGGTCAAACGCCGAGATCCGCCGGATCCCGCAACGCCCCCGGATCAACCCGTCCCAAAACGAGGCAACCGTAGATCCCAGGGGCGTGACTGCGCCCATGCCCGTGACCACCACCCGCGCACGCGTGTTCATGCGAAAGGAACCCGGCTCCGCCCGGAGTTGCGGTCTGCCATGGCGGCGGTTTTCACTCCCATTGATCCAGGGCGCGCCGGTCGCGTTTGGTCGGCCGACCCGCGCCCCGGGGCCGGAACCCCGTGGGCAACACGGAATCCTCGCGCCGGTCGCGTTTGGCGAGTTCCTCGGCGGTGGTCAGGTCCTCGGCATGCATCCCCACAAGGGCCGCGCCGACCCGGGACCGCGGGGAGCCGATGACCCGCAGTGTGCGCGTCCACGCCGCGGCACCCTGTTCGAGGCGGACGGTGATCAACTCGCCCGGGCGCACTTCATGGGCGGGTTTGCTCGGACGCCCGTTCACCTCCACCCAGCCGGCTTTGATGGCCTGCGCCGACTGCGCGCGTGTCTTGTAAACCCGCACTGCCCACAGCCATTGATCCAGGCGCAGAGCCGGCGCGTTTTCCGCAGGCGGGTTCATTACACGGAAGCGGGAGCCCCCGCTTTGGCCGCTTCCAGCGCGTCGGCGATGGCGTCCCAGAACGCCAGCCGGTTGCCGAGGGCGGAGACCGCCGCGGCCGTGGCCTCTTTCCAGCGCAACGGATCCTCCCCGCAGAGCCGGGCCACCATTTCGCGGCCCATGTCCCCGTGTTCGTCGCCATCGAGTGCGATGTGCCGGTCCAGGTAATAACGCAGCGTTTCCACCCGCCCGGGGAACTGCGCGTTGAGCCGGTTCACCAGTTCGCCGAACATCTCGGGGATCAGGTCTTCGCGGCCGAAAGTAAACGAGGCGGCGATGGCGTGGAGTTGGCCCCTCTGGATGAGCTCAAAAGTGGAGCCCACAAACCGCCGCGCACAGGGCGGGGCAAACGTGCTGAGCGCCAACGGCAGGCTGGGCTCGAGCCGGTCCAGGAACTGGCGCATTGCGTCCGTCGAGGCGCCCGCCTCCTCCATGGCCTGGAGATAGAGCTCGAAATGGCTGCAGGGTTTGCCGTCCAGGCCCGTGTCGCTTTCCTCGCCGAGCACGATCTGGTTGATGAGCGTCCGCACCGCCGCGTCCCCGCGGGGGACCCAGGGCACGTCCACGCAGGTCAGCTCCCGCTGCAGCGCCTTGAGCAGCGACATGAAATCCCACACCGCAAAGACGTGGTGTTCCATGAACCGTTGCAGGTCCTCCAGGTCCCGAAGTTCCGAGTAAAGCCGGTGTTCCAGGAGACGAATCCGGAACGGGGCGATGGCGGATTGGAGCGATTCCAGGCTGGTGTTCATTGTTTTTTGAAAGGGGTGCGTCCCGGGGAGGAGCCGAGTTTATCTAACACGGATCGCCAGTTTCTCCACGGCAAACCACCCCGCCCACCTCGCTCACTTCCACGCCGATGCGCCGCAGCCTGGCAACCAGCTCTCCGGTGGAGGGATGCGCGTCGGTGATCAGCCGGTTGACCTTGTCCAGACCGCAGAGCCTGCACATCGCCGTGCGCCCCAGCTTGGTGTGGTCCGCCAAAATCGCAATCCGCGCGCTCTGCTCGATCATGAGCCGTTCACTCGCCAGCACCGCCTCGTTGTAGTTGGTCGCCGCAGTTTCATCCACGCCCGCCGCCCCCAGAAACGCCCAGTTGGCGTGATAAAGTTTCAGAAACGCCTCTGCCTGCGGTCCCGCCACCACGTCGCTCTCCGGCTGCAGGGTGCCCCCGGTCAGATGCACCTCCGCGCCGGGCCGCCCGCCTTTTCCCTGCGCAATCGCCTGCGCGATCATCAGCGAGTTGGTGATCACCCGGATCCGCTTTTTGGCGATGAATTCCGCCAGTCGTAGGGTGGTGGTGCCGCCGTCGATCATCACCACGTCGCCCTCCTGGAGCAGCTCCGCCGCCGCCCGCGCAATGGCCTCTTTTTCCTCCGCCAACGCCACCAAACGCGACGCAAACGCCGGGGGCACCAGTTGGGTGAGAGTCGCCTCCGCCGAGAGCGCCCGGATGCCGCCCCAGGTTTTTTCGACGCGTTGTTCCTTGGCCAGCTGGACAAACTCGCGACGGATCGTGGCCGGGGAGGTTTTGAACCGCTCGCAGGCGTCGTCCACGCTCAGCTCGGGGAGGACCTCAAGCAGATCAAGGATCTGACGTTGGCGGAGACGACGTTTCATTGGAAAAAAAGACGCTTGAGTTTTGGTCGGGAATTGCTCAGAATTCAATCACAATTCGATCAGAATTGCGTCACAAACCAATCATTCCTCCTCTATGTCTTCCTTCCGTCACGTCAATTATTCCTGGGACGATGCCAAGGCCGCTTCGCTCGATCCCGTGGCCCGGCTGGTTTACCGCTCCAACATCCTCGGCGCCGACCAGCGCATCACCAACACCGGGGGCGGCAACACCTCTTCCAAGATCCTCGAGAAGGATCCGTTGACGGGCAAAGAGGTGGAAGTGCTCTGGGTGAAAGGTTCGGGCGGCGACCTGCGCACGTCGTTGCGGGAGAACTTCTCCTCGCTCTACCAGAGCAAACTCATGGAATTGCAGCCCCTCTACGCCGGCATGCCCGGGCGGGGACCGAAGACGGACGCCGAGGACAAGATGGTGGCGATGTACACCCATACGACCTTCAACCTCAACCCGCGCGCCTCGTCGATCGACACGCCGCTGCACTCCTTCATTCCCTTCAAGCATGTGGACCACATGCACCCGAACGCGGCCATCTCCGTGGCGGCCTCGCGCAACTCGGTCCGGCTCACCCAGGAGATTTTCGGCGCTGAAGTGATCCACACCCCCTGGCTGCGGCCCGGGTTCGAGTTGGGCCTGGAGATGGAGAAGATCTGCAAGGAGAACCCCAACGCGAAGGGCATCATCATGGGCCAGCACGGGCTCATCAACTGGGCCAACGACGACCGCGAATGTTACGAGCTGACCCTCTCGCTCATCGAGAAGGCGGCCAACTACATCGAGGCCAAATACGAGGCCAAGGGCGGACACGCCACGGTGTTCGGCGGCCAGAAATACATCTCCCTTGAGGAAGGCCAGCGCCGCGCGGTGCTCGCCCAGATCTTGCCCTGGCTGCGCGGGCAAGTCAGCCAGAAGGCCCGGTTCATCGGCACCGTCCAGGACGACGACACCATCCGCCGCTTCGTCAACTCGCAGGACGCGCCCCGTTTGGCCGAGCTCGGCACGAGCTGCCCCGACCATTTCCTGCGCACCAAGATCAAGCCCCTCTACGTGGCTTGGGATCCCGCCACGGGCGACGTGGACTCCCTCAAGGGCCTGCTCAAGGACGGTCTGGCGAAGTACCGCGACGATTACGGCGCCTACTACAACGCCTGCAAACACCCCAACTCGCCCAAGATGCGCGACCCGAACCCGACGGTGATCCTCATCCCGGGCCTGGGCATGATCGCCTGGGGCAAGGACAAGTCCGAGAGCCGCGTGACGGCCGAGTTCTACAACTGCGCCGTGGAAGTCATGCGCGGCGCCGAGGCCATCGACGAATACATCGCGCTCCCGCAGCAGGAGGCTTTTGACATCGAATACTGGCTCCTGGAGGAGGCCAAACTCCAGCGGATGCCCGCCGAGAAGGAACTCGCCCGCCAGATCCACATCGTCATCGGCGCCGGGTCCGGCATCGGCAAGGAAACCGCGCATCGGCTGGTGAAGGAAGGCGCGCACATCGTGGCGGTGGACCTCAACCAGGCGGCGGCGGAAGCCACGGCCAAGGAGATCACCGACAAATACGGCGCGGGCATCGGCGTGGCCGGCAGCGGCATCAGCGGGTGCGGCCCGGCGATCGGCCTGGCGGCGAACATCACCGACCGTGCGAGCATCCGCGCGATGCTCGACCAGGTGGCCCTGGCCTACGGCGGCTTTGACGCCATCGAGGTGACGGCCGGCATCTTCGTGCCGAGCGACACGACGGGGCACATCCCCGACGAAAAATGGGCGCTCACCTTCAACATCAACGTCACGGGCAGCTACTTCGTGGCGGACGAGGCCTACAAGACCTGGCGCGAACAGGGCCTGCGCGGCAGCCTCGTGCTGACCACCAGCGCCAACGCGGCGGTGGCCAAGAAAGGCTCGCTCGCCTACGACACCTCCAAGGCGGCCGCCAACCATCTCGTGCGCGAGCTGGCGATGGAGCTGGCCCCGTTGGTGCGCGTCAACGGCGTCGCCCCGGCCACGGTTGTCCAGGGCAGCGCCATGTTCCCCCGGGACCGCGTCATCGGGTCCCTGGCCAAATACAACATCGCCTACACGGACGACGAGGCGACCGAGTCGCTGGTGACCAAGCTGGCGCAGTTCTACGCGGACCGCACCCTGACCAAGTCGCCGATCACCCCGGCGGACCAGGCGGAAGCGTATTTCCTGCTGGTGAGCCAGCGTCTGAGCAAGACCACCGGCCAGGTCATCACGGTCGACGGCGGTCTGCACGAGGCGTTCCTGCGCTAAACGACGTTCGGGTTTGAACTTCCACGCCGCGCCGGGCAACTGGCGCGGCGTGTTGTTTTTAAAGGGAGGGCGGGCGGCTGCAGTGGAGGTCGCGTGCGCAAAGCCTTCTCTCTTGCGCGCAGCCGGGCGGCAAATGCCCGGGAATTTGTGTCAACAAACCGCGTCTTCCGCACTAGGTCTTCGTCTGTCATGAACCTCCGTCGCGATCTTCCCGCCTCTCTTGTGGTCTTTCTTGTGGCTGTGCCGCTCTCCCTGGGCATCGCGCTGGCCTCCGGCGCGCCGATCATCGCCGGGCTCATTGGCGCCGTGTCGGGGGGCATCGTCACCGGGTTGCTGGCGGGGTCGCCCCTCCAGGTTTCAGGTCCCGCCGCCGGGCTCACCGTGGTTGTGGCGGGGCTCGTCCAGAAATTCGGCTGGGAAACCATGTGCCTGGTGACGGCCTGCGCCGGATTGCTGCAGTTGCTCTTTGGTTTTCTCAAAGTGGGCCGGGGCACGTTGGTCATCGCCCCCGCAGTCGTCCACGGCATGCTGGCCGGGATCGGTATTTCCATCGCCCTGGCGCAGGTTCACGTGGTGCTCGGGGGCGCGCCCGCAAGCTCGCCCCTCGCCAACCTTCTCGCCCTGCCCGGCCAGCTGCGCCTTCTCAATCAGTCCGCCGCCATTCTGGGTCTGCTGACCGTCGCCATCCTGGTTGTCTGGAAAAAGATCCCCGTCGCGGCTCTCAAATCCATCCCCGCCCCGCTGGTCGCCGTGGTGGTTGGCACCGTCGTCTCGTTGGCCGCAAAAATGGACGTCAAAAGGGTGGACCTGCCCGAGACCTTTGAGTGGACCAAACTGGCGTGGCCTTCGGATTGGAGCGGGTTCGCCGTGGCCGTCCTCACCGTCGCCATTATCGCCAGCATCGAGTCCCTTCTCTGCGCCGTGGCCACCGACAAACTCCACTCGGGGGTGCGCTCTAACCTCGACAAGGAACTCGCCGCCCAGGGCGCGGGCAACCTCGTCTCAGGCCTGCTCGGCGGACTCCCCGTCACGGGTGTCATCGTGCGTTCCTCCGCGAATATCAACGCGGGCGGCGTTTCCCGCTGGTCGGCGGTTTTTCACGGCGTCTGGATTCTGCTCTGCGCCCTTTTCCTGGGCCGTTTCATTGAAACCATTCCGCTGGCCGTGCTGGCGGGGCTGTTGGTGTATGTCGGCGTCAACCTGGTGAACCTCCACCACATCCGCGACCTGACGGTTCACAACGAGGTGAGCATCTACTGGGCCACCGTGCTCGGCGTCACCTGCGTGAACCTCCTGGCCGGGGTCGGCATCGGCGTCGCGCTCAGCGTCTTTGTCGCGATCCGCAGGCTCTCCACCACCGAGATCCAAATCGAGCAGCGCGCGGACAAATACCATGTGGTCATTGGGGGGACCCTCACGTTCGCCTGTGTCCCCAAGCTCAACGCGGAACTTTCAAAAATCCCGGCAGGGCATCCCGTGGATATCGATCTGGCTGTGGACTACGTGGACCACGCCGCGTTTGAGGCGCTCCATGGCTGGAGACAGAACCACGAGAAAACCGGCGGCCATGTGGACATCGACGAGACCCACGAGGAATGGTACCGGCCCGCCATGGAAGGCAATCCGAGGGATCGCAAGTCGCTGATCACCGCGCGCCGCAAAACGTCGTAGATTGTGCGACACCCCCGCGGCGCGGTCCCGAAAACAGCCCACCCCGCAGAGGGGTGGCAGAGGGGTTGTTCACTGGGTGGTGTCCGGCACGCCCTGCCGGGGTGCCGCCGGGACGGCCTTCCGGCGGTGTCGCTTCGCTCAACCGTCGGCTACTTTCCGGGATGCCTCCGGCATCGGATCGAGCCCCGCACGCGGGGTCCTCGCGCCTTTTTTAGATGCGTGAGCCCTGCCGCTTAGCTTGGCGGCCGAATACAACGTCCGTCCCTGACAGCGCCCTATCACTCCGCTTTCACCCGCCTGTTGCAAAAACGCCTCTGTTCTTATGCGTATACACTAAGGAACGGACGTTTTTTGACACCGTTGGCGGAATACAATAGGGACAGACCTGAATGGCGCTAACTTAAGGACCATTTGGGACGATACCGTCCTCTGCAAATCTCCGAGTATGGAGGCTTGGCAAAGGCTCACGCCGCCGGTGGAGCCCAAAGTGGCACAGCCATCCTGGCTGTGACTGTCTCAGATCACAGGCTGGAAGCCTGTGCCACTTTCCCCCACCGAGACACCGCAAACCTCCCAAAGTGAGCTTATCTTAGCGCCATTCGGGACAGACCTTCCTTTGAAAGCCCGCAGGAAAGAGGAGTTTCAATAGCCTGTTGAATCTGGCACACAGATTGTCTGTCCTTGGCTTGATTAAGCGCCCCGCGGGCTCTTAAGTTTTACATAATAAAATGATGAATCCGCTAATTATTGGATCCAACGGAGCCGTGGCTGCCATTGATCCGGAATCTGGAAACGTGCTCTGGAAGACGGTTCTCAAATCCGGAGGGCTGATATCGGCTACAAGCCGTGAGGATATATCGGTTTTGGTGCAGGGGAGTGTGGTTTTTGCCGGCGGCGCTGGTCACCTGTTCTGCTTGGATGCGGATAGCGGTCGGGTGATCTGGCATAATCCGTTGAAAGGATTTGGCCATAATGATATCGCGCTAGCTATGGCCGGTGTTTCTATACAATATTTGGCCAAGGTTGAGAGATCCGGCGCTAGTGATGCCAGTGCCTGAGACGGCCGATCGCGTATCTTACGCGGGATAAATAGTCTGCGGCCAACGATATACAAAGTGGCGAACGAAACCATGCTCAATCTATCGGTTACCATTAGTGGCAGAGCTGGTGTTGAAAACCCGCAGGAAAGCGGGGTGGCAACAGCCGCGGGGTGGCAAAAGCCTATTGAATCCGCACTGCAGCTTGTCTGTCCCTAACGGAACGCCCTCCAGTTCTCGCTCCTTTCATCGACTATGAATATCTGCAACTCCCCAAAACTCCGCTGTATTATCGCCATTGCCTATTCTTTGCTGCAGATCCACGTTTTTGCAGCCCCTCGAACGATTGTTGTTTTCGGAGATTCAATTACGGAGGGTAATACGCTTCCAAAAGAGGAGCGCTCGCAAGCTTGGATTAACCAAGTCGAAATTCAATCCGATGGCAAATTGGTAATGATAAACGAAGGCAAGGGTGGCCGCCCTACGGCGGCTGTTGCCGATTTTGTCGCCATGCTCAAAAGGCAACCGCGCGCCGATGTCCTCGTGATCGCCCTGGGAACCAACGATTCGCGTGATATCTCCGATCAGTGCGTCCCAAAGGCCATAAGAAATCTGGAATCCATGGTGTTGAAGGCGAGGGAATTCTATGGCGATAACTTGGCGATATTACTCGTTGCGCCGCCAAATATCCGAAAAGACGCCCTTGGTCCAACTCGTCCCATCGCGGATCAGCGAGAGGCAAGGCTGCAGGAACTGGGTTACGCGTATAAAACCTTGGCAGAGAAGCTCAAGTGCGACTTTGTCAGCCTCTATGGCGTAGTCCCGAAGTCGACCCTTGCCCGTGACGGGGTTCATCCCAGCGGTCCAGGCAACCAGCCGATCGCCGAGGCAGTCCTTGCGAAACTCCTTTCAATTCAAACCAAGAAATAGCTCGGCACAGGCTACGCTGGAGCAGGGAATAATGTGTTGGGGACGATGGGACTAATGAGTATTCGTGTTAGGGAAAGGCTGTCTATTGGGTTTCATTACCGTGGCCGACCTCCGCACGCATCCGCACCGCATCACAGCTCCGGAATTCTGGTGTGCGCTGGGGAATCTGGCGTCCACGCGGGTGAAAGTCCCGCCGGTCGAATTAGACGGTTCACGACCGAAAGCGATGTCCGGAATGAAGCCGCGAGGCCGAAGCCGCAAGCGGGACATCGTCTGAACCAGCAGGCCATAACGAAAG
>CAMARB010000148.1 GCA_945860355.1 Chthoniobacter flavus | reverse complement strand
GAGGCCGCTCCGGTGCCTGACGCTCAGAGTGCTGAATAAGGCTTCAATGTGGGCGGCTGAATGAGCCGACCTGTTCTATGGAAGCGGATATCTCGGTAAACCGCAAAGCGTTACACGATTACTTGGTCCTCGATCGGCTTGAGGCCGGCATCGAGTTGAAGGGCACCGAGGTCAAGTCGATCCGCGACGGTCTGGCGAACCTGAATAATGCCTTCGCCAAGGTGGAAGGCGGTCAAGTCTTCGTCTACGACCTGGACATCCAGCCGTACGCCAGGGCGAGTTTTGAGCAGCATTTGCCGAAGGTCCCAAGGCGTTTGCTCCTCAATCGGCAGGAGATCCGACGTCTCCAAGCTCAAACGCAGATCAAGGGGAACACCCTCGTGGCGTTGCGGCTCTATTGGAAGGGGTCGAGGGTGAAACTCGAGTTGGCGCTGGCCAAGGGCAAGGAGGGCAGGGATCAGCGGGAGGCGCTGAAACAAAAAGCCACCGCGAGGGAGATGGAGCGCGAGAAGTCGGCCTTCAATCGCAGGCGCGCTTAGCTGTTCAGTTGACTCCGCGACGGGCCGGTCCGGAGGGTCGCCATTGTTCGCCGGGTGGCAGGCAATAGAAGGGCTCGATCCGACCCAGAGAACTTCGGCCGACGCCGAGGCCTAGAGCAGGGATTCGGCGATCCCGAGTGCTTTGAGATAGACGCGGTGGCGACCGCCTCCGCCAATTTCCTCTAACAGCAGGGAGGCTGTGGAGTTGCTGCCCGCCGGGAGAAGGTGATGGTAGATCCGATCGCCGGGGAGATGCACCTCGACCCGGAAAAAGTCTCCATCGGAATCCCGCTCGACACGAAGCGAGGAGGTGCGGGAGCGCAACTCACAACGACTAATCGAGCGCCCGTCGGTGGGGTGCAGCTGAAATGCAATCTTGTTTCCCTCCGGCGACTGAAAGCAGAGCGTGGCATCTGCGCGTTCCTGGAGCTGGAGGCGGAGTTGCCCGGCGAGCCAGCCTGCGAGAAGCAAAGCGGTTGTTTCGTAGCCGGGAGCGTGAAGGATGGAGACGGTTTCCAGCTCCCGAAGCATCGCCAAATTCTCGGCATGATCGAACATCTGCGCGATCGCCTGGCGGATGTGAAGGGAGCGTGTCCAGTTCAGGTCGCAGAGAATGAGTCGGGAACGGCTGCGCCGGATGGATTCCTTGAGGAGCGCGAACTGGGCCTTCGGGTTTTGCCAGCTCTGGCTGTCGAAAATCAGGCGGTCAACCCAAGCCCAGAGTTGATCGTCTATGGGCTCGGGGAATTCTCCCTGCCACCAGAGGTAAAGGGGCAGGTCGGAATCGAGATTCGAGAAGAGGATGTTCGCGATGCGGCGGCTCGTGTCGCCCTCAAAAAGAAACGAGATTTGTTCGCAGCAGATCTGTTTCGCTCCCGCTCTGCTCAGGTGGCAGTGCGCGTTGATCCATGCGCGGATCTGGGGCTGAGGGGGCTCGGGCGCGTATCCCACGAGAAGCGCGCGACAAGCATGGTGTCGGGTGAGCTCCATGAGGAGCTGCGTGTTGGCGTCCATCGACCCCGCGCCTTCGCCGTAAACCGCGAAGTTAATGAGAGAGGCCCGGGTGCTGACGCCGCCGTCGCGCTCCCAGAGTTTTTTTAATTCGCGTCCAATTTGACCGAGCTCGACGGGAATTCCCAGGGCAGCGGAGTCGATTGTGGCAGACATCTTCGAAGGTTCCTTTTTCGGGCGGCGAATCTCCCGTTTTGGAGAGATCCACCATGCCTTGGGTTTGGAATTACATTCTGCGCCAGGCGCGCCCATCGCGTTCGAGCAGGGCATCCGCTTCCGGCGGCCCCCATGAACCGGCCGGGTAAGGGCACAACGCGGGGGGCTTCGGGTTCTGATGCCAGGCTTGCTCGATCAGATCGATGAACTTCCACGCGCCCTCCACCTCATCCCGGCGGGCAAAAAGGGTCGCATCACCGCTCATGGCATCGAGCAGAAGACGCTCGTAGGCTTCCGGAGACGCTTTGCCGAAGCTCGTTCCATAATGGAAATCCATCTTCACAGGCTCCACTCTGAGAGATGCGCCCGGGCGTTTGGCCTGGATTCTGAGGGAAATGCCCTCGTCGGGTTGAATCCGAATGACGAGGACATTGGGGCCGACGGCCGAGGTGTCTTTGTTAAAGAGCACGCCTGGCGCGTTCTTGAACTGGATGGCGATCTCGGTGCCGCCTTTTGGCAGGCGTTTGCCCACGCGCACGTAGAACGGGACATCGGCCCAGCGCCAGTTGTCGACGTGGACCTTGAGCGCCACGTAGGTTTCCGTCATCGATTGCGGGTCGACCCGGTCCTCGGCCCGATAGGCGAGCACTTCTTTGCCATTGATGGAGCCGGCGGCGTATTGGCCTCTGACGACGTCGTGCGCAACGTCCTCGGGTGTCATCGCGCGGAGCGCTCTCACCACTTTGACTTTCTCGTCGCGCACGCTGTCGGCGGTCAAGTCCGTGGGGGGCTCCATGGCCACAAGGCACAGGAGCTGGAGGAGATGGTTTTGGACCATGTCCCTGAGCGCTCCGGAGCTTTCGTAGTAGGGGCCGCGCGCCTCGACGCCGAGGGGTTCGGCCGCGGTGATCTGGATGTGATCGATGTAGCGATGGTTCCAGAGGGGCTCGAAGATGGAGTTGGCAAAGCGCAGCACCATGATGTTTTGCGCGGTTTCTTTGCCCAGATAATGGTCGATCCGGTACGTGTCTTTCTCGCGAAAGACGTCGTTGACGACCTGGTTGAGCGACTCGGCGGAGGGGAGATCCGTTCCGAAAGGTTTTTCCACAATCACCCGCGCCCAAGAACCTTCCTTGGCCTTGTTGAGCCCAACCGCCGCCAGTTTCTCGAGGATCCCCCCGAATTCACTCGGGGCCACCGAGAGGTAAAAGAGGCGGTTGCCCTGGGTGTTGCGGTCTTGGTCGAGCTCTTCCAAGCGCTCCGCCAGTCTTTGATACCCCTCAAGGTCGCTGAATTCACTGCGGTGATAGAAGATCCGATCCTCAAAGCTCTCCCAGAGTTCCGCGTTGAGGCCTTGCCGGGAAAACTTGCCCACCGCCTCCCTGAGCTCCTGGCGAAACCCCTCGTCGGTCTTCTCGCGGCGCGCAAAACCCACCACCGAGAGGGCCGCCGGAAGATCTCCGTCGGCCGCGATATTGTAGAGCGCCGGAATCAGCTTGCGGTAAGTGAGATCGCCGGAAGCCCCAAAAATCACGACCGTGCACGGCTGCGGCATCGGCCTGTTGGAAAGCCCCTCACGCAGGGGGTTGGATAAACGTTCGGATTGGGTGGTCGTCGTATTCAAGCGGGCCGTGACACTGAGCGAGAGTGGAACTAAATTTCAAGACGCGTTTGGCGGTTTCTCGGACGCTCACAGCGGACGCGCGCCGTGCCCTGTGAGTTTTTGTGCATCCCGTGGAACGAAGTAAGAATGACTCGCGCACCGGGAGCCGGGAACGCGCTTGATCAAGATCCGTTCGGCAGGATCTAAGGATCGTCCTGCGGTTTGGTTGCTTTTTTAAGGAGCCACGATGCCGTATCACCCAAGCCCACTGGATCATCTTTTTCTGACCCGCCGCGATTTTCTCGCCCGTTGCGGCATGGGATTTGGCGCGATGGCATTGGGAAGCGTGCTGGGGGATTCCGGCGCCGCAACCGCCCGCGCCTCGGGGGCGATTCATACGCTCGGAGCGCGGGCGCCCCATTTCCCAGCCAAGGCCAAGCGGGTCATCCACATTTTCATGAACGGCGGGCCGTCCCATGTGGACACGTTCGATCCGAAACCTGCGTTGACCCGGTATCATGGCAAGTCGCTGCCGATGGATCACCTCAGCACGGAGCGAAAGACAGGGGCGGGCTTTGGGTCGCCCTTTGCTTTTCGCAAATACGGGCAGAGCGGCATGGAGGTGAGCGAGCTTTTTTCCAAAACAGCGGAGTCCGCGGATGACATCTGTCTCATCCGCTCAATGCAGGCGGATGTGCCCAATCACGAGCCGTCCCTGATGTTGATGAATTGTGGCGACGCGCGTCAGGTCCGTCCGAGCATGGGATCGTGGCTGACGTACGGCCTGGGCAGCGAAAACGAGAACATGCCGGGTTTCATCGCCATGTGCCCCGGCGGGTATCCGATCCAGGAGTCCCAGAACTGGCAGTCGGCGTTCCTGCCCGGGGTTTTTCAGGGCACTTACATCGACACCAAACACCGCGATCTGGAAAAGCTCATTGAGAACATCCGGAACCTGTCCGTCTCTTCCAAGGCCCAGCGGCAGCAGCTCGATTTGTTGCAGCAACTCAACGCCGACTACCAGAAGCGCCGTTCCGGCGATGCGCAGCTCGAGGCCCGAGTCCAATCCTTCGAGTTGGCCTATCGGATGCAAATGGACGCCGCCGATGCTTTTGATGTTTCCAAGGAAAGTCCGGCCACTCGCGCGATGTATGGCGAGGGGGCGCAAGCCCGCCAACTTCTTATTGCCCGGCGCTTGGTGGAGCGCGGTGTGCGTTTTGTCCAGGTTTGGCATGGGGCGGGCCAGCCGTGGGATAGCCATGATGACATCGAGACAAACCACCGCAGGCTCGCCGGCGAATGCGATCAAGCGATTGGCGCCCTGCTAAAAGACCTCAAACAAAGGGGGCTCCTGGAGGAAACCCTTGTGATTTGGGGGGGCGAGTTCGGCCGGACGCCCACCGTGGAGTTGCCCACGCCGGGTTCGAACGAGGGAAAAGTCAACGGCAGGGATCACAACCATTACGGGTTTTGCCATTGGCTGGCGGGCGGCGGCGTGCGGGGCGGTTACGTCCACGGCGCCACCGATGAATTCGGCTTCAAGGCAGTCGAGAAGCCCGTGCACGTCCACGATTTACACGCCACCATCCTGCATCTTCTCGGGTTCGATCATGAGAAACTCACGTATCGTTATGCGGGCCGGGATTTCCGGCTCACCGACGTGCATGGCAACGTGGTCAAAGAGATCCTGGCCTAGGCGCTGCTCCGTCGGGCTCACCAAAAACTCCGGGCTTGGGTTCCGCGCCGAAGCCGAAGCCATCGCCGGGCAGGAGCATTCCCGATTCAAAGCGCCAGCCATCAAAGGGATCGTCGCTCAGCAGCCAGGCGCCATCCAAGTCGGCGTATTTTGTCTCCTGCGCCAGGGCCGCACCGGCCCCGATCAGCAAACTGCTTTCCAACATACACCCCACCATGGTGCTGAGCCCTCGCTCGGCTCCTCGGCGCGCCATCCTGGCACCTGCCGTCAGCCCGCCGCATTTCACCAGTTTGATGTTAAATCCCGAGTAGAGAGCGGGCAGCCGATCTAGATCCGTCTCCGTCACGCAGCTTTCATCCGCCATCACGGGAAGTGCGAGGGCTGGTGCGCTCCATTCGCGCGCGGCCGAGTCGGGAAGGGGTTGTTCGAGGAATTCGACGCCCATAGTCCCCAGACTCGATGCCAGCGCCTCAAGGCGGGACGCCGCCCAGGAACCGTTGGCGTCCACCGCAATCCTGGCGCGACTGCGGGCCCGGACCCGCCGCACTGGATCCAGGTCCGCCGTCTGATCCGACTTGAGCTTCACCAGCGGAAACCCCTCCAGCTCATCGATCTTGGACTCCAGCTCCTCCGGCGTGGAAAGCCCCAGCGTGCAGAAAGTGGCGACCGGCGCCGGGGCCCGGCTCCACAACAGGGCGCTAACACGGGTTTGCTCGGCTTTCGCCAGCCAATCCCAGAGCGCAAGATCCACGGCGCATTGAGCCGCCCGCGAGGGGGCCAGCCTAGCCCAGAGTTCATCCCAAAGCCGCTCGATGTCGGCCACGGACCGAACGCGCAGTCCCTCGATCCAGGGCGTTGCCCCCCGAAGCGCGTGGCTCACCTTCTCCGCGGTTTCATCATAGAAGCTGTTGGGAGAGGCTTCTCCGTATCCGGTAATCCCGTCGGCGGAGAGCGCAACAAACACATTGGCCACGGCGCTCCGGCGCGCCCGGGCAATCCGGAACACGCGGCGGGGATGCAGGCTTTTGCTGGAAATCGTGAGCTTCAAACCAATTGAAGATAACCCGTTCAGCGGGGCAGGGAAAGGCCCGGAAAATTGGATCGGGCGCGTCGGCCCCAATCTTTTTCAACACGCTTGCAGTCCTCTCGATGCGCCCGCTCGGGCGGGATGGCGGCCCAATTTCACGGCTCCGGTCCCTTCGTCTCGCTTCCGCGGTTTTTGATTGTTCCTCCCCAGGCCTCCTCGCATTGTTCGCGCCCTATGCACGCTCCCTCCACCGCGCCATGGTGGCGCCAACTCACCGGCTATCATTGGTTTGTTCTGATCGTGGCCTCCGCGGCTTGGTTTTTCGACTGTCTCGACCAGCGTTTGTTCTCCTTGGCCCGGATTCCGGCCCTGACCGCGTTGTTGCCGGAGGGAACGCCCGCAGGGGAGATCCAAGTGCTGGGCAAACAAGTGACGGCGCTCTTCCTCGTAGGGTGGGGGATCGGGGGCATGATTTTCGGCGCGCTGGGAGACCGTTACGGCCGGGCCAAAATGCTCACCGTCACGGTGCTGCTGTATTCTATCTGCACGGGGCTGAGTTTCTTCAGCCGGACTTACTGGGATTTTGCGCTCTTCCGGTTTCTGACCGGGGTGGGCGTCGGGGGCGTGTTCGGGCTGGCCGTCGCGCTCATTGCGGAAACGCTGCCCGACAAAGCGCGCACGGGGGCGCTGGGCACGCTGCAGGTGCTCTCCACCGTGGGGAATGTTTCCGCCGGGCTGCTCAAAATGCTCATCGATTCCCTGGAGAAATCGGGAAGCATTTCCATGGGGCAGGGGTGGCGTTGGGTTTTCCTGGTCGGGGCACTTCCTGCGTTCATGGTGATCTTTATTCAGCGTTACCTCAAGGAGCCGGAGTCATGGCTGCGCGCGAAGGCTGAGGGCAGCCTGCCCAAAGGAAATTTCCTTTCCTCGTATGCGACCCTGTTTTCCCAGAAAAAATGGCGCAAGAACATGATTGTGGGTGCGATTGTGGCCTCCACGGGCGTCGTCGGCCTCTGGGCGATTGGCGAGTACGCGGTGGACCTTCAGAAAAACGTATTCCGCACCCACTTTCAGCAAATGGGCATGGACCCGGCCGGCATCGGCGCCGCCGTGAACAAAGCCATCAGCAACGCCTATATCCTGCAAATGATCGGCGCGGCGATTGGAATGAGCCTCTTCACGAAACTGGCCATCTCCATGGGGCGCCGCACCGCGTTTTTCATCGGATTCTCGGCCGCTCTTCTCTCGACTCTCTACGTGTACTACAACATGAGCACCCCGCAGGACGCCTACTGGATGATGCCGCTGATGGGCGGCTGTCAGTTGGCGGTTTTCGCCGGGTTCGCCATCTATCTCCCGGAGCTTTTCCCCAGCAGCTTGCGGAGCACCGGCACGTCTTTCTGTTACAACCTCGGCCGGTTTGCCGCGGCGGCGGGCAGCTTCTTTTCAGCCCAGCTCGCGACCGGTGTTTTCGGCAAATACGGCTCGCCTCTCATGGAGCGGTATTCCGCGATGACGATGTGCGTCATTTTCCTGGTGGGGCTTGCCGTTCTGCCGTTTGCCCCGGAGACAAAAGGCAAACCGCTGCCCGAGGAGTAGAGCCGTTCGGCGCGTCGGCCCTCACGTAGGGCTGGCGCGCTTGACGAGTTCCCAAGCCGCTGAAATAACAACCCGCCGTTTTTCGCTTCCCCGTCAAAGAAACCATTCATGAAAACAGTCACTTCCCTCAAAACCGTTACCAGTAACGTTAAATCGCTCGTAGAAGGCGCTCTCGCCGAGACGGGCGGGCTTCTGCGTCTCGCGCCCTGCTGGGTGCCTCGTTCCTTTCTGCAGCCCGGCAAACGCCTCAAACTGCACCCCGACGATCTCTACGCGTTCGGGCTCAACCGGGGCGGCATCGACGAGCGCTGGTTTGCCTCCACCACGCCTGCTGCCAACGAAAACCGGACTCCGGACGAAGGCCTGAGTTACGTTGTGGTCGGCGAAAACCGATTCACGCTCGCGCAGGCGGTGTCCGAGCTCGGCGCCACGCTCATCGGCAAATCGATCTGGGACAAATACAACAAGTGGCCTGTTTACTCGAAGTTCTTCGACAACATGGGGCCGATCCCGCACCACATGCACCAGTCCAAGGAGCAGGCGGCTCTGGTGGGCCAGGAAGGCAAGCCCGAGTCCTACTATTTCCCGCCGCAGCACAATCCGGTCGGGAACAATTTCCCCTACACCTTCATGGGTTTTGAGCCCGGAACCACCAAAGCTCAGGTCCGCAAATGCCTGGAGAACTGGAACAAGGGCGATAACGGCATCCTCGATCTCTCCCGCGCCTACCGCCTGAAGCCCGGCACCGGCTGGCTCATTCCTCCCTGCGTGTTGCACGCGCCGGGTTCGCTCTGCACTTATGAGCCGCAGTGGGGGTCCGACGTGTTCGGCATGTATCAGTCCTTGGTGGAAGGCCGCGAAGTGCCCTGGTCGCTCCTGGTCAAGGACATGCCCGCCGAGAAACACCAAGACCTCGATTTCATCGTCGATCAGCTCGACTGGGAAGGGAACGTCGATCCCAACTTCAAGGACAACCATTACCTCGAACCCGTGCCCGTGGCGGACACCCGCAGCGAAGGCTACGTGGATCGCTGGATTGTTTACGGCCGTCTCAAGGGCGAACAGCTCTTCACCGCCAAGGAGCTCACGGTGGAGCCGGGCGTCAAAGCCACCATCAAGGATTCCGGCGCTTACGGCCTCATCTGCGTCCAGGGCAGCGGCAAAATCAACGGGCTCCCGCTCAACAGTCCCAAGATGATCCGGTTCCATGAGCTCACCGAGGACGAGTATTTCTGCACCGAAGACGGCGCCAAGGCGGGCGTGACGTTCGAGAACACCAGCACGACGGAACCCCTGGTGGTGCTGCGTTATTTCGGGCCAGAGGTGAACCCCGACGCCCCTGAAATGGGCGCCTACCGCTCCAACAAGTTCGCGTAAGCCAACGTCGGCAGTTCAATGAATCACAAGCGCCAGGCGGGAGATTTCTCTCGTCTGGCGCTTTGTTTTGAAGGGATGGCAGTCGTCGGCTCCATTGGTTCGCCAACGCGCTCGCGCTCATGTCAGGGCTAATTCCCATGGAATTCCCGGCCACTCCGGCTCCGCCCAAGCCCTCCCTGTTCCTGGACCGCGACCGGATCTGGATCCTCTTTGATTACGACGCGGCGCTGGTGGCCGCGGTGCGGCTGTTGCCCGGGGCGCGCTGGGACGCATCCAGGGGGGCCTGGTCCGTGCCGGCCCGGATGGATTCGCTGCGGGCGGCGGGTCAGTTCGCCAACGCGCACGGTTTTTTTATCCCCGACTCGCTGCGGGCGCTCTGGCGCGATCTCCGCGCCCAAGCCCGTGAAAACCTCTCCGCCAGCCGCGCGGAGGACGCGGTGCTCGAGGTGTCGGGGTTGGGCGGCGAGCTCCTGCCGTTTCAGCGCGCGGGAGTCGCCTACATGACCCGAGTCAAACGCGGCTGGATCGCCGATGAAATGGGCTTGGGCAAGACGGTTCAAGCCCTCGCCACCCTTCAGAAGCTCGGGGCGTTTCCCGCCGTGATCGTGTGCCCGGCGAGCCTCAAATTAAACTGGGAGCGTGAGGCGCTCCGGTGGTTGCCCGGCAAGATCGTCCACGTCGTGCAGGGCGGCGCGCCGACGCGGCACGCACACCTGAACATCCTCAACTACGAACTTCTCTCCAAGCACCTGGACAAGCTCCGGGCGCTCGACCTG
>CAMARB010000147.1 GCA_945860355.1 Chthoniobacter flavus | reverse complement strand
TCAAAACCGGCGCGGTGTCGGGGGAGTCGATTGTGGTCACCGACTCGAATCCTGCCGCGGCGACGGATCTGGCGGCCCGGGCCGGGGTTGGCAGCGTGCCGACAAACGTTGAGCTTGTTTCCTGTGCGGATGCGATTGTGATTTGTGTGAAGCCCGGGGATGCCGTGGACCTGCTCAAGTCGCTCGATTTGGGGGGGAAGCTGGTGATTTCAATCGTGGCTGGCATTTCACTCGGCGTGTTGGAGGCGGCGGCCGGGCCCTCGGCTCGGCTGGTGCGGGTCATGCCTAACACGCCTGCGCTCATCCACCGTGGCGCGGCGGGTTATGCGCTGGGTAAGACGGCGACGCCGGATGACGCGCTCCTCACCGAGAAACTCTTCGGTGCGGTGGGATCGATTGTTCGCGTTAAAGAAGAGTTGTTGGATGTGGTCACCGGGTTGAGCGGCAGCGGGCCGGCCTACGTTTGTCTGCTGGTGGAAGCCTTGGCGGACGGCGGGGTCTTGATGGGGTTGCCACGGGATTTGGCGCTCCGGTTGGCGGCTCAGACCGTGGCCGGTTCCGCGGAGATGATTCTTCAAACCGGGGAGCATCCCGCGGTTTTGAGGGACATGGTTGCAAGCCCGGGCGGGACGACCATTGCGGGCATTGAGGCGCTCGAGATCGGCGGCGTCCGCGCCGGAATGATCGCCGCCGTGCGGGCGGCTACGGAGCGGGCTCGGGAGCTGGGCGGCGCGAAATAAGATGCGCGTTCCGTTTTTTTTCCTGGCGCCTTTCTTTCTGGGAGGCGTTCTGTGGTCCGCGCCCGACCCGCAAAATCCTGGTTCGTCGGCTTCGGCCGAGGGCCCGGATCAGAAAAAAAACATTGATGAGGCCCAAGCGATCGCAAAACGCGCGCTTGCCTCCTTCAACAAAGGCGATTTTTCCGAGGCGAGAAAAGGCTTCGAGCAAGTCCTGGAGCTTACCCCCGGCAATGTTCCAACGCTGATCAACTTGGGGTTGGTGGCCTACCGCCAGAAGAAATACGAAGACGCCGAGGCCAGCTTAAGCAAGGCCGCCAAACTGGCGCCTGACAACGGAGACGCCTGGTTGGTCCTGGGGATCGTGAGGTATGAGAGCGACCGCTTTGATGCCGCGTTGGCGGCCCTGGCGCAGGCTGCCTTTCTTGCGCCGAAAAGTGCCCGCGCGCACCATTACCTGGGCGTCACGATTGGAAAAAAGGGCTGGTATTCGGGAGCAGAGGAGGAAATGAGGAAGGCTCTCGATCTCGATCCGTCCTACTCCGAGGCGCACTACAATCTGGCCTTGTTTTATCTCCAGCGGGAGCCTCCTGCGATCGAGTTGGCGCGCCGCCATTACCACAAATCCGTTGAGCTGGGCGCCCCAAAGGATGCGGAGATTGAGAAAAGACTCGCGGACTCGAAATGAAGCAGGGGCGTGCGCTTTTTTTCGATCTCAACGGCTTGCGTGCATGAAGGAATTCGTCCACTAAGCCTGCGCCATGACTTTCCGCATCTTACCCCATCTCTTTTTCGCTCTCTCTCTGGCTTTTGCAGGGCACGCCGCTGCGGCTCAGAAAAAATCCACTCCGAGCGCAAAGCCCGCCGCCAAATCCGGGGTCTCCGAGAAAAAGAAAGCCGCCCCGGCGGAAGTTTATTCGGTTGATCCGAGCGGGAAACCGCCCGAGGTGCGCGCGGCGGCCTACATCCTCCTGGACGCCAACACCGGCCAGGTGCTCCTGGAATCCAACGCCGACGCGCAGCGTCCCGTGGCCAGCACACAGAAGCTCCTGACGTCGCTGATTGTGGCGGAGTCGGGCAACCTGGCCGAGGTGGTGCGCGTGGAGGCGCCCGACACTTGGACGGAGCCTTCCATGCTCTACATCAAGCCCGGTGAAACCTACTCGCGGCTCAAGCTGATGCAGATTCTGCTCGTGCACAGCATGAACGACGTTGCGCGGTGTCTGGCTCGGGATAACGCGGGCAGCGTCGAGGAGTTTGCGCAGAGGATGAACGCAAAGGCCCGCCAGCTCGGCATGTTCAACTCGCACTTTCTCAACCCGAACGGGTTGCCCGCTCCCGGCCAGTATTCCACCGCCAGGGACATGTCCAAAGTGGGGATGGCGGCTTATCGGAACCGGGTCCTGCGGAACACGGTTTCAATGAAGACGATGAATTGGACGTTCAGCGATGGGCGTGTGAAGACCTTCGAGACCACAAACCGGGTGCTGAAAAACTACGCTCTCTGCAACGGCATGAAAACGGGCTACACCAATGCCGCCGGCTTTTGCCTGATCTCCAGCGCCTCCAACGGGAACCGGGACGTGATTGCCGTGGTGCTGGGGGCCCAGAAGGGCGCAATCTGGACGGATTCCTACCGTCTTCTCGCCTGGGGCCTTGCGAATGAATGACGCGGTTTTTGGGCGTGCGTTCTTGCGCAACACCCGGGGCTCCCGCAGGGGCCGACTCGTCTCCGGTTTTTAAAGTGCGCACCCCCGAGTTTCCTGCGAACGGCCCTTCCTGGGCTGACTCCATCGCGTCCGAGCTCAATGCGCTCGAGGCGGCGTCGCTCCTCCGGAAATGCCGCGTCGTCGATTCCCCGCAACAGCCGGAGGTGGCGTTGACCGGGAGGCGTCTGCTCAACTTCTCGTCCAACGATTATCTGGGGCTCGCGGCGGACCCGCTCCTCCGCGAGGCCGCCAAGGCGGCGATTGACCGTTTTGGCGTGGGCGCGGGGGCGTCGCGTTTGGTGTGCGGAACCATGGCCCCGCACCGGGAGTTGGAGGATCGCTTGGCCACATTCAAAAAGAGCGAGGCGGCTCTGACTTTTTCGAGCGGATACGCCGCCGCATTGGGAACCTTGAGCGCCCTGGCTCGAAGTGAGGACGTCATCATTCTCGACAAGCTTTGCCACGCCTCGCTCATCGACGGAGCGCGGCTCAGCGGCGCAACGATCCGTGTGTTTCCCCACAATGACTTGGGCAAACTGGAAAGCCACCTTCGCTGGGCGCGAAAACAATTTCCCAGTGGCCGGGTGCTCGTGGTCACCGAGTCGGTGTTCAGCATGGACGGGGATTTGTCCCCTTTGGAGGACATCGTGGATTTGAAGGACCGCCACGGCGCGTTCTTGCTTCTCGATGAGGCCCACGCCGTCGGGGTGCGCGGCCGGAATGGTCGCGGGCTCGCCTTTGAACGGGGACTCTCCGAGCGGATTGACCTGCACATGGGCACCCTCAGCAAGGCCTTGGGTGGAAGCGGCGGATACGTGTGCGGTCGTCGCCGGTCCATTGAATTCCTGCTCAACAAAGCCCGCAGTTTTATCTATTCCACGGCGCCCGGCCCCGCGGCGGCAGCCACCAGCTCTGCGGCATTGGATTTCCTTCTCTCCGAGGACGGCGAAGAGCGGCGTCAAAAACTCGCCGCGAATCTCGCCCAGTTCGCCGAGGATTGCTCCGCGTTTTCGGCCGCCCCTCCGAGTGCCATCATACCCGTGATCCTGGGCACTTCTCAGGCCGCGTTGAGCGCCTCCGAGGCTCTTTTGGATGCCGGTTTTTTGATTCCCGCGATCCGGTTCCCGACCGTCGCAAAAAACGCCGCCCGCCTCAGGGTGACCGTTTCGGCGATCCACGAGTCCCACCAGATCCGGGAGTTGTGTGCCGTTCTCAACCGGCTTTTGGCGCCCTGAGGATCCCGCACGCTCAGCTCAGTCCTCCAGCCCGAGTTGAGCTCGGCTGTTTTGAGCGTAGGCGAAGCCGCTGAGCGGGGGGACTTCAGGGAGGTTTTTTCCCAGGCAGATCGCTTTGAACCGCGAGCCCATCATGGCGGGGTGCATGAGTGTCTTGAACGCCCTGGTTTCGGCGGCGGTGCGCGGGCGGCAGCCCGCAAAGTGCAACGCTGCCAGTCCGACCATGAAATGGTGCTGATCGGTGAAGCCGTGAAGACGGGCTCCCGCGGCCTCGGCCTGCTCGGCAAGCGTTGTGAAGTCCACGTGTGCGGTCAGGTCCGAGTCTCCTGGAGCCAGCAGCGGGTCGCGCGTGCGCCGGTGTCGGCTGTAGCCGCTGAGCGTTCCCTCGGTGCGCTCCGGGCGATAGTAGTCGTCCCGCGAGAATCCGTAATCGATGGCGAGAACACAGCCCGTCTCCAGCTTGCCCGCGAGCTGAGCCGCCCAGGATGCCGCCTCCACGTTGACTTCGGTGGTGTATCCGGCGGGATAAGGACCTTTGAGTCGGCCGATGAACCTCTCCAGCACGGGATCCGAGAGGGCGCGTGGAACGAGCTGGAGCGAGTCGTTTTTGAAGTCCACGGAGAGTTCCTCCCACGCCGCGCCGTTCCACACGATCCGATGAACGGGAAACGCGTCCAGGAGCTCGTTGGAGAAATGAATGCCGGTGAAGGGGTCAAGCTCCGCGTTGGATTTCACCCAGCGCACGTGGATCGGGTGTGCCTTCTGCGCGAGAGCCCGCTCCTGGACCGCTTGGAGCTGGGCCGAGGGCTCGACGATGGTGACTTGGATTTGCTCAAAACACTCCGGGTGTTCGTTCCTCAGCGTATCGAGGACATCCCCCATGAGTTGGCCGTGGTGCGCTCCTTGTTCAATGATCTGGAAAGGCGCTCTGCGCTCCAGCCGTTCCCAGAGCTCGGCGATTTGGTGGGCAAGCAGCGCCCCAAAAAGCGGGCCCACGCTGACGCTGGTGAAAAAATCGCCCTCCCGACCGATCTGCGCCCGGCCTGAGGAATAAAAGCCCAGAGTGGGATGATAGAGGGCCGCCTCCATGAAGTCCCTAAAGCTCAGGGGACCGCGCTGGAGAATGGCGTCCCGGATCCAGTCAGCGAGCGTGGGGTTTTTGGCGGAATGCATTCTTTGAAAAGGGCGCTGAGAGAGAACCTCGTCTGGAAGGCGGCTCAGGGGGGGAGGACTCGGGGTGCGTCCTGGGCCGGGGCGGATTGTTTCATTGCACAAGATTTCATTTCATGGGAGCAACTGTCGCCCAAATTGCCGTCTGCCATGTGGGAACCCGTTCATCCTCGCAAACCCTTCTACCTGCGCCCGTGGTTTCTGACCACCCTCGGTTTGTGTATTGCTCTGGGAGCGGTCGGGCTGCTTTGGGGTTGGGCTCAGAAACGGGAGTGGGAGAGCAAAGCCCAGGCATTCGATTACCGGCGGCTCAAGGAGATGGAGTCCGCGAGTATCATTTACGACCGGGCCGGCCAGGTGATGGGGCGGATCTTCACGCAAAACCGTGACCAAGTGGGTCTCTCGGAGCTTTCGCCGGCGCTTTTGACGGCGGTGGTGGCGGCGGAGGATGCGCGGTACTATCAGCATCAGGGCGTGGATTTTGTGGGGATCGCCCGGGCCATCGTGAAGAATTTCAGCGCCGGCCGGACACGGCAGGGGGCCAGCACCCTCACTCAGCAGCTCGCTCGCAACACGTTCCCGGAGCAGTTGCCCGCGGCGGATCGCGGTTATCAGCGCAAGCTGCTTGAGATGTTTGTCGCGTTTGAGATCGAGAAACGCTGCGACAAAAAGGAGATCCTCGAGCTCTATCTTAACCGGGTCTTTTTCGGGTCCGGATTCTACGGGGCCGAAGCGGCGGCTCGCGGGTATTTTGGAAAGTCGGCCCGGGAGTTGAATCTGTCCGAAGCGGCGACCCTGGCTGGTTTGCTCAAGAGCCCGACGAATCTTTCGCCATGGCGGAACCGGCAGGCCTGCATCGAACAGCGCAACCACGTTCTTCAGCGGGCTCACGAATTGGGGCGCATCAGCGCGGAGGATTACGAGCGCACACTCGCCCAGGATCTCATCGTTAAAAACCGGAGGCCGATCCATCAGGAATCCTACGCGGCGGACATGGTCGCGCAGCAGGTCGAAAAGCTCGTGGGCCGCGACAGCGCGGTGAGCGACGGTTACCGGATTTACACGACCCTTGATTCGGCGCTGCAGAAAAAAGCCGAGCAGGCTCTCCGGGACCAGCTTCTCGCCGCGGAGCACCGGGACGGGTTCGGGCACCAGACCTACGCCGACTACGACCGCCTCTTTAAGTCGAATGCGAAGTCGGCGAATGCTCCCGGCGGGGCGGGGGAACCCGGCGGGATCGCTTTGCCGGAATACCTGCAGGGGTCGGTGGTGGTTTTGGAGAACGCCACGGGCGGAATTCTTGCCATGGTGGGGGGCCGTGATTTTCAGCACAGCGCATACAACCGCGCGGTGAGCGCTCGGGTTCCGGCGGGAACGGCTTTCAAACCCCTGGTTTATGCGGCGGCGTTTGAAAACGGACTTTTCCCGGGGACACTGGTCCAGGACGCGGTGATCGACAATCGCCAGGTCATGATTGGCGGCACGACGGGCATCCTTGGGGAGTGGGGGCCGGAGCGCGTGGACAACAAATACGAGGGGCTCATCACCGCGCGGGAGGCGCTTGTGAAATCCAAGAACGCCGCGACGGTGCGGCTCGGCAATCTCGCGCGTTTGGATCAGGTGCTGGCCATGGCGAAAAACTCTGGCGTTGAGAGCACGCTCCGCCCGTTTCCCGCCACGTTTCTGGGCAGCAGCGAGGTGACCCTGATGGAAATGACACTCGCTCAAACCCCCTTTCCGAACGGCGGTTGGCGTCCCTCCAAGCCGTTTATCATCCAGCGGATTGAGGATCAGAGCGGGAATGTCATTTTCCAGGCGAAGCCGGAGACTCAGAGGGTGATGAAGCCTACGACGGCTTACGAGGTGCATTCCTGCCTCTCGGAGGTGCTCACCCGAGGCACTGCGGACAAGGCTTTCACGGATCTGGGCCTTAAGAAGTTTGAGTTGGGGGGGAAAACCGGCACAGCTTACAATTTCACCGATGTGTGGTTTGTCGGTTACAGCAGCGCGATTACCTGCGGGGTTTGGGCGGGGTTCGACAAGCCGCGCACCTCGATTTACCGCGGGGCGTTTGGCGGCGAGATTGCGCTGCCCGTTTGGGCGAATGTGATGCGGCATTCATTTGCCGATTACAAACCCAGCCCGATTACAGCGCCGAAGGGCCTGATTCGCTGCGAGTTGTGCGCCGCCTCGGGGCTGCTCGCGACCGACAAGTGTCACGAGACGGTGGAGAACAAACAGACGGGAGCCAAGGAACAACGGCGCACCACTTTTTTTGAAATGGCGACCGAAGACCAGGCGCCCAAGGACGCCTGTGACGTCCACGGAACTCAGAGCAGGAGTTTCGTCAAGGTGATCCCCGGTCAGCAGTGGCCTCGGGCGGCGCTTGCCGTGGATGTGGCGACCCATGTGCCCGTGGTGCTTAAAGCCCCCTCGGTTGTGGGGGGGGGCGACCCCTATCATTCGATGCAGAGCGTGCAGAACCTGATTAACGCCCAGAAGCTCAATGGACAGATCGCTCCCGTGGATAGCACAGCCAATGTCCCCGAGCCGGTTGAGAGCCCGGCTAACGCTCCCGAGGTGCGCCGGGCGGAACCGGTGAGTCCGGCGGAGCAAATCGGGTTGCGCCCCGCTCCCGTGACGATCGAGCCTCCCGAAGCGATCCGTTTTTAGCCCGAACTCCCAAGTTTCAGAGAGAGATTATTTTCACGCGGAGGCGCGCGGAACGCGGAGGGATTTTTTAAATTGCCGAACCCAAAGGCTTTGCACTTTCGCCCCTTCAATTATTCCGCTGGAACTTCCGTTTTCGGATTTAGTGGGGCGGAGGTGCGGCAAAGATGCCCGGCTGGCGGGCCGACCTCGGCTGCCACCTATGAATTTTAACGCCCGTTCTCAGTGCCCGGGGCGGATGAGCGAAAGCCTCGGCCTGGAGGCGGAATCCATCCTCCTGAGGCCCAAGGCACCTAGCCTTCGATCGTGTTCATCTCGACCGGCTCCACTTTCACACCGACCTCCTCCAGCCAGGTCATGGCCTTCTTGATATCGGATCTTTCCCCGCTCAAGGAGAGGGAAACCAAGCCCACCTCATCCGTCACGCTGGCCTGACGAATGTTGGGGATGATGGGGAATTTCTGGGCCAACTCCCAGATAACGGGCCGAGTGATTAACCGTGTGGGAAACATCAGCCAGAGGCGGATTTTGTCTTCAGCCATAGAAAGTAGACGAATTGAGGAATCAGCCAGCGGCGGCCGGTTCAAGTGAATCGGTTTTCAGGCGGCGGAGCGAAGCCCGACAACGCCATTAAGATTCTCCAGGGGCCGCCCAGTTGGATTTCTTGGTTAAAAATTCAGCCGGAGTCGGCTTGAACTAACCTCCCGCAATCGCGGGCACAATGCTGATCTCGTCCGAGTCCTTCACAGGGGTGGCGTTCTCCGCAAGAAAGCGGACGTCTTCCCCGTTGACGAAGATGTTCACGAAACGACGGATGGTGCCGTTTTCGTCGCAAATCCGGTTTTTGAGGCCGGGAAAAGCGGTGTCGAGGTTGTCGATGAGCTCCCCGATTGTGGCGCCTGCGGCTTCCACGGTGTCGAGTTCGTTGGTGAGCTTGCGCAGCGGAGTGGGAATGAGAACAGAAGGCATGGTGGTGGTTAAACTGAGGTGCTTGAGTGTGCGGCCGAGCGGGAGTCAGGCTGGTAAATCTGATCCTCGAACTCCCTGAGGCTTGGGTTGATGATCCGGGGGCTGCCGCATTTGCCTTGAATGGCTTCCTGCGTTTTCAAGCCATGTCCCGTGATGCAAAGCACGGCGCTGCCGTTTGCAGGAATCGCCCCGGAAGCGATGAGTTTTTTCGCGCAGGCGACGGTCACGCCTCCCGCTGTCTCTGCGAAAATACCGGCGTATTCGGCAAGCATCCGGATTCCTTCGACGATTTCTTCATCCGTGCAGTCTTCGGTGGTGCCTCCCGTTTTCCGCATCGAATGGATGGCGTAATACCCGTCGGCCGGAGTGCCGATCGCCAGGGATTTGGCGATGGTTTTAGGGGAGGACACGGGCTTGACCAAGTCGCTGCCCCGTTTCATCGCATGGCTGATGGGGGCGCAGCCGGTGGCCTGGGCACCGTAGATTTTATAGGGCGTCTCGCCGACCAACCCCAGCTGAACAAATTCGCTGTAAGCCTTGTGGATCTTGGTTAGCAGCGATCCGCTCGCCATCGGCACGACGGTGTGTTCCGGCAGTTTCCAGCCCAGCTGCTCGACGATCTCGAACCCCATGGTTTTCGAACCCTCGGCGTAATAAGGCCGCAGGTTCACGTTCACAAAACCCCATCCGTATTTGCCCGCGATCTCGGAGCAGAGGCGGTTGACCTGATCGTAAGCCCCCTGGATGCCGATGACTTGGGTCCCGTAAACTAGGGATCCGAGCACCTTGCCCTGCTCCAGATCGGCTGGAATCAGAACGTAACTTTTCAGGCCCGCGCTCGCTGCGTTGGCGGCAACCGAGTTCGCCAAATTTCCCGTCGATGCGCACGCCACCACCTCAAACCCCAGTTCCCGAGCTCGGCTTAAAGCGACGGAAACCACGCGGTCCTTGAATGAAAGGGTGGGGTAGTTGACCGTGTCGTTCTTGATGAAGAGCTCCCGGATGCCCAGGGCCTCAGCGAGGCGGTCGGCTTTCACAAGCGGGGTGAATCCGACCTGAGTTCCCACGGTGGGCTCCCCGTCGATGGGAAGCAGCTCCCGGTAGCGCCACATGGTTTGAGGGCGTGACTCGATGAGTTTGCGGGTCAGCACCGATTGAATCGCCGCGTAGTCGTAGGCAGCCTCCAAGGGGCCAAAATCGAAGTCACAGACGTGGATCGCCTGCTTCGGGTAAAGCTGACCGCATTCGCGGCACTTAAGGTTACTGAAAAATGAGGAAGCCTTTTGCATAACAGGTAAATCCCCTCATCAAGAACGCCCAGGCGGGCGTATTTTCTTAAGAGGAAGAGGTCACTCGCCGGGGAGGCTCGATGACACCCTTCATCTTCCCCCTCAGTAAACTGA
>CAMARB010000146.1 GCA_945860355.1 Chthoniobacter flavus | reverse complement strand
AACACCATCGAACGCGCGGTGATTCTCACCGAGCCCGACACGCCCGTTCAGGCGGCCGCTCTGGGGCTGGGGCCTTTGCTCGGCGGTTCCGTTGCGGTTCCGGCCGGGCAGGGGGTTCCAGCGCCAATGCGTGCGCCTATCGCTGAGCCCGCAGCCGAGGATCCCGCCGTCCATGTCCCCGACGGTGCGGAGGTCAAAGCGCTCCACGAAGTCGAGAAGGAGCACATCCTCAGGGCGCTAAGCAAGACCAGCGGGAACCGCACCAAGACGGCGGAGCTGCTCGGGATCAGCATTCGCACGCTGCGAAACAAGCTCAACGAGTATCAGCTGGCTGAAAGCGGGGAGTAAGGGGAGTAAGGGGAGTAAGGGGAGTAAGGGAATGGGCGGGGCATTCGGCCCGGAGGCCGAACGGCTCCGAAACCGCCGGAAAAATCGAACAAGGCGCGGCATCCCGGAGGGATGCTAGAAAAACCGGGGGGCGGCTCCTCTGCCTCTGCGCGGCTCAGCACGGGAGTCCCAACGGGAGCCGGCCAGAGGACCCTCAACTCACTGCCACTCAGGGTTGGGGCTTGGGCGGCTGGTTGCCCAAATTGAGTTTGGGCGGCGGCAGGGTTCCGCTGCGGGCGGCCGTCAGGTTGCTTTCCTTGATCTGACGGTAAACTTCGTTGCGATAGATCGTCAGATGGCGAGGCGCTTCGATGCCGATCTTGACGAGGTCGTTGTCGATCCGGGCGACACGGATTTCGATGTCGTCGCCGATCATGATGCTTTCGTTGACCTTGCGGGTAAGGATCAGCATGAGAGAGGGAGGGAATGCGCCTTAGCTGCTGCGGGAGGCCGAGGGGCGGTCGTCAACGAGGGCGTGATTGGTGGTGTACCGCTCGCTGTTTTCGAGGATCACCTGTTTGCCAACGAGGGTGTGGCGGTTGATCACAATCGGCCCGATCAGGTTGAGTGTGACGTATTGGGGGGATTCCGAGTGGATGGTGACGATGTTGATCACCAGACAGTCGTCCGGAGCCGAAATACCCAGGCTGTCGGTGTCTTCATCCCGGAGCTCGATTTCGTAGTTCTTGAGGGCCTCGTGCGGCTCCAGAACCAGGAACTGGATTTGTTCCTGACCGATCGATGCGAGGCGCATCAGGGGGAAAACGCCCTGCACCGGGGTCAGCTCGAAGTGTTTGAGGTGTGCTAGCCCAATGAGTCCAAAGGGCAGCTCAATCATGAGTGATGTGACCGCCGGTTGTGATGAGGGGGCTTCTGGAGCGAGTTTCATGAGTGGCCTGTGATCGGAGAACGGGGTGCTTTCGCCAAAAGTGTGCCATGGCCTGTGCAACGCTCAAGGCCGGTTTTTTGGCGGGACCGATTATCTGCCCGCCTGTCGGGGGACCCGTCCGCCGACCCGCGAAGAGCGGCGCGTTTACCTGATGTAGTCCATGAGCGAAAGCTCAAGGAACTTGGCTCCGCTTTGCAGGGCTGCCTGGTAGGAGGTCTGGGTCTGGTTGAGCTTGACGAGAGTTTGGGAGAGATCGGCGTCGGCATCGGCGGAGGTGAGCTTTTCAAGCTCCGCGAAACGCATGTCGTTCTGCTTGGAGTCGGTCTCCAGGCGCGTTTGTTTCGCGCCGAGGTTGCTCATCGCGCTGAGCAGCTGGTCCTCGGAGCCCTGTAGCCCGGTTCTCGTGGTGCCAACCGCCGCGGAGTCCGCGTTTTTGAGGGCGTCCCGCAGTGAGACGAGGTTGTTTACAAAGTTCGCGAACTGCTGGTTCTCCGTTCCCGTCGTGTAGGGAGACAGTGTGGTGCCTTCCGAGACGCGGAAATCGGCGCTGGTGGCCGCCCCGTTGGAGGTGGTGCCAGTGATTTTGCCGGCCGCGTCCCGAGTGGCCGAGAAGGGGGCGGTGTCGTTTTTTGTGCCGCCGAAGAGGTATTCCCCGGAGAACTTGGAGTTGGAGACCTGGACCGCCTGTTCGAGCATTTGATCGACCTCGGCGGCGTAGGCGCGGAATGCGTCGGGGCTGGTGGTGCCGTTGTCTGAAAGCGCGCTGATCTCCCCGGCTCTGTCAGAAATGCTCTTGAGATCTTTCAGGGATGAGAAACTGGCCTGGTTGACGGACTGGGCGCGCGTGTTGTTGGTGCCGTATTGTTGGATGCGCTGTTTCTCTGACTGGGTGTCCAGAATCCGGCCCACGGCGGCGGGATCGTCGGAGGGGTTGGTGATGCGCTGTCCTGTGGCGGCTTGGTTCTGCAGCTTGGACTGCTTGGCGGTCAGCGTCTGGAGCTGGTTGATGAGCCGGTCGGAAATGCTGTTTGTTGGGACGCGCATAGTCGTGGAGATGGAGAGGTTTATCAGGTCAGGCCATTCACTAGGCCATCCAACATCTCGTCCATCACACGCAGGACTCGTGCCGAAGCCTGGTATGCGCGCTGAAATTTAATTAAATCCGCCATTTCCTCGTCCATGGACACGCTGCTCAGGGCGTCCCGCTGGGTCGTCACGATCTTCTCGATGTTTTCCTGGTCGATGAGCTTGGAGTCGATCCCGGAGATGGATTGGCCCAAGGCCGTCACTGTCTGCGTGTAGAAGCTGCCCACGGTGCCGTTGAGCAGGTCCCCGGTGCCGGTGGAGAATTTCTTCTGCGAAAGGCTGGCGATCGCGAGCGCGATGTCGTTGGCGCCGGGATCGGCGCTCGTGCCCGTTTTAAGGCTGGCGACCGTCACCGTCGGGTCGAGCGCCATGAGGCCCGCGGCGGGGGGGCTCTGGAAAAAAGTGCCTCCATAGGCGGCATTTACTGCCGCTGTGACCTGGTCGGCCGCTGTTTTGATGTCGTCGCGCAGCTGTTGGACCGGGCCGTCCCGAGAGATGAGCTGGCCGGCGAGGCTGCCGCCGCTGATGGAGAGGGTCGAGGCGGGTGCGCCCGCGCTGAACTGGGTGCCGTCGAATGCGAGCGCCCCCTTGACGCTGGTCTTGTCCAGCAGGAGCACGCTGGCCCCGCCCGGGGCTTTGGCGTAGATCTGGATCTGCCCGTTGGAGTTGGGGGGCTCCACGGAGGAAAAATCCATGTAGGTCGCCAGATCCTCCAGCCGCGCCTGGCGCTGGTCGCGAAGATCCACGGCGGACCCCGGGGTGCCCACTTCCGAGGTGACGATGCTCGCGTTGAGATCGGCAATTTGTTGGAGAAGCGAGTTGACCGAGGTGACCCCTGTCGAGATTTGGCTGTCGAGATCGCTCTGAAGGGTGCTGAGCCGGGTGTCGGCCAGGTTGAACTTGTTGGCCAGGGTGTCCGCTTTCTGGAGCAGCAGCTGGCGGGCGGCTGGGTCGGTCGGGCGTGCCGAGAGGTTCTCAAAGCTGTTGAAGAAATCGTTGAGCGCCGTGCTCAGTCCGTTGGCCGACTGGGTGGCGCTGCCCGGAAAACTGGAGTCGCCCGAGCGGTCGACCTGCTCGCCCAGGGAGGCCTGGGCCCGGTTGAGTGCGCTCTGCTGGGACTGGAAAAGCGAGGTGATGGATTTCTCGCGGTTGACTCCGCCGTCGAGCAGGTTGTCCCGGAACTGTTTGACGCTGAGCGCCTCCAGCCCGGTGCTGACGGGGCCCATGGACGATTCCACCACCGCCCTGTCGCCCAGCACGACCTGTTGCCGGGCGTAATTGGGGTTGGTGACATTCGCAAGGTTGCGGCTGGCCACCTGGACCCCCGTTTGATGGGCCCCGAGAGATTTCGCGGACGAAACTAAGCCGTTGATGAGGCCAGACATGTTAAATCCTGTGAAGGAGTCGGCTGTTTCCGCCGGCCGCCTTAATTTTCATTTTTCCCAGGGCGGAATAGGTGCGGGTGACGCCCGAAGGGTTGAGTTTCTCAAGAAGGTCCTGCGTGACCTCGATGCTGCGCGCCAGGAGGGTGCGGTTCTGTTGGGCGCGCCGTCTCGCCTTGGTGACGAGCTGGTTTACCTCGGCGGCGAGCGCTTCCACCAGGGGCCTCACCGGCTCCCGGAACAGGGGCAGCAGCCCTTTGAGGTTGGGCTCGGCCGGCGGCTGCGTGGCGGAGGCCAACCGGCTGGCGACCGATTCGCGCTCTTCCCGGTGCTCGCGGATGATCGGAAACTGCGCCTCAATCTGGGTGTCGATGCAGAGGACCGCGTCGGGGTCCCGGTTGAGGATCGCATTCTGTTGCTCCGTGAAGAGTTGCAGGAGTTCGCCGTATTCCTGCAGCTCGCTGCGGAGCGCGGAAATGAACTGGTCCTGCAGGCCTTGGCCCTGCGCGGTGGATTCGAGCTCCGAGATCATGAGCGGTTTCCTCCAAGTTGCGCCTGAAGCACGCTGGAAAGCCCCATGCCGCCGCTTTCGGACAGGCTGTTGGCAAGGCTGTCGGTGATCATGTAACCATAGACCTGCCCGCCTTCTCCGCCCTGGGCGAGGGATTTCATCGACTCGCTCAGGAACTGGCGGAGCAGGATGCTTTCAAACTGTTGGGCGGCCTTGGCGATCTCCTGAGGCTGGTTGGATTGTTGCCCCCCTTGGGCTGTCATTTCGGGGGGCGCGCCGGTGAGGTGGATGGCGGAGGAGATTTGCATGTCAGTTCAGGATGAGGTCGGCTTGGAGTGCGCCCGCTCGTTTCATGCTCTGGAAAATGGCCATCATCTCGCGTGTGGACAAACCCAGTGCGTTGAGGGCCGAGGCCACCTGCTGGATGGTGGGCAGTTCGTCCACGACTTTGAATCCCCCCTTCTGCTCGGTGACTTTGGTGTCCGTGCCTTGGACCAGGACGGTTTCACCCCGGTTGCTGAACGCGTTGGGCTGGCTCACCCCCTGGTTGGAGGCGATGCTGATGGTCAGCGAGCCGTGGCTGACCGCCACGGTGGAGATTCGCACGTTCGCGGTCGCGATGATGGTGCCCGTGCGCTCGTTGATGACCACCCGCGCCACGTTGTCCGGCGTCACCTCAATCGACCCCAGCGAGGCGATAAAGTTCACCTCGTAGCCCCGGTATTGCGGGGGCACACAAACGTTCACCGCCGTGGAGTTCTTCGCCAGGGTGCTTCCGGGAAACACCGCGTTGATCGCCTCGGCCATCCGGGCCGCCGAGGTGTAGTCCGGGTTGAGCAGCAGCAGCTCGATGGTCTGGTCATTCACAATCTTTGTCGGGATCTCGCGTTCGACAATGGCCCCGCCGCTGATCATGCCCACGGTGGGATGGTTCTTTTGCACCGTGGCGCCCCCGGGGCCGCCTTCGCCGCCGATAAAGCCGCCGACGGCCACGGCGCCCTGGGCCACCGCGTAAACGGTTTCATCAGCGCCCAAGAGCGGCGTTTGGAGGAGGACACCGCCCTGGATGGTCTTGGCGTCGCCGATGGAGGAGATGGTGACGTCGATCCGGGAGCCCGGCTTTGCGAAGGCGGAGATGTCGGCGGTGATCATCACGGCGGCCACGTTGTCGGACTTGATGGTGTTGGCGGGGATGTTGATGCCGAAGCGCTGCAGGGCGTTGGCCACGCTCTGCACGGTGTAGGCGAGTTTGCTGTCGCCTTTGCCCGCGAGCCCCACAATCAAACCGTACCCCACCAGCTGGTTGTCTCGGCCGCCTTCGACCAGGGTCATGTCTTTGATCCGTGTGGCCCAAGCCGAGGCCATGCCGCTCCAGAGGACCAATGCCCCGAGCAAAAGGCCGCCCACCCGGCTCCGCATTCCGAGGAACCGGCGCCTTGGCAAAATCTGAGATTCGCTCCGAGAAGGGGTCATGATCAGAAGGGGTTGATTTTGTCGTTGATCCGGAGCAGCCAGCCCTTTTTCTGGGCCTCGGTGAGGGTGCCCTCCGAGACCACGTTGATCCGGGCGTCGGCCACGTTGCTGGAGAGCACGGTGTTGTCGGGGAGAATGTCGTAGGAGCGGATGATCCCGCGCAGGGAGACAAACTGGCGCTCCTTGGAGAAGGAGGCTTCCCGGACGCCTTCCACGACGAGGTTGCCGTTGGGCAGTGTGTCGATGATTTGTACGGCGCAGCGGGAGGCGATGGTCTGGCTGTTCCTGATCTCGCCGCCGCCCGTGTAGTCGTTGGTGCCGTTGGCCGAGAGCGTCGGGACCGTGGGCAGCTCGGCGCCGGTGGGCAACGGGCGCCGAACCTCCTTGCCGATCTTGGTTTCCTTGGCCAGCACGTCCTTGGAGAGGTTGCCGACAAACTGGTTGATCAGATCCGTCCCGAGGCCGACGGCGCCGGAGTTGGCTGCCTTGTCCGTCTTAAGGCGCACGGCGTTGCTCAAGGTGGCGGTCTCCTGGATGACAATCGTGACAATGTCGCCGATGCGTTTGGCGCGTTTGTCGGAGAACATGCCGCGTTCGTCGGTGACGCCTTCGCGCCAGAGGGAGCCCGCCTCGGCGAGGGGGCTCAGGCAGCCCAGCATTGCCATCGCGACACAATTAGAAACGAACCTGGACTTTGTTTTCATTGAGAACTTGGGCGTTAAAATCTTTCCGGCTCTCCACGTTGCGCAGGCGGATCAAATCCCCGGCCGCCCCGTTTTCGAGTGCCAGTGCTTTCATTGAGATGGACATCGCGCCGTGTTGGGCCACCGCCTCGACAAACTGGCCTTTGCGGATGAGCGGCCGTCCCGCCGCCTCCCTGCGGCCCAGGGGGCGGCCCGCGGGCACGCTCGAAACGAGCTCCAGCGTCGAGGGATCCACGTCCGTGGAAATGAGCGGCTGGCGTTCCTGGAAAATATCCACCTTCTGGGGGGTGACCTGCGATCGGTCCAGGGCTTGGCCGCGCTCCAGGCGGTTGGCGGCCACCCAGACCTCCTGCCAGAGCTGCGCGCGCACAAACACTTGGAAGGGGCCGAGGTTGTCCGCGCCGGAGATGACTTTGAATCGCAGCCCGAAGGAGCGGCTCAGGCCACCGGGAGGCAGCTCGGTGAGTTGCACGACGAAGTTGGCGATCGGCAACTTGAGGGTCTGCCATTGGCTCGCCAGCTCCAGCTTCAACTCGCCGTTGAGGGAGAGTCGTGTGCCCAGTTCTTTTTCCAGCTCCGCGATGAGCGCCGCGCCGTTGAGGCTCTGCGGGTCGGCGGGAACCGCCCGGTCCAGGCCGAGTGCCCCGGAAACCGCGGGCAGCGACTGGAGGTTGACTGGCTGGAGCAGGTTGTCCAGGGGGGCTGCCGGGCTGGAGGCCAGGGTCGATCCCAGCCAGAGCAGAGCCAGCGCGCCGACACGGAGCCGAGCGCGTGATTGCGCCGAGCCGGGTTGCGTCCCGCCCGCGTCTGCGGAGGGAGTCGGGAGAGCCCCGGGGGGCAGGGGATCAGGAAGAGTGTTCATCGTTTGAGGGAGGCGATTTTCTCCATCATTTCGTCGGAGGTTTGGATGGACTTGGAGTTGATCTCGTAAGCCCGCTGCGCCTGGATCATGTTCACCATCTCCTCCACGATGTTGACGTTGGAGGTCTCCAGGAACCCCTGCATCAGGCTCCCGTATCCGTTTTCACCCGGGTTCCCCAGCTCCGCCGTGCCGCTCGCGGCGGTTTCCTCGAAAAGATTGCCGCCGAGGCTTCGGAGCCCGGCCGGGTTGGCGAACCGAGCCATTTGAAGTCGGAAAGTCTGGGCGCCCTGCGCGCCCTGAACGGTGACTTCTCCGGTGGGTGACACCGACACCGAGGTTGTCCCGGGGGCGATGGGCTGGAATCCGCCGAGCACCTGCATGCCATCACCTGTGGTGACCCGGCCCTGGCCGTCCACCTTGAGGCTTCCGTCGCGGGTGTATCCAAAGGTGCCGTCGGGCCGTTGGACCTGGAAAAAGCCCTCGCCCTGGACGGCCACATCGAACTTTTCGCCCGTCTGCTTGAGCTGGCCCTGGGTGAAAACTTTCGCGGTGGAAACCACGCGGCTGCCGTTGCCGAGCTCCACCCCGGTGGGCACGATGCCGCCGCCGCCGGTGTCCGCGCCGGCCGTGCGCCCGTTTTGGTAGAGGAGATCCTGGAACTCGATCTTGTTGCGCTTGAACCCGGTCGTGTTCGCGTTGGCCAGGTTATTGGCGATTGTGTTGAGGTTGAGCTGCTGGGCTTCCATGCCCGTGGCGCCGGAGTAAAGGGACTGGATCATTGGAGTTAAGCGTTGGGGTTGCCGAGGATCTGGATCGCCTTGTCGGCGTTCTCATCGTTGGCGGTGATGATGCGCTGGCTGGCCTCGTAGGCGCGGGACACGGCGATGAGGTTCACCATCTCGTTCAAGGGCGTCACGTTGCTGCCCTCCACGTAGCCGTTGAGCACGTTGGGCCGTTCAATGGTGCCCGGCTGCACTGCGGGATCCTTGGGCGCCAGCAAACCGTCGCCCACCCGCTCAAGCTGATCGCCCGGAATCTGATACACGGCCACCTTGCCGACGATCTGTTGGCCCTGAATCACGGAGCCTTCGGCGTTGATGGAAATCCGTCCCCCCTCGGGCCGCAACGTGATCGGCCCGCCTTCGCCCAGCAGCGGAAACCCCTGCCGGGTGACCAGCACGCGCTCCGGGTTGAGCCGGAACTGACCGTCCCGGGTGTATCCGTTCTGGCCGTTGGGGCGCTGGATCTGGAAGAAACCTTCCCCTTGGATCGCGAAATCGAGCTCATTGTTCGTGGACCGCAGTTCGCCCTGCTGGAGGCTGAACTGGGTCACCGAGGAGGGCATCACCCCTTTGACCTCCTTGGGGCTGCGGCCGCCGTTGTCCATGCGCTGCTGATCGGCCAGGACGCTGGCGAACGAGGCCTCCGTTTTCCGGAATCCGGGCACCGACGCCGAGGCAATGTTTTGGGAGAGGATTCCCTGCCATTTCTCGCAAGCGTTCAGCGAAGCTGCGCCTTGGTAAATGCCGATGTTCATGAGCGGGTTTGTCCTAAGCACGCGATGTGCCAGCGGGGCTTTGTGTGGGCCCGTTGGAAGGCGTTTTCTCTGTAAACCCCCGAAAGAAATCCGGCTTTAAGGGTGGCGCTTGGAGCGTGGGACTGTCGCCATCCCGGGGCGGCAGAAAATGCCGGGCAGCTTTTGCCGGGAACCGGTGGGCCTGTGAGCGGCCCGGGCGGGGGCGCTCGGACTCGGCACGAGCCTGGAGGAACCCTGCGACTCAAGCCGGGGGGCTCAGCGGAGAAGTCCCCGGACAAGCGGGAACCAAGTCCCGTTAAACGGCTGCACGCCAACGCGCCGGCGGCCCTTTGGCGGGAACGCCGCCAAAATGTGACCGGCGCTCCTTTTTGCCGCAACAACACCCGGGTTGAACGAGAGCTCTGCACAGCAAGCACCGCAGACCAAGCCTCGGGGGAAACCTCCCGACGCAAACAAACACCACACCCAATGAAAGCCGTTTCAAAAATCGCCTTCCTCTCCCTCCTGGCGGCCCTGCCTCCAAGCGTCCGCGCCACCGGGGACGCCTCGCAGAAGCCAGCCAACCCATCCGCCTCCACCAACTCCATCGCGTTTTGCGAGTCCCGGGGCGACCGCTCCGCGAACCTCGTCCTGAGCACCCTTGAGCTTGCGATGATGGACCCGGTTGAGCGGGAAAACCTGCTCGCCTCGCTCGAAACCCAGTTCGGCAAACCCAAGGTCTGGGCCTCGCGCGCGGCCCGCGCCACCTCCGATTCGGTGTTCGGGTTCGCAAGGGACGGTCAGAAGGAAAAATACGGGGTTCGTCTCCGGGCCCGGCAAGTGATGCCGGTGTTCAGCCCGGACCTTTCGCAGGTTGTCCCCGCCGAAAAAGCCCCGGCGGCATCCGGGGAATTGGCGCCGACAAACCTCCTGGGGGTGCGCCGGTCCGAAGTCCTGACGTGGACACCGAGCCAGGACAATTACCTCGGCGACGGGGACCGTGCTCCCTCATTTCGGTACGACTCAAACAACAAGTGGTTGAACTCAGGTATGAACTACAAGGTAAGCATCCGGGCAACCCATCTACCGGGAGCGATCTGGGCTTGGGAATCTGGGCGGATGGAACTGCCGATCCGACGCAGGAGAAGAACCCTTGAGGAAATCAACGCCGTGGCCCAGCGCTACTGGCAAAGCGGGCTGACCCAGAGGG
>CAMARB010000145.1 GCA_945860355.1 Chthoniobacter flavus | reverse complement strand
GCGAACCACGCGCGGTCAAGCGTCGTCCAAAGAACTACCAGCGCCTCACCGGGCCACGCTCTTCCTTCCAAGAAGTGCAGCACCGCCATCGCGCGAAGAAGCCCCTTATCTAAGTGCCATTCAGGTCTGTCCCCAAGTCCACCGCCAGGATCTGGAGGATCGTGAGGGCCAAAGGCAGCTGAAAGAGGGCGAACCCCATGTAAGGCACGAACTCGGGCACGTTCGATGTCAGCACGTACGTGAGAAATTTTCTTACGTTGCTGAAAATGGCGCGACCCTCCTCGATCGCGCCCACGATGCTGGCGAAGTTGTCGTCCAGGAGAATCATGTCCGAGGATTCCCGCGCCACGTCGGTTCCGGTGCGGCCCATGGCGATTCCGATGTGCGCGTGTTTCAACGCGGGCGCATCGTTGACGCCGTCGCCAGTCACCGCCACGACGTGGCCCTTGCGTTTGAGCACGTCCACGATCTGCATTTTCTGTTCCGGGGCGACGCGCGCGAAGATCAGCTCCGGCGCATCGAGGGCGAGCTGCAGTTGGGCCGGCGAAAGCAGCTGGAGCTCGGGGCCGGTGATGGTGCTGGGGGTTTCCGAGACGACGAGCCCGATCTGTTTGGCCAACACCAACGCGGTTTCGGGATGGTCCCCGGTGACCATGATCACCTTGATCCCCGCGGACCGGCATTTCCGGATCGCCTCGGGCACTTCCGGGCGGAACGGGTCCTCCAAACCCACCAAGCCCGTGAAAACCAGTCCGTGCTCCAGCGTATCTCTCGGGGTGGCGGCTTCCACGGAGCGGAACGCAAGCGCCAGCACGCGCAGACCTTTCTTTGTCATGGTCTGGTGGGCGTACTCGATTTTCCTGCGTTTCGCCGCGGCCATCGCCTCGGGGCCGCTTGGGGTTTCCACGGCGTTACAGAGCGGGAGCACGGCCTCCGGCGCGCCCTTTGTGTACAGCCGGAGGCCGCCTTGGACGCGGTGCAGCGTGGAAACCCGTTTGCGCTCGGAGTCGAACGAGATTTCGTCGATCCGCGGATACTCCGCCGCGTCCGGGGCCGCCGCCTTGGCCATGTGCACCAGCGCGATTTCCGTCGGGTCTCCCAGGAGGGTGTGGGCGTCGAGTTCCTGGAGGTTCTGGCAATTGCGCGCGCATTCCAGGAAACGCAGGGCCGTGGCGGGGGCCGTGTTCTGCGTGCCGCCCTGGCCCGGGATGAAGACCTCCCTCACGACTAGGGCGTTTTCTGTGAGGGTGCCGGTCTTGTCCGTGCAAATGACGGTGGTGGAGCCGAGTGTTTCCACCGCGGGCAGGTGGCGGATCAGCGCGTTGCGGCGGGCCATGCGTTGCGAGCCCATGGCAAGGGCGAGGGTGACGGTGGGGAGCAACCCTTCGGGAACGTTCGCCACTAGGATGCCGATCGCGAAAACCAGGTTCTGCCAACGGGGCAGTCCGAGCGCTTCACCGACTCCAAAGAAGAGCACGGCGATCGCCAATGAGATCCAGGCGATGATCCGGCTCAGCCGCGCGATTTCATACTGGAGAGGGGTCATCGGCTCGTTTGCCGATTGGGTGAGCACGGCGATCCGGCCGAATTCGGTGTGTGAGCCCGTGGCGAATACCAGCGCGGTGGCCTCCCCCGAGATGAGCCAGGTTCCCGCGAGCAGGAGGTTGCGGTGCCGCAGCGGGGAGGCGTCGTGGCAGGGGGCGGTGTCTCGGGAATGCGGCAGCGATTCGCCGGTGATGGTCGCGTTGTTGACCCGGACCCCGAACGCCGTGATGAGCCGGCAATCCGCGGGGATTTGGTCCCCGGCCGAAATCTGGATCACGTCGCCGGGAACGATTTCCGCCGCGTTGGCTTGAAGAACGTGTCCGGCTCTCAGGAGCTTGACCTTCCGGGGGAGGAGATTCCGAAGAGCCGCGATGGCCTTTTCGGCCCGGTATTCTTGCCAGAACGAGAAGATGCCGTTCACGACCACCACGCCCAGAATGGCGCAACCGAGGGTTGCCATGTTTTGCTGGGGTTCCCAGGAGTGCACGAGAAACGCCAGCCCGGAGGCGACCCACAGAATGAGCGCGAACAAATGGGTGTAGCCCCTCAAGAAACGGCGAGCGAGGGATGTGCGAGAACCCAGCGGAATCTCGTTGGGCCCGAACTCCTGGAGACGTCGGCCGGCCTCCTGCGCGTCCAGGCCTTGGGGGCGCGAACGCAGGCTCTTGAAGCACTCCTCGAGTGTGAGGTTGTAAATCTTCATACGGTTGGGCGCGTTTTCCCGGGGGATTTTTCAGCGCCGCAGGAGCCAAGTCCGGGAGCGGGTGGGGCAATGCCCTTGGCAAGCGCCGCCGCGTGTTTGCTGACTTGCCGAGCCGAGGAGATGCCTTTGAGCCCGAGCCGCAGCGCGTTGGGGAAAATCCTGCGGACTTCCCGCATGGAACATGCGCAGGGCATGTGCGGAGAGGAGAGAAGCAGTCGCCGGCATGAGCTTTGCACTGGATACGCGAAGAGCATGCTTGGATTCGTTCGAGGAGGGGAACCTGAGTGCGCGCCCCGGGTGCTCTTCGGCGCGGGCATCGACTTTTGACGCCGACTGGCTTGATCCGCCGCAGAGAGAATGCCGCTTGTGTGTCCCTCGCCATGCGCCCCATGCGCCCCATGCGCCCCATGCGCCCCATGCGCGCTGTGCCATGAGCGTTTTGATGCCGAAGGCATCTCAGATGCGTAGCCGGTGGTGGAGCGTAGCGACACCACCGGAAAAGCCCCCCAAGGGCGGCACCCCGGCAGGGGGTGCCAGACGCAACCCTGGGAACAAATCCTCTGCCACCCCTCTGCGGGATAACGCGTTTTTTGGACCGCGTTCCGGTGGTGTCGCTTCGCTCGATCACCGGCTATTTTCTCTGTCCCCTCCGGGAACAATCCCCGCCGGGCACCCGCGCAATCAGAGGTTTGGGTGTCTCTGCCTCCTGCCCCGTTTCAAACCAGCCTTGACCTAGGGCCCTCCGCGAAAGCCCACCCGGCTCTTCCATTTTCGATATGTGAACCCCGCGCTCTGGCAGCTTGCGCCTCGGCTTCGCTGCGGGAAGGATTGGAGCACGCCCCCGATGAAAGCGTTTGTTTACGCCCTTTTGATTCCCGCTTTCGCACCAACCTCCGCGGAATCTCGATCCCCGGTGGACGCTCCGGCGCGGGTTGCCACCCAACTGCGGCGCTCCACGGAGACGGCCGGTTACGTTGTGGACATCCTGGAACTGCCGGAGGCGCACCCCGGTGGGCCTCCGTTGGATGTGGGTGGATTCGACTTCTTCCCGGACGGTCGCCTCGCGCTCGGCACGGCCGGGGGCGACGTGTGGGTGGCGCATGGAATCGACTCGGACGTGATCCAGTGGTGGAGGTTCGCGACCGGGCTGCGCGGGGTGACGGGATTAAAGGTCGTGGGCGGCGGGGTGTACGTCGCAAGTCGCGAGGGGATCGTGCGTCTCCGCGACCCGGACACCGGCGGCGGATGGGATTCACCGGCAGTGGCGAAGAACGGCATCCCGCCGCTGGGGGGCGTGTTGTCGGATCTCGAGGCGGATGCCGCGGGCAACCTCTATTCCGCCGCCGGGAAAGTGCCGGTGAAAAAAGGGGACGCTTCCGGCCGTGCCTCCTCGGAAGGGGCGGTCCTGCGTTTTCGTGCGGACGGCTCGGGCTGGGATGCTTTTTTCACGGGGAACCACGCTCCCACCGGGATCGCGCTCAGCCCAAACGGCGCCTTGACGTATGCCGAACGGGGGGCGGTTTGGGCGCCCGGCGCCGAAATCGAATGGGCCCCGACTTCCGTGCCCGAAAACGCGCAGGCGCCGGGTGCGAAGCCCTTGGGGCGGGGGGACACGCCGCTGTGTTGGATTCCCTCGCAGTGGGCGGATTCAGCGGGGGGCTTGGCGCGGGTTCCCAGCGAAGGATGGGGGCCGTGGAAGGATCAGCTGCTCCTCTTCCGTGACGGGAATACCGCGCTCCTTGGGCTGCTCCGCGAGGAGGTCCGGGGCCGTGTCCAGGGCGGGCTCCTGGCGTTTCCTCTCAGATTCCCGGGCGGCATCCAGCGGGGGCGATTCAACCCCGCGGACGGACAGCTTTATGTCTCCGGTCGGAGCGTGTCCTCCTCCGGCGGCCTCAGAAGCAGTTGGCTGCAAAGGGTGCGGTACACGGGGGGGGCGTTGCTGATGCCGGTGGAGTTCCGGGCGGAACGCAAAGGAGTCACCCTGCGCTTCGGGTGCGACCTCGACACGGAGACCGCGGCGGATCCGGGGCATTATCGGCTGGAGATTTTGCACGAGGCTCCACACGGAGCCCTGGCGGCTGGAACGGGGTCCCCTCGGGAAACGTCGCCGGAAGGGGCCGGTTCCGGTCCGCGGAAATTGCCGCCGGACAGGATTACGGTCGGTGTTCAACGCGTGTTGAGGGTCGAATCCGTGAGCGTGGGCACCGATGACAAATCGGTTTTTCTGGAGGTGCCGGATTTCCAGCCGTCGCTTCGGATGCGGCTGAGTTATCGGCTCAGAACCGTGGAGGGGTTGGAGTTGAGGGGCGAGTTGTTTCCCACCGTCCACGCGTTGGGCGAGAGCGATTAGAGGCGGCTCTCGCCGACGAAAAAAAAGCCCGGCACACGTGCGAGGACGTGTGCCGGGCAGGGGCCTTATTCTGCCGGGGAATTAGGGCGCGGGAGCGATGGTCAGGTAATCAATCCGGGTGGCTTCATAGGCGCCGTTGCCCTGATTGAGTGTGAGTTTTCCATCCTTCACCGCCACCGTCCGGGTGAGGTTGACGAACTGTCCGGCGGCCAGGCTTTGGGCGTTCCAGTAGTTCGTGCCTTCCACGTTGATCGTGTGAACCGAGGGGTAATAACCGTCTCCCACGGCAACCGTGACGTTGTAGTTCCCGTTCGGGACGGCGATTTCCCAGATCCCTCCGTTGCGGATCTGACAGAGCGTCGCCAGGCGCAGGTCGGTGCTTCCGCCCCGATTCCGTGCGTTGATCGTGTGACTCACGTTCCAGCCGTAGCTCCAGCCGTTGGAGCGGCTTCCATAGGTGTCCCCGTTATCGGCGAGGTAGCCCGTGGGCGGGGTGATCCCAGCGACCTGGAAGTTCACCTTCACATTGGCGAGCGCCTTGGGGCTTGCGCTGACCACCGCGGAGGCGGCGCCGGCTCCGGCCGTGTTCCGAGCCTTCACGGTGTAGTAATAGGTTTTGCCATTCACTACTTGCGTGTCGGTGTAGGACGCGGCGGTGGTCGTTGCGACGGTGGAATAGGTCCCCGTGGCCGAGGTCGCACGGTTGACCAGGTAACTGGTGGCTCCGGTGACGGCATTCCAACTCAGTGCGACCCTGGCGTTTCCTGCGCTGGCGCTGAGCCCGGTCGGCGCGCTGGGGATCGTCGGCGCGGGTGTGGACACGCTGGTCGATGCGGCGCTGGATGTGCCCGAGTTGTTGTAGGCGGACACCCGGTAGTAATTGGTGGTCCCCGCCGTCAGGCCCGGGTTCCGGTAGCTGGTCGTGTCCGCGGGAAGCGTCGCGACCAGGGTGCTGGATGCGAAGTCAGCCGTGAGGCTGCGCTGCACTTTGAACCCGATCTCGCTGTTGCTGTTGTCCGTCCAGTTGAGCTGGATCTCACTCCCCGACACGGCCTGTGCCGTGAACCCGCTGGGGGCTTGCGGGATCCCGCCCACGGCGCTGACGAGCACATAATTGATCCGGCTCGCTTCATAAGCCGAGGCGCCGGGATCCACGGTGAGTTTGCCGTCGCCGACCAGGATGTTCTTGGTCAGGTTCACAAACTGCCCGGCTGCCAGGCTTTGCGCGTTCCAATACGGCACACCTTCCACGTTGATCGTGTGAACGGAGGGATACGCGCCGTCTCCGATCGAGGCGGTCACGCTGTATGTCCCGTTCGGAACCGCCATCTCCCACACCCCGCCGTTCCGGATCTGGCTGAGGGTCGACAGACGCAGATCGGCGACTCCGGTGCGTTGCCGCATGTTCTCGGCGTGGCTGACGTTCCAGCCGTAGGTGAACCCGTTGCCGCGGCTGGCGTAAACATCCCCGTTATCCGCCACATAACCCGTCGGCGGCGTGACGCCCACGATCTGGAAGTTCACACTCGCGGTGAAGTTGCCCGAGACGGTGACGGTGACAGGCACCGAGACCGTGCTGTTGCCGGAGTTGTCGGTCGCCTTAGCCGTCAGCGTGTAGGTGCCCATGGGCGCATTGGCCCAGGAGAAGGAGTAGGGGGCCGCAGTGGACGCTCCCAGCTTGGTAGCGCCGTTGAAGAACTCCACGCTCGTGACGCTTCCATCCGAGTCGTAGGCGGTCGCCTGAAGTGTCACCGTGCTGGGATACTGAACAAACGAGCCGCTGGCGGGGCTGATGATCGAGACCTGCGGCGCGGCGTTTGTGGAGGTGCTCGAGGTCACGGCGTTTTTCGCGCCTTCCACGGCGTCCACCCAGTCCTGCGTGATGCCGCCGGGCGTGTTCCAGTTCAGGTTCTCGAAGTAGAGCCAGGTGTGGCTGTCGGAGCGCCGCAACGCGTTTTCAAGCGTGGTCCGCATCACGGTGGGGTTCATCACGACCCCCGACTCCCAGTAGGGAAACGGCAAGTTGTAGAGCCCGTAGGAGATGCCCACCTTGCTCGGCCAGAGCGGCCGGAGCGCCAGCGGGATAAACGGGCAGTTGGCCGCGTCGGATGCCATGGTGAATTTCCGGAAATCATAGGAGTTCTGGAATTCCGCCACGGTGCGGTAGGCGTAGACCTCGCCGCCGTCGATGAACTGGCCCTGCGAGCCGAGGGCCTCGATCATGCCCACGGAGAAAGGCCCGCGCAGTTCCTCCTTGTCCCAGGAGGTTTGGCTGCGTTTGACGGACTCGGGAGTGCCCGAGAAGCTCGCGTAAGGGCCGTGCGCGGCGAGCAACACCAGTGTGGGGTGCTCGCTGATCATCGCCTGCATCACCTGGTTCCCGCGCAACCGGGCTTGCTCCTGGTATTGGGCGAGGGATTTGGTTTTGTCGCTGCAATCGTCGGGATAGTTCCACAGGAGCCGCCGGTATTCCTCGTTGTCGAAGAACATGCCCTCGACGCCCATCTGCTTGAGGACCCGGGCGAACATGCGGAAGTTTTCGATGATGACCGTCCAGTCGGCGAAGAAATCCACCCCCTTGTCGACGGTGACAAAGGCGAAGTTGTGTTTGAGTTTATTAAACACAAGCCCGTTGAGCGGGGAAAATTCGGAGGCGATCTGGCTGTAGCTTCTGCTGGAGCCATCCATCAGCACCCAGCCGCTGTCGGTGTTGATCACCATCCCATCAAACGGCTTGAGCGCGTTGATGTGGTTGAAGTTTGTCCGGATATACTCGGGTTTGGTTTGCGAGTTGGGTTGCTGCGCGTTGATCAGGTAATGCGGCGCGGAGGTGCTCTGCGCCAGCGTGACGGTTGAGAAGAGGCCGCTGGTAAGCAGCCCCATCAGGAGGGGTATCGGGGTTTTTGGCATGCCCGACTCTGCTTGGCGGGTGAGCCGCCCGAAATTGGCAGTCGTCTGATTCCAACTGTCAGCGCACACGCCACCCGCGTGTCGGTGTTTGTCTGACAAAGCCCTTTCGCGCTTGCTCTTGCGGCTTTCGTCCGGGTCGCTCACCCCTATCGGATGCGCGCCCTTTTGCCGTGCCCGTGCGCCGTGCGGGAACCCCGTTTGCCTCGGCCCGGCGTCCTCAGAGTGGCACAGCCATCCGGGCTGTGACCGCCACAGGACACAGGCTGGAAGCCTGTGCCACTTTCCGGCCTCGCCGCCTCATGGGAAGCTATCCCCGCCGAAACACCCCCGCGGCAAAACCTCCCAAAGGAACCGGACGCTAGCGGCACTCGATCGGGGCCCGCGCGGAGTGCTTGTTCAGGGGGGGGTGTTCCCTTGTCGCGCCGGGTGGCCTGTCCTTATCAAGAAGCGCTCCGGGCCTCGGCGGCCTGTTTTCGCGGCGCGGATTTTCCCTATGGCACGTTTTAATTCTGCTCGGCTGGTGAAGCGGCTCCTGTTTGCCGCCTCCGTCTTTACTGCCGGTGGCGCAACGGCCCAGGACCTGGACGCCCGATTCGATGACGGCTCGGTTTTCATCGCGGAACCAGACTTCTCCGCGGTGCGCGATGCCGCTCAGAGTTTTCCGTTGATCGCATCCGAGGAACTGGGCGAGGGCGGGCTCGGGATCATGTCACCAAGTGCTTTGGGCGGGTCGGCCCCCGCGCGCTCCTGGCGGGTGCTGCCGCATTGGGAGAATAGCGTTCTCTACGACGACAACATTTTCATCGCGGAACGGGATCCGGAGAGGGATGTCATCCTCCGGCTCTCCCCGGGGCTCGCCGTGGGATACGGCGATTGCGCGGAATGGGGGCAGCGCCGGGCGTATGATTCCTTCACGGGGCCGTTTCTGGCCTTGGGCGTGGGGAGCGCCTGGTTTGCGGATTACACGGCCGGCTTCCTCTTTTTCCCGGAGCACCCGGACCAGGACGGCGTCGACCAGGATTTCCGGACGGCGGCGCGGTGGAGTTTGGCGCGGCTGACGCTCGGCGCGGAGGTGCTCGCGGAATCCAAGAACGAGACGAACGCCGACATTGGCGGGCGGCTGAGACGGAAGGGGTTCACCGCCGGAGTGAACGCCCGGTACGGGTTGACGGAGAAAAGCAGCTTGGATTTGGGTGTGTTCTCCTCCCAGCAGGACCGGGCGGATTTTGTGGGGTCGCGTGAAAGCGCGGTGAGCGCGTATTTGACCTGGGCGTACTCCCCGCTCACCAGCGTCGCGCCCGGGATCGTGCTGGGACGCGTGGATTTGAGCGAGGGCCTGGACCAGCGGTATCTGAGAAATTTGGTGAGGCTCCGCTACGAGTGGAGCGAGAAGACGCGGTTCGAACTGGTCGGGGGCGTGGAAATGCGGAGCGCGGACGGATCCTACAGCAATCAAACCAACGCGATCCTGCAAATGTTTCTCGATTACCAGTGGAGCCCCAAAACGGCGCTCCGCTTCGAGGCCCATCAGCGGGTGGAAACCTCCGCGCTCGACACGGAGGAGACTTACACGTTGTCGGGATGCTCCCTGGGCCTCAGGCATCAACTCACGGAGCGCTGGGGCTTGGTGTTGGGCGGCTTGGTGGATTCGGCGGACTACCTGCCCGTGGCGCGAGATGCGCAGAGAGAGGATCTCTACGGGGCGTTGCGCGGAGGGGTGTTCTACGGCTTGGGGGGATGGGGCATGGTGGACTTCAGCTATCAATGGCGCCGGAACAATTCGACGCTGAGAGGTTCCTCGTTTTCCGGCAACCAAGTGGAGCTGCGCTGGGCGCTGACCTTCTGAGCAGGGTGCCACCCAATTGTGGCCCGGACGGGGGGGCGATAGAACGGACGGCATTGAAACTTATGTTCATGCGATGCGCGCGGTTCCTCATGGTTTGTGGATTGTTCTTTGGCGGAAGCGGTTGGGCGGCGGACCCGGTGGGGCGTCCGGAAACGCCGCCGGGAAGTGCGCCGGGCCATCAACGGGAAGTGCTCTCGCAAATCCTCTCGGTCGACGACGTCATTGAGGTGCGGGTTTTTGAACAACCCGAACTCGACCGCGTGGTGCGGATCCCGTCCGACGGCAAGATCCTCCTCCCGCTCATTGGCGAGGTGGAGTTGGGCGGGAGGGATCTTCTCCAAGCCACGCGCATGATCCGGGAGAAGTTGGCGGCGGGATATCTGTCGGACCCCCACGTGTCGATTTTTGTCAGGGAAGCCGGACGCCGCCTCTTCACGGTTCTGGGCCAGGTGCAGAGACCGGGCACGTACCGGTTTCCCGAGCGGCAACCGATGAACCTCATTCAAGCCATTGGGATTGCAGGCGGTTACACGCGGCTGGCCTCGCTGCGAGGGATCAGCGTCAAACGTCAGCTCAAAGGCACGGAACGCGTGTTCAAGCTCGATGGCAACAAGATGGCGAGCGAGGAGAAGGTGGCGCTGTTTGAGGTGATCCCGGGCGACATCATCACGGTGAAGGAAC
>CAMARB010000144.1 GCA_945860355.1 Chthoniobacter flavus | reverse complement strand
ATCCGGAGGAATCCCGCGGCTTGTTCGAAGGCTTTTGCGCCGAGTCCGGCGACCTTGAGCAGTTCGCGGCGGGACTTGAACGGGCCGTTCTCGTTGCGGTGGGCGACGATGTTTGCCGCAGTCCGCGAGTTGAGTCCGGAGACGTAACTCAGGAGCTGTTTGCTGGCTGTGTTGAGCTCCACACCGACGCCGTTGACGCAGCTCATCACCACGTCGTCCAGGGAGCGTTTGAGGGCGTTTTGGTCCACGTCGTGTTGGTACTGGCCCACGCCGATGGATTTGGGGTCGAGTTTGACCAGCTCCGCCAGGGGATCCATCAGGCGGCGTCCGATGGACACCGCGCCGCGCACCGTTAGGTCGTGATCGGGGAATTCTTCGCGGGCGGCCTCGCTGGCCGAGTAAATGGACGCTCCGCTTTCATTGACCGTGACGATGGCCACAGAGGAGGGGAGCCCGAGTTTGCGGATGAACGTCTCGGTCTCGCGTCCCGCCGTGCCGTTGCCGATCGCGATGGCTTCAATCTCGTATTTTTTGACCACGGCTTTGACGACCTCCGCCGCCTCCAACGCGTTCCGCGCGCCTTGTTCTGGATAGATCACGTCGTTCCCGAGCAGCTTGCCCTGGCGGTCGAGCACCACGATTTTGCACCCGGTCCGGAAACCGGGGTCGATTGCGAGGGTGTTTTTCTGGCCGAGGGGCGATGCGAGGAGCAGTTCGCGCAGGTTCTCCGCGAAGACCCGGATGGCCTCCTCGTCTGCGCGTTTTTTGAAGTGGATCCGGGCCTCGCCTTCCATGGCGAACCCCAGAAGGCGCTTGTAGCTGTCATGCACGGCCGCACGGACCTCGAGTCCCGCCGGCGAGGTGTTTTTGACAAAATGACGTTCCAGAAGGGAAATGGCGTCCTCCTCGGGGGGGGTGAGCCGGGAGAACAGCATGTTTTCATTCTCACCCCGGCGAATCGCCAGAACCCGATGGGAGGGTGCGCTCGAGGCGGGTTCGCTCCAGTCGAAATAATCCTTAAACTTCGCTCCCTCCTCTTCCTTGCCGGAAACGACCTTGGATTTGATGACTCCTTTTGTGACGTACAGTTCCCGCAATTTTGCGCGCGCGGCGGCGTCATCGTTGATGCGTTCAGCGAGAATATCGCGGGCTCCGGCGAGAGCGTCCTCCGGGGTGGCCACCTCCTTGGCGGGATCCACATACGCCTGGGCTTCGGCTTTGGGCTGGATCTGGGGTTCCTGGGTCCAGAGCAGGTCGGCCAGCGGTTCGAGCCCTTTTTCTTTGGCGATCGTCGCGCGGGTGCGTTTTTTGGGGCGGAACGGCAGGTAGATGTCCTCGAGCGCCGAGAGGGTTTCGGCGCCCTCGACCTTGGCCTGTAGTTCGGCGGTGAGAAGTTTGCGCTCGGTCAGCGAGCCGACGATGGCTTCCCTGCGTTTGTCGAGTTCGCCGAGCTGATCGAGCCGGTCGCGAATGGCCGTACTTTGCACCTCATCGAGGTCCCCCGTCTTTTCTTTCCGGTACCGGGCAATGAAGGGGACGGTGGCGCCTTCTTCGAGAAGGACTGCGGTGGCGGCCACCTGACGGGGTTGGAGTTTAAGCTCCTGGGTGATTTTGAGGACGTGTTTTTCGAGCATGTCGGATGAGGAAGGGGCTGTGATGATGCGAATGCGGGGCGCGGAGTCAATCGCCCGAAATGGCGGGTTTCGAAATGGAAAAAATGAGCGTTCTTGAGAAGTGCCCCGCGGCGCTCTGGGCGTGCGCGCTCACAAAGAACTTGCCGGACGGGGGGCTCCCGAGCCATTTGAACGGGCCGAGGTTTTCTCGGCTGGGGGGCTAAGCTCCTGAAACGAGAGTTTTTGGCCGGTGTGGCGAAATGGCAGACGCAACGGACTTAAAATCCGTTGGTGCGTAAGCACCGTGCGGGTTCGAGTCCCGCCACCGGCACTTTGGTTGATGGGGCCTGCCCGATGCCGGGCGGATTCGTCCTATTGGTCGGATCGGTCGGATCGCTCGGATCGCTCGGATCGGTGGGCCGCTGGCAATTTCCTCAAGCGCCGCCCCGGGAGGGCGCGGATTTCCCCCCCGGGGCTTTCCTGAGCGCACGGGCTCCGCCCGACAAGGGCGCTTGCTCTCCGGGTGCGGCAGCGTTCATAAAATGCGCGCTCCATTCTTTGTCGGCTGCTTTGCCTTCAGGGACGGAGACACCCCGGAACGGGCGGCGGCGAGCCGGACCGAGCACGGGCAGTCCGAATCGAGATTTACCCCCAGACATCCCCCTTTTCCTATGCCTGAAAAGCAAAACGATTCCATCCAAACGCCCCACTTCTCCACGCCGCATGAGGAGGCGCATCCGATTGACCTGAGGAACCCGAAGTCAACCAGTGGCGCGCAGCCGCCTTTGGAGGCTGCGGACGCGCAATTCGGCAAGATCCACGGGGTGGCGGCGGGGTTGCCTGCGGTTTATCAGACCATGCGGTTCGCCTTCCGGGAGATGGGGGTGGTGCAGGGGGCAAAAGCGCTGCTGAAGGTCAACCAGAAGGACGGGTTCGATTGCCAGAGCTGCGCATGGCCGAGTCCCGATGACGGGCGTCACATGGCGGAGTTCTGCGAGAACGGGGCTAAAGCGATTGCGGATGAAGGCACCACCAAACGCGTCACCGACGAGTTTTTCCGTCAGCATTCCATCGCGGAACTCCGTGAGCGGAGCGATTTTTTCCTGGGCCAACAGGGGCGCTTAACGGCGCCGATGATTCAGCGCGAGGGGGGCACCCATTACGAACGCGTTTCGTGGGGGGAGGCGTTCCAAGTCATCGCGGGCAAACTCAACGGCTTGGCCTCGCCCCACGAAGCCTCCTTCTACACCAGCGGCAGAACCAGCAACGAAGCGGCGTTTCTCTGGCAGCTTTTCGTCCGCCAGTTCGGGACCAACAACCTGCCCGATTGCTCGAACATGTGTCACGAGTCGAGCGGCGCCGCCATGAACGACGCGATCGGCATCGGCAAAGGCTGCGTCACACTCGAGGATTTTGAGCTCGCCGATGCGATCTTCATTATTGGGCAAAATCCCGGCACCAACCACCCGCGCATGCTCTCAAGCCTGCAGAGCGCAAAACGTTCCCGCAACGGAAAGCCCGGCGCGACGGTGGTTGCCATCAATCCGCTGCCCGAGGCGGGGAGTTCGCGGTTCATGAACCCCCAGGACTTCAAAAATCCGTTGCGCGGCGCCGGGGCCCTGCTTGAGGGCGGCACGAAGATCGCGGATCTCTGGCTGCCGGTCCGCATCAACGGGGACATGGCTTTCTTCAAGGGCATGATGAAGGAGATGCTCGCCAAAGAGGAGCAGCAGCCGGGCAGCGTTTTTGACCTGGCGTTTATCCGGGAGCACACCGTGGGGTTCGACGATTTCCTGGCGGATCTGCGCGCCACCTCCTGGGAGGAAATTTTGGAGAGCAGCGGCCTGAGTCGGCCCCAGATCCTTCAGGCGGCGGAAATCGCGATGAAGGCGCGCCGGATCATCTGTTGTTGGGCAATGGGGCTCACCCAGCACAAAAACGGGGTGGGGACGATCCAACAGGTCCTCAATTTTCTCTTTTTGGGCGGCAACATAGGACGGCCCGGTGCGGGCCCGTGCCCCGTCCGCGGGCACTCCAACGTGCAAGGGGACCGCACGATGGGGATCTGGGAATGCATGAGTGAACAGTTTCTCCAGAAGCTCGGTAATGAGTTTGGTTTCGAACCACCCCGCGAGCACGGAGCCGACACCGTGGAAACCATCAAGCGGATGCACCAGGGGCAGGTGAAGGTCTTTATTGGAATGGGCGGCAATTTTCTCTCGGCCACGCCCGACACCGAATACACAGCCAAAGCGTTGCAGCGCTGTGAGTTGACGGCGCACGTCGCCACCAAGCTCAATCGTTCGCACCTCATCACGGGAAAAACCGCGCTGATCCTGCCCTGCCTGGGGCGCTTGGAGATCGATCGCCAGGAGCGCGGCGAACAGTTCGTCACGGTGGAAGACTCGATGGGGATCGTGAACCCTTCGCGCGGATCCATCCCGCCCGCCAGCGACCAGTTGTTGAGCGAGCCGGCCATCGTCGCGGGCTTGGCTCAGGCGACCCTCGGGAGCCGCAGCCAGGTGGATTGGAAGGGGCTCGTCGCCGACTACGGCCGTATCCGTGACCACATCGAACAGGTGATCCCGGGGTTTGAAAACTTCAACGAGCGGATCGCCAAAGACGTGTTTTATTTGCCGAACGCGGTCCGGGACGAGCGCCGGTTCAACACCAGCGTCGGGAAGGCGAAGTTCACTGTGCATCCCATCCTCCGCAACGAACTTGCGCCCGGGCGTTACATCATGATGACCATGCGCTCGCACGACCAATTCAACACCCACATCTACGGGTTGGATGATCGCTACCGCGGGATCTACAACGGGCGCCGGGTGATTTTCATGAATCCCGAGGACATCCAGGAGGCCGGCTTGCATCAGGGGCAGGCGGTCGACCTTACGAGCCATTTCGGGGTGGGGGAACAAAGGCTGGCCCGGCATTTCATCGTGGCGCCTTACAACATTCCCAGAGGCTGCACGGCCACGTATTTCCCCGAGACCAATGTCCTGGTTCCCATCGACAGCGTGGCTGAGCGTTCCAACACCCCGACCAGCAAGTTTGTGGTGATCTCGATTGCGCCGTCTCCCGACGAGAAAGCGGCTTTTCAAGGGTTGCTCAACGCCGCGGCGGAATCCGCTTCCGCCCGTTAACCGGCCCCTCAGCATCCCACGACTGACTCTCGCCCGAAGGTGGCCGAGGGTTCCTCCCATTTTCATACCATGCATTTCCTCGACCGTGCCCACTCCGTCGCGCAACCCGGCTTTTCACGCTGGATGGTGCCGCCGGCCGCTCTCGCCGTGCATCTCTGCATCGGCGAAATTTACGGATTCAGCGTTTTTAACGTCCCTTTGACTCGGATCCTGGGAGTCACCCAGTCGGCGCCGGGGGATTGGACGATTCCGCAGATCAGCTGGCTTTATTCCACTGCGCTGATTTTGCTCGGGCTTTCCGCCGCCGTGTTCGGCAAATGGGTGGAACGCAATGGCCCGCGCAAAACCATGTTTGTGAGCGCCTGCTGCTGGGGCGGCGGGTTTCTGATCGCGAGTCTTGGGATCAAACTCCACCAGTTCTGGCTGGTGCTGCTGGGATACGGTTTCATTGGAGGCATCGGGCTGGGCCTCGGTTACATCGCGCCGGTGTCCACGCTGGTGAAATGGTTCCCGGACCGGCCGGGAATGGCGACGGGCATGGCCATCATGGGTTTTGGCGGCGGCGCGCTGATCGGGGCGCCCTTCGGCAGCGAGCTCATGAAACACTTCGCATCCGCCTCGTCCTCGGGTGTCATGGAGTCGTTCCTGGTGATGGGCTCCATTTACTTCTGTTTCATGGTGTTCGGCTCCCTCACGGTCCGAGTGCCCGCGCCGGATTGGAAGCCCGAGGGTTACGTGCCGTCGACCGCGCCCAAGAAGCTGGTGACGAGCGCCCACGTGACGGCCGATCAAGCGATCAAGACTCCGCAGTTTTGGCTGCTCTGGGCTGTCCTCTGCCTCAACGTCACCGCCGGGATCGGCATCCTGGGACAGGCCTCCAACCTTTGTCAGAACATGTTCGGCGTCCCCAAAGCTGTGGGGGACGGCTTTGCCGGTTTTCTTAGCATCTTCAACATGGGCGGCCGCTTTTTCTGGTCGAGCACCAGCGATTACACGGGCCGTAAGAACGTGTATTTCCTTTATTTCCTGGCGGGCGCGGCGCTCTACAGCCTGGTGCCGTTGACCCAACAAATCCAAAACGTCGCGCTCTTTGTCCTGGTGACCGCGCTGATCATCTCGATGTACGGCGGAGGCTTCTCGACGATTCCCGCCTATCTCCGCGACATCTTCGGCACGATGCAGGTGGGGGCGATCCACGGACGCTTGATCACCGCCTGGTCGATGGCGGCCGTGCTGGGGCCGCAGTTGATCACCTATATTGCGGAATATCAGAAGGCGCACCAGGTGCCCGTCGCCCAGTCTTACAACGTCACGATGTATCTCATGGCGGGCCTGCTGGTTTTGGGCGCGCTGTGTAACTTCCTGGTCCGCCCGGTTCACCCCCGCCATCATTACACGCCGCCGGACGCACAGCCCGACTTGGCCAAGCCCGCTGCCGCGGCGCGCTAACTGAACTCTCCCATGAACACCAACAAATCGAGCACGGTGAAACTCTGTCTGGCCTGGTTCGTCGTGGCGGTCCCCCTGAGCTGGGGCGTATTCAAATCCGTCCAGAAATCCATGCCCCTGTTCGGGATGAAGTCCGCGGCCGCCGTTGCGCAGCCCAAATAAACCTGCGCCCTGAGCGGGCTGCGCTTGCTCGGTACGCAAAGCCCCCCTTCAGGATGCCGGTCCGGGCATCCCGAAGGGGGGGCGCTGCTTTTTGCGGGGTTTGCCGACCCCGGGGTTGACTTACTTCGCCTTGAGAACCTGGCCGTCCCCGAGAGTCAGGGTCGGCTCCGTGGCCGTGGCGCTGACCTCGAGCGCCACCCAGTGGCCCCCGGCCGCGTGGGTCGGAAATCCGCAGGCAAACACGTAATCTCCGGGTTCGCCTGCGGTGAAACTAAAAGAGGCTTTCCCGGTGCTCATCCCGGTGATGGGGGAAGGCGTGGAGGCTCCGGCGAACGCGGGTTCGCCCAGCTGCATTTTTTTCACCATCTCTTTTTCCACCACAATGAGGCTGTGGGGGACGGGGCTGGGATTGATGAATGTCACATCCACGGACCAACCGGCGGGAATGGTGTAAGTCGCCTTGCCATGCGAGTAACCGTTGAAGTTCATCCCGTAGTTCGCCTCGGTGAACGCGGCCGCCAAGACGAGCGCCACGCTCTTCGGTTTGGAGCCCAGCTTGAGAAAATCCTCGGGGGTGATTCCCTCGATCAGTTCTTTCTTTAAACCCATCCCGGCATGCTGAGCATGCCCTTGGGCGGCGGGTTCGGCGGCGAACGCCTGGGTGCTGAGTGCGAGGCTGAAGGCGAAAAAACCGGGAAGAATGGAGAGCGTTTTCATGGGGAAATGAGTGGGGAAAAAAAGCCCCGCGGACTTTCAAAAAGAAAATCCGCGGGGCGTGATGAGCCTTACTTGGCTTGCAGAGGGGCGGTCACCGCGCCTTTGGGGACGCTGTCCGCCGGCACGATCTTCCAGAGCGCGCCGCGCTCGCTTTGGTAGGGATCCACCGGGCCGCCGTAGTTGGCGGTGGCGTGGGTGAGATAGATGTTGCCGTCCTCGTCTTCGCCGCCGCTGGTGGGTCGCAGCGGCGTGTCCAGGTCGAGCAACTCCTGCATCTGCCATTTGCCCGCGTCATCGCGTTTCATCCCCCAAATCTTTCCGCTGCCCCAGTCCGAGCTGAAGTAGACCCCGTCCAAGGCCGGGAAATCTTTGCCCCGGTAAACGCCTAGACCGACGATACAGATCCCCTGGTCGACGTGGCTGTATTCGGCCACCGGCAGAACCCCGACGCGGGGCGCTCCGGCCTCCAATTCGATGGGGAACGGGTGGCTCCCACCCATGAACTTCCAGCCGTAGTTCTCGCCGCCTTTGCTCTGCGCCGGCTGGAAATTGACCTCCTCCCAGTGGTTCTGACCAATGTCAGCGATGTAAAGGTCCCCCGTCTTGCGATCAAACGAGAAGGTCCACGGGTTGCGGATCCCGTAGGCCCAGATTTCGGGTTTGGCCTTGGGATGGATCTTCGAGAACTGCAGCTCGCTCACCCCGAAAAGTGTCATCTGCTGGAGGGGGGTGAGGAACGGGTTGTCTTTGGGGATGTTGTAAGCGCGGTCGGGGGTGCTGCTGTTGACGTCGATGCGGAGGATTTTCCCCAGGAAAGTGTGGAGATCTTGGCTCGCGTTAATCACGTCGCCTTCCCAGCCGCCGTCGCCCACTCCCACATAAAGGTATCCGTCCGGGCCGAACACCATCTTGCCGCCGTGATGGTTACAGTAGGGGAAATCAATCTGCATGATCACCCTGGCGCTCTCGGGGTCGAGCTTGTTGGGGTTGTTTTTTGAAACCCGGTATTCGGTGATCAGGGTTGCGCCGTTAAACCAAAGATCGGCGTAGCTGACGTAAACGAGGCCGTTCTCCTTGAACTTGGGATGGAACTCGATGCCGAAGAGGCCTTCTTCAAGGAATGAACTGATCGTTTTGTCTTTGATGTCGAGGAAGGGCTTGTCGAGCAGTTTGCCGTCCTTGACGATCCGGATCACGCCGGGCCTTTCGCAGACAAAGAGGCGGCCAGATCCGTCTTTGGGGGCGGTCACGTGGACCGGATCAACGAGCCCGTCGACCACTTTGACGAGCTGAATGGCAACCTTGCCGGGGAGCTTTCCCCCGGGTTGGACGGGGGCGACTTGGGTGTCCGCCGCAAGTGCCACCGCACCGGCCGTGATCAATGGAGAGAGGAGAGTAAGTGGGAGGGGTTTCATGGGATAGAGGAGCTTGAAAGGATAGGCGCGCGACCAGTCCCATCAAGCCCGAAGAAGGTTGGAGTGCTTGTCACATGCTCTCCTCAAGCCTTGTCCCCCGGCATGTCGTGGGATAAGCCCATTCGCCGGTCGGCTGCGAAACGTACAACTTGGTCTCCCGAGAGAGTTTCCCGGGCCTGTCCAACGGCGAATCGACGGCCCTTATCTCCGACCTACTCAATGAAAATTCCATTCCCCCTCATGAAATCGGTGTTTCTTGGAATCATACTGATGTTTGCCGGTTTGAACGTGGGAATGGCGGCCGAAAAAGGCGCCGCTGTTGACGTTGCCCGCGGAGGTCCAAACGGGGGCCGTGTGATGGACTTGCTCGATTCCCATTTCGAGCTGCTCATCCGGAAAGATCGCAGGGTGCAGATCATCGCCCTCACCAAGGAGCTCAAGCCGAGCCAGTTCACCGGTCAGTCGATCGGCGTGGTCGCTGGGGATCGCCGGAACCCCACCAAACTCGAATTGGTGAAGGAAGCCGACAAGTTGGTGTCCCGCAATGCGTTGCCCGAGGGGAGCGGCTACACGGTTTCGGTGAGTGTGAGAGCCGCGGCGGGTGGGAAAGCGGTTTATGACCGGTTTAATCTGAACCTTGCTAAATGCCCCGATTGCGCGTTTCTCGAATACGCCTGCGTCTGCGCCCACGGGAAAGAGGCGCAACGCGAGTAGCGGATTCGACGCTGCGTTTCGCTGGGGCGATTGGGCTCGTCAGAGAAAACGGTGCACCGGATCGATGAGATGCCCGGGTTGGGCGGTGCTCATTTGGAGCGGTTCCGGGGAGTCCGTTCCGGTCAGGGCGTTTCCGCGATGCTTTCGTCCTGCTGGGTGACCCGCACCACCTCCTCGATGGTGGTTTTGCCCTCCATCACCCGCCGCCAGCCGTCCTGCCGGAGCGTTCCCATCCCGTCCGCCACAGCCTGGGATTTCATCGCCGTGCCGGTTTCCTTCCGCACAATCATCCGCCGCAGGTTTTCGTTGATGGGCACAATCTCGTAAATCGCCGCACGGCCCTGATATCCCGTCTGCCGACAGTGGTCGCAACCGCGGCCCCGATAAAACTGGGTGTCATGGGGCATCGGCGCCCCGATCTCCTGAAGATATTCCAGCGGATAGGTGGCGATCTCCTTGCAGTGGCTACAGATCGTCCGAACAAGGCGCTGCGCGATGAATGCGCGCACCACGCTGGCCAGCAGGAACGGCTCGATGCCCATGTCCAGAAGCCGGGTGATGCCGCTCACGGCGTCGTTGGTGTGGAGCGTTGAAAAAACCAAGTGACCCGTCATGGCCGCGCGAATGGAAATCTCGGCGGTTTCAAAGTCGCGGATTTCGCCGACCATCACGATGTTGGGGTCCTGGCGCAGGATGGCCCGGAGTCCGTTGGCGAAGGTGAGCCCGATTTCGGGTTTCACGTCGATCTGGGACACCCCCGGAAGCCGGTATTCGACGGGCTCCTCGACGGTGATGATCCGGCGCGAGACGGCGTTGATGCTGGAAAGAAAGGAGTAGAGGGAGGTGGACTTGCCCGAGCCGGTGGGGCCCGTGACCAGGATGATCCCGT
>CAMARB010000143.1 GCA_945860355.1 Chthoniobacter flavus | reverse complement strand
GAGATAGTCTTGGTAAGGCTTGGCTTGAATATTCATAAGGGGTCCAGCCTGGTGGCTGGGCCCCGCTTTTTGCTCCGATGTTTTTGCCCTCACCCTCGCCCGAATCAGCGAGGCTACCCATTACCGCCGCGCCAGCGGCTTCGTTCAACCACTCCACCGAGCGGATGCCCTGCCGTCTGCGCCGTCAGGCCACCGCTCATGTCAAACGTTAGACGTTTCCTCGCGTCCTCCGTGAAACGAAAGCCCAAGATTGGCCTGCTTATTCTCGGCGCGTGCGTCGCCCTTTTTGTCGGCTCGGGCTTCGTTTTGAACTGGCTGGAGACGCGCGAGAGAGCGCGCGGCAAGCTTCAGGCGAACCAGCTTCCCGACGCGGCATTTCGCGCCATTTTATCCGACTCTTCCCTCGTGCTGATGTCACTCGACCCCTCGCGCCTTCATCCGCCGCCGCCCGAATCGGGCTTTCACGGTTATCGAGTGCTTGGCCAAACCACCGTCTCCGACGCCGCGCTTCGTAGCCGCCTTGCGGAGGTGTTGCACGCCAGCTTGGCCGCTTGGCGCTTCTCCTATTCATCGTGCTTCAACCCACGCCACGGTCTCCGCGCGGTCCTGAGCGGCCAGTCGCACGAGTTCGTCATCTGCTTCGAGTGTGGCGGGCTTCACTACTACCCGCCAGACGGCGGCGATAGCGGCTTTCACGGATTCGGCGATGGCGCGGTGCCGGGACCATTCGCGGACATCCTCAGCGCAGCGATCGTCCCAATCAGCAAAGCACCATGAACTGCAACCGCGCGTGGTGGGGGCGCACGAATGTTTGTGAACCTCGGCGCCCAGTTTGTTGGAGATGGGTGAGAGGTCGTCTGCGTGTGCCGGCCGGGCCTCTGGGTCTCACAGGGAAAATCTAAAGCGCGGGAGGGCGGCACAGGGGAAGGCGCCGCTGGACCGCGAAAAACGGGGCGATTCCCCATTTGCCCGGGAAGAGGGGGTCTGCTAGAACCTGCGCACTTTTGCCTCGGGCTCCTTGCCTCGGGACGCTTTAAGAGCGTTTCCGGCGGGGCCTGAAAGCGGCCGTTTGGCGGAAAAAACCACCCTATCCCACATGCCTAAAGACACTTCGCTCCATAAAATCCTGCTGATCGGTTCCGGGCCCATTGTCATCGGTCAAGGCTGCGAGTTTGATTACTCCGGGGTGCAGGCGTGCAAAGCGCTGCGGGAGGAGGGTTACTCGGTGATCCTGGTCAACTCCAACCCGGCCACGATCATGACCGACCCGGAGTTCGCGGATCGCACCTACATCGAGCCGATCACGCCCGAGGTGGTGGAAAAGATCATCGAACGCGAAAAACCCGACGCATTGTTGCCCACGCTGGGGGGGCAGACCGCGCTCAACTGCGCGATGAAACTCTACGAGAGCGGCGTTTTGGCCAAACACGGCGTGCGGATGATCGGCGCCAACGCGGCGGCGATCCACAAGGGGGAAGACCGTCAGGCGTTTAAGGAGGCCATGATCAAGATCGGCCTGGACATGCCTCGCTCGGGCACAGCTCACACGATGGAGGAAGCCCGGAAGGTCATGCAGGAGATCGGCTCCATGCCGCTCATCATCCGGCCCGCGTTCACCCTGGGCGGGTCTGGCGGCGGGATCGCCTACAACCGCGAGGAGTTCGAGACCATTGTGGCCCGGGGCCTGGATCTTTCCCCGGTCTCGGAGGTGTTGGTCGAGGAGAGCCTGCTCGGGTGGAAGGAATACGAGATGGAGGTCATGCGGGACCGCAACGACAACTGCGTGATTGTCTGTTCCATCGAAAACCTCGACCCGATGGGGGTTCACACCGGGGATTCCATCACCGTGGCGCCGGCCCAGACGCTCACCGACAAGGAATACCAGCTCATGCGGGACGCCTCGTTTGCGGTGATCCGCGAGATTGGCGTGGAGACAGGCGGATCGAACATCCAGTTTTCCGTGAACCCTGCCAACGGCCGGATGATTGTCATTGAGATGAACCCGCGGGTGTCGCGGAGTTCGGCGCTGGCGAGCAAGGCCACCGGGTTCCCGATTGCGAAAATCGCGGCCAAACTGGCGGTGGGCTACACGCTCGACGAGGTGCGCAACGACATCACCCGGGAAACCCCGGCGAGTTTCGAGCCGACCATCGACTACGTGGTGGTGAAGGTGCCCCGGTTCACCTTCGAGAAATTCCCGCAGGCGGACGCGACGCTCACCACCCAGATGAAAAGCGTGGGCGAAGCCATGGCGATCGGGCGCACGTTCAAGGAGAGTTTCCAGAAGGCGCTGCGGTCCCTCGAGGTCAAACGCTTCGGGCTCGGCGCCGACGGGGCGGATTTCATCGAGGCCGACGAGGTGTTCGAGCCGGAGTCGGGCGTGTTTCACTGGGAATTTAGCGACGAAGAGGTGGAGCTCATCTCCCACAAGCTGGTCGTGCCCAACGCCGAGCGCGTTTTTTATCTGCGGGACGCGTTCCGGGCCGGGATGAGCGTGGAACAGGTGTTTGAGCTCACCAAGATCGACCGCTGGTTTTTGGTGCAGATCGAGCAGTTGGTCACCGAGGAGGCCCTTTTCCTTGCCGACATCCACAAGGCGATGCTCGGCGAAACCGAGACCCCGCAGGCCGGGGAAAAACGGGCGGAATACCTCCGCAACCTGCTCCCGGCCGCCCGGCTGTTGCGCGCCAAGAAATTCGGGTTCTCCGACCGGCAACTGGCCGCGATCCTGGATCTGACGGACGCCGAGGTGCGGGCGCACCGGACGAGTCTCGGGATCCAGCCCACCTACCGGCTGGTGGACACGTGTGCGGCGGAGTTCGAGGCGTACACGCCTTATTATTACTCCACCTACGGCGACGAAAACGAGCGGCGCGACAGCGGGCGGCGCAAGGTGATCATCCTGGGCGGCGGGCCGAACCGGATCGGGCAGGGCATCGAGTTCGACTACTGCTGCGTGCACGCGGCGTTTGCGCTGAAGGAGGAGGGGTACGAGACCATCATGGTCAATTCCAACCCGGAGACCGTTTCGACCGACTACGACACGAGCGACAAACTTTACTTTGAGCCGTTGACCCTCGAGGACGTGCTCAACATCTGCGAGCAGGAAAAGGAGAACCTGCACGGGGTGATCGTTCAGTTTGGGGGACAGACCCCTTTGAACCTGGCGGCCGGTCTGCAGGCGGCCGGGGTGCCCATCATCGGCACCTCGCCCCAGAGTATCGAGGTGGCCGAGGACCGGAAACTTTTCGCGGCGATGCTCGACAAACTCGGGATCCGCCAAACGCCCGGAGGCACGGCGACCGACGAGGAGGAGGCGGTGGCGGTGGCGGCGCGCATCGGGTACCCGGTGCTGGTCCGGCCCTCGTTTGTGCTGGGCGGGCGCGCCATGGAGCTGGTGCACAACGAGGCGGATCTGCGGCGTTACATCCGCACGGCCGTGGAGGCCAGCCCGGAGCGTCCGGTGCTGGTGGATCATTTCCTTGAGGACGCCACGGAGGTGGACGTGGATTGCATCGCCGACGGTGAGACCGCGGTGATCGGGGCGATCATGGAGCATATCGAGCAGGCCGGGATCCACTCCGGCGACAGCGCCTGCGTGATTCCCTCCTTTAGCCTGAGCGAGGCTGTGCGTCAGGAGATCAGCCGGGCGACCAAGGCCATGGCGCGGGAGTTGAACGTGCGCGGCCTGATGAACGTGCAGTTTGCCGTCAAAGACGAGCAGGTATACGTGCTGGAGGTCAACCCGCGCGCGAGCCGCACGGTGCCGTTTGTGAGCAAGTCCATCGGGGTGCCGCTGGCCAAACTCGCCGCCAAGGTGATGGCCGGCCAGAGCCTGCGCGAGCTCGGTTTTACCGCCGAGGTTTCGCCGACCCATTATTCGGTGAAGGAAGCGGTGTTCCCGTTTGTGCGGTTCCCCGGGATCGACATCGTGCTCGGGCCGGAGATGAAGAGCACGGGCGAGGTGATGGGGATCGATCGCAACATCGGGTTGGCGTACGCGAAGGCGCAGATGGCGGCGCAACCGCCCCTGCCGACCAAGGGCAACGTGTTCATCAGCGTGAAGGACAGCGACAAATCGGCCATCGGCGAGATTGCCAAGGAGTTCGCGGACCTGGGTTTTGTGATTTACGCCACCAGCGGCACGGCGGCGGCGCTGAAGGCGGCGGGTGTGGCCGTGCACAAGCTCTTCAAGCTGAGCGAAGGCCGACCCAACGCGCTGGACATGATCAAAAACGGCGAGCTCGCGTTGATCATCAACACGCCCGCCGGCAAGTCTCCGCGCGAGGACGAGGTGAAGATCCGCAGCACGGCGGCGGCCAATCGGTTGCCCATCATGACGACCCTGCGGGCGGCGCGCGCCAGCGCCGAGGGGATCCGGGCCCTGCGCGAGCACGGGCTGCATGTGAAGACCATCCAGGAGTTCCAGCAGGGGTAAACGGCGTTTTTTCGTCGTGTTTTTGACGGAAAAGTCCGCGGAAATTCCCCCGGGAGGTTGATTGATTGCAGCTCAAACCAATCGCAGCGCAGTTCCTCCGTTGGATTCCGTGTCGGAAGCTCGGTTTCGCGGGATTCGTTCCTGGCTGACCTGGGTTGCCTTGGGCTGCCTTTTGGCGTTCGCGGCCTGGCTCCGGTTCACCCTGCCTGCGGTGCCCTTTGCTGACCCGGACACTTACGGCTACCTCAACCCGGGACTGACCTGGCTGAGGTCGGGCGTCTTCCAACAAACCCACGGAAGGTCCCTGTTTTATCCTCTGTTTGTCGCGGTGCTTCTCAAAACCACGGGAAGTTTTTCCGCGATTCCGCTCTGCCAGCATGTGCTTGGGCTGGGCTCCGGCCTGCTCTGGTGGATGCTTTGGCGCGGTGGTGTGCGCTTGTTGCCGCCAGGCTTTTGCCGGGCGTGGCTGGCGCCCCTCATCGGGCTGGCGGCCCTGGCTGTTTACCTGTTAGGCGCGGAGTTGATTGTCTTTGAGCATTCCCTCCGGCCCGAAGCCATTTTCCCTTTTTTTGCATTAGCGCATCTCGCTGCGCTCTATGCCTGTGTGCGGCGTGTTTTGGAGGGAGAAGGTCGAGGCTGGGTTGTGGCGGGGCTCGGGGGGCTGGCGCTGGGCCTGGATGCCGTGGTTTTGAGCCTGAAACCGAGTTGGAGTTTTGCCTCCTTGGTGGCTCCGGCGGTGCTGGCGGGCTGCTTTTTCCTGCGAACCGCTCGGCGATTCCGCCTGTCGCTGGCAGCCGCAATCGTTCTGGGGGGGGGGATTGTCTGGATCTTGAATGGGGCTCTCCCGCGGGCGCTCCACTGGAAGCCGGATCAGTTCGCCCGTTTGTTCCTGCCGCAGACATTGGTCTCCGTCCATGCCGACAAAATCGTGGCGGAGTTTGAGCGCGGCGCATTGGACCCTCGCGAGAGGGAGTTTGCTTGCCGCCTCGGAATTGCCCTTGAGGTCGCCCGAGAGGGGAGTCGGGTGCCGCCTTATTTCAGCTTGGGATTCAACCCGGACTTTATCCTGTACGAGTCGGATGTTTTCCAGTCGTTGCCCGTGGCGCCCGACACCGTCGAGTCGCGCCGGGTTTATCTCCTCGGGCTGTATTTCCGCAGCCTTCGGGCGCGGCCCTGGGATTTCGCCGCAAAATGGGGCGGGGAGCTCCTGCGCCTTTATCGTCCGGAGCATAAGCAGCTTTTTCGGGCCAGCTTTCGTCAGCGCAGAGAGTATGAATACACGGGGAGCCAAGCCTGGCTGGCTCATCCCCAGCCCAACCCCGGCAGCCCCCCCTGGCTCGAGGCGGCGCTTGAGGATTACCGCACCCGGTTGCAGAAGGCTCAGAGCGCCGCGCCGGCAGAACACCGGACCTGTCCCGTCGGGCCAAAGACCCACAAGAAATACGGGGTGCCCATGCTCAAAGCGGCGGCCTGGGCTCTGGGGCCGATCATTCTCGGGATCCCCTTTTTGGGCCTGTGCTGCGGAGGCCGTTTGCGGGACTTGCGGCGGTTTTTGGGGTTTGGGTGCGTGGGCGTGGCATTTTCCCTGGGAGCGGGATTGACCGTGGCCATCGTGCATTCCTTCTCCATTGAGAGATACAGCGCGGTGCTCCTCTTTCTGCACTCGCTGCTCCTGGGGTTTGGACTGCTTTTGGGGGGCGTTCTTTTGGAGCGTCTTTTGACTTGGACGGGGCGCCGCCTGCTGCCCCGCTTGCACCGGGCGTCGTCTCAAGAAGGGGGCTCCGCTCCTCAGTAAATGATGGTCATCCAAGGCGCCCCCTGTTTTTCTGGAAAACCGATATTTGGACATGAAACCACCCGCCTCCCTGACCATTGGCATTCCCTGCTACAACGAATCTGTTGCCATTGGAAAAGTCGTGTCTGATTTCCGCCGCTCATTTCCCGAGGCGCGGATTTTGGTCATCGACAATGCGAGCACGGACAACACGGCGGAGGTGGCGCGGGCGGCTGGTGCCGAGGTGGTGGCCGAGACGCGCAAGGGCAAAGGCTACGCCGTTCAACGCCTCTTCCGCGAGACGCACAGCGATCTGCTGATCATGGTGGACGGCGATGACACCTACCCGGCCGAGGAGGCTCCGAAGCTCCTGGAAACCCTGGAAAAACACGGCGGCGACACCGTGGTCGGCGCGCGGCGTAGCGACCAGGCCGCCGCATTCAAAAGCTCCCACACCAAGGCGAACGAACTGTTGTCCTGGTCCATCGCCCAAGTTTTCCGGACTCCGGTGGGGGATCTGTTTTCGGGTTACCGGCTTTTCACCAAGACCTTCTACCGAAACATCCCGCTGCTTTCGACCGGGTTCGAGGTGGAAACGGAGCTGGCCACCCAGACCATCGACAAGGGTTTCGTGCAGCGGGACGTGGAGATCCAGTTCCGCAGCCGGCCGGAAGGCTCATTTTCCAAGCTCAACACGTTCCGGGACGGGTTCCGGGTGCTGCGCACCATTGTGCTGGTGGTGAAGGATTTCCGGCCCCTGCTGTTTTTTTCCTCGGTGAGCGCCTTCCTTCTCCTCCTGTCGGCTCTGGCCGGCACTTTGCCCGTTCTCGACTATCTGCGGTTCAAATACGTGCATCATCTGCCCCTGGCGATTCTGGCCACGGGTTTGGGCATCCTCTCGGCCTTGAGCCTCGTTTGCGGGCTCGTGCTCGACACGATTGTGCGTTACGAGAAAGAGCAGTTCTTTCTCCGGATGCGGAACTCCTGAGCGGCCCCCGGTGGGGAGGAGGAGGCTCCCGCACGGGTGGCGGGGGGTTACCAGGGTGTGAGGCCTGTCCCGGCGACCACGGGTCGATTTTTTGAGACATCTTTCCAGAGCCATTCGGTGACACGTGTGGCCTCGATATGGCCGTCCAGGAAACACACGTGGGCGCAGCCGTCGTGGGGATAGGAATTGGCGCCCGCCGTGTGCTGCATGTTGCGCCAGGTGGTGTAACGTCCGACCGATTCGTAGAACCAGCCGTCCATGAAGTAGGGAACCGTCGAGCCGCGGATCGGCAGCCGGTTGGCCGCCCCCTCCTGCGAGAGCACCATGCTGCGTTTGATGGGATACTGCAGCCGGGAGGATAACATGTTTTCCCCACCCAGATTGTGGTTCTGGGAGTAGGTGACCATCTGGGTTTTGAGCCGGTATTGAGTCGGGCAGATCAGAGGGCTTGTCGGCTTGGATGTGGGAACAACGTTGATGAGTGCTCTCATCGATTTCATACCCAGGTAGGGCGGCAGTTTGTCGGTCCATTCCTCCAACGGGCTCCCAGTGAAATCCTTGGCAGGGTCCCCGGAGCGCCGGAACGGCAGGGGCAGATAACCGTCGTTGTCGGCCTCATACTGGGCGGCCGCCGTATAAATCTGCCGCAGGTTATTGATGCAGGAGGCGGCTTCCCCTTTCTGTCGTGAACCGCTGAGCACGGGAAACAGCAGAGCCATGAGAACCCCAATGACCGCGATTGTGATGAGCAGCTCGGTCAGGGTGAAGCCGTTACTGTTTCTTCTCATTCCGGGAATCATAGGGATCAAAATAGAAGGGTGTCGGTGAGGGTTCAGCGCTGCGCGCGCACTCCGATGAGGGAAAACTCTTAACGAAATTCCGATTGCGCCTAAAACCAAGTGTTACACCCGGTGAGGGGCGGGACCCCGCCCGAGGGCTAGGTGCCAGCGGCTCCAATGGGCCTTCTGCGATGCGGGGGGGAATGAAAAGACTCTTTCTGTCGGTTGCTCTCCCCGCTGCGCTCTGGGCGCAACCGCCCCAGACGGCCCTTGAAGCTCTCCAGGTCCTGCCCAAACAAGAGGCCGCCCGGCTCGCCCAGGCCGAGGCCCACGAGGAGGGGGGCGCCCCGGACCGCTGGCATTTTCTCACCTACGATCCCACCGCGGAAAACGGCTTCCGGGAATACGTGGTGGCCGACCGCGAGATTGTCGCCATCCGCGAGGTCTCCCAGTTCGCCACCCGGATCGGCCCCGGGGACGTTTTGGGACCCGAGCCGGCCCGGGTTGACTCCGATGCGGTTGCCGTCCTCGCCCGCGATTACGCCCGAGCGCTGGGGGTTTCTGTTCAGTCGCTCAACTACAAGCTCTGCAAGGATCCTCACAAAGCCGTCCCGGTCTGGAGGGTCGTCTGCCGCGGAGCCCGGGGCGATGCGCTGGGGGAACTCTCCGTGACGGCGGGCCTGGGCGAAGTCACCGTGCCCGAGGGGTTCGGGAATTCCGCGGCAACCGATTCCCCGGCAGCCGTCGTGAAAAGGTCGGCCCCTGCTCAGCCGGCCCCGACCCGGGAGAACGCGGTGGCCGAATCGCGGCCGTCCCCGCCGACTCAAGTCCGGCGTGCGCGGACGAAGGCTCCGCCGCCTGGGAAGGGCTCGCCGCCGAGTGACCGGAGTTCCACAGCGGCTTCGGTCCCGGCGCGGACCGCCAAAACGCCTCCCGCGCCCGCTGCCCCGGAGCCCAACCTGTTCAGGCGGTTTCTGCAACGGGTGGCGCCTCCCGCAAGAGGGTCCACGGCCACGGCTGGCGCCGGTGATTCCCGGAATTCGAAACCCGCAGAATCCGGGACCCGCTGAAGCCGATTGGCGCAGTGCAACCGGGTCGTGTCCCGAATGGCGCTCACTGAAGGATCATTCTCGCCCCTGCGTTCTCAAATTAGCCATCCTGGCTGTGACTGACTCCTTCGCGCTCTTCAGTCCAAGCATCGGCTGCACCTTGCCCCGGCTGGCCCTTTTGGGCTCTATAGGCGGGAATGAAACTCGCCGTCCTGAATCCCGGGGGAAACGATCCTCAGCAGCATTTCCCAGACTTCGCCGGTGCGCCGGACGAGAAGGCGCATGCGCCCGTCAACTATCACGGATTCGCGGCCTGCACCGGAGGCGCTTTTTACCGCAAAGACACGGCCATCCCGGCCGACTGCAAGCACGTGTTACTGTTGATCCGGAACGATCTGAAGGCGTGTCGGCAGGCCCTCCATGAACTGCGGCGGGCGGGCAAAACGGTGGTGGTGGCTCTGAAAGAGGCCGGCTCGTTTCAAATGGCCGAGTTGATGGCCAAACCCGCCAAGTTCCGTCTCTTCCGGGAGATCTGCGAGCGCGCGGACGGGGCCCTGGCCACGACGCCCGACCTCGTCCCTTTTTTCCAGGCCTGCGGGGCGCGCAGCGTGGAGTTCATTCCCACGCCTTATCCCATCGAGGACGAGCGCTGGGACATGACCTACCCGATTCTTCAGCGGCGCGGGATTTTCATCGGGACCCGGGAGTTTAACACCCCCTCGCGCAACCATCTCGCGGCGCTGATGCTGGTGCGGTATATGGCGGAGGCGATGCAGGAGCCGGTGACGGTGAGCAACCTGGGCGGTTGGTCCGGCCGCAGAATGCTCTCCAGCCTGCCTTACAGCGAAGGGATGTTGCGGGTGCTGGAGGGCCGCCAGCCGTATCCGCGGTACCTTCGGATCATGGCCCGGCATAAACTGGTGTTTCAGCTCGATGCCAGCTCGGTGCCGGGACAGGTGGCCGGGGACGCCCTGTTGTGCCGGATTCCCTGCATCGGAGGCAACGGCACGACGGAACGCCTCGTGTTTCCCGACCTTTGCGGCGAGGGCCGCTCCCACGAGCAGCTCCATGACATCCTCGCCCGGCTCCTGGAG
>CAMARB010000142.1:0-10190 GCA_945860355.1 Chthoniobacter flavus | reverse complement strand
CCGCTCAGCTGGCGGAGGTGCTGGACGTCCAGAAAAAGCAGGGCGGCCGGTTGCTGAAGCTGCTCACGGACAAGAAATATGTGACCGAGCAGGACATGGTGATTTCCATGGGACGCTGTTTGGACACCGCGCCGGTGAACCTTTCCAAGGTGCGCGTGCCAGAGGAGGTGCTGGGATTGGTGCCCAGGGAAATGGCCCGTGCTTACAAGCTCTCGCCCATCTGCAAGCTGGGCCGGAAGCTCTTTGTGGCCATGGCGGATCCTCTCAACGTGCTGGCGCTGGACGATTTACGTCACCGCACCAAGCTGGAGATTGTCCCCATGATCGCCACCGAACGGGCGGTCGCCGAGACGCTCAGCGGGGTCGGCTCGTCGGCCGCCAGCATGGACCAGGTGCTCAAGGATGTCGCCCAACAGGCCGACGCCGTGGAGGAGGTCAAACTCAAGGGCGAAGACATCGACTTGGATCGTCTGGCCGTGGCCAGCGAGGACGCGCCGGTGGTCAAAATCGTCAATTTGATGCTGGTCCAGGCGCTCAAGGAAAAAGCCTCGGATATCCACATCGAGCCCTTTGAGAAGTCCATCAAGCTGCGCTACCGGATCGATGGCAACCTGATCGAGGCCGGCGCGCCTCCGAAGGCCCTTCAGCTGCCCATCGCTTCGCGGATCAAGATCCTGGCCGGGCTCGACATCTCCGAGCGGCGCCTCCCCCAGGACGGCCGGTTCCGCATCCGCGTGTCGAGCCAGGAGGTGGATCTGCGGGTGTCGATTTTGCCCACCATTTACGGGGAAAAAGTGGTGATCCGGATTCTGGACAAGGGCGCGCTGAGTGGGAGCATCAGCCAGTTGGGGATGGATGAACACACCTACGCCAACTTCAAGAAGGCGGTGGACGCGCCGCACGGCATGATCTTGGTGACGGGGCCCACCGGTTCGGGCAAAACCACCACGCTCTACTCGGTGCTCGGCGAGCTCAACAGCCCGGAATACAACATTGTCACCGTCGAGGACCCGATTGAATACCAGCTTGCCGGGGTCAACCAGGTGGCCGTCAAATCCGAGATCGGCCTGGGATTCGCCGAGGCGCTCCGCTCGATCCTCCGGCAGGACCCGGACATCGTGATGATTGGCGAAATCCGCGACCATGAGACGGCCGATATCGCCGTGAAAGCCGCTCTGACGGGGCATCAGGTGCTTTCCACGCTGCACACCAACGACGCCGCCGGAGCGATCACCCGGCTCGATGACATGGGCATTGAGCCGTTCCTGATCGCTTCCTCCGTGCTTTTGACCTGCGCCCAGCGTCTCGTGCGGCGCGTGTGCTCCAATTGCCGGGAAGAGTTCGTGCCCGCTCCGGAGTTGCTCGAGAAGCTGGGCATTCCCGAGGAGGCGGGCTCGGTGTTTTATCAGGGGGCCGGATGCGACCGCTGCAAACGCCGGGGGTATTCCGGGCGGGCGGCGATTATCGAGGTTTTGCCGATTTCCGAGGCGATTCGACGGCTGATCATCAAGAGGTCATCGGCGGCGGTGATCAAGGCGCAGGCGGTGAACGAAGGTATGCGGACCCTGCGCAGGGTGGGGATCGAGAAAGCGCGGGAGGGGATCACCTCGCTGGAGGAGGTTTTCCGGATCACGGCGGAGGATCACTAGCGCGCTGCGCCTGGGCAATCCGCCCTTGGAGGGGACGCACAAGTTCTCAGGGTGCTTGGCAGAGCGGATGCATTGTTCCCTGGGGGAAAAGAGAGAGTAGCCGCAGGTGGAGCGCAGCGACACCACTGGAGCGCGGTCCCCAAAAAAGCCCACCCCGCAGAGGGGTGGCAGAGGATTTGTTCCCCGGGTGGTGTCTGGCACGCCCTGCCGGGGTGCCGTCCCGGGGGGGGGCTGCCTTCCGGCGGTGTAGCTTCGCTCAACCGTCGGCTACTTTCTGGGATGCCTCCGGCATCAGATCGAGCCCCGCTGCGGGTGCTCGCGCTTTTTTAGATGCGTGAGCCCTGCTTGCTTCCGGTGGGTTCATTGGCTACGTTCCCGGGCTTTTTCCAATATGAGCCAACCCACCCCGAAACCTGCCGCCAAGAAAGGCGCTGGCAGGAAAAACGTGTCCTCCCAACATCGCGCCCATTCTTCTCTGGTTGTGGACGGGTATGAGCGCGCCGCCAGCCGCGCCATGTTGCATGCAGTCGGATTCGCCCGGGAGGACTTCCGGAAATCCCAGGTCGGGATCGCCTCCACGTGGAGCATGGTGACGCCCTGCAACATGCACATCGATCAGCTGGCGCGGCAGGCGGAGGCGGGGGTCAACGGCGACGGTGGCAAGGGCGTGATTTTCGGGACCATCACGATTTCGGACGGGATCTCCATGGGCACCGAGGGGATGAAGTATTCGATGGTGTCGCGCGAGGTGATCGCCGACTCGATTGAGACGGTGATGGGCTGTCAGGGGTTTGACGGGTTGGTGGCGATTGGCGGTTGCGACAAAAACATGCCCGGCTGTCTGATCGCCATGGCGCGGCTCAACCGGCCGAGTGTGTTTGTTTACGGCGGAACGATTTTGCCCGGCTGCATCACCGGTGTTTTGGCCGAAAAACGGCTGCGCAAGGAGCGCCGGGAGCAGTTCGTGGGTCGCAACCTGGACGTGGTTTCCTGCTTTGAAGCGGTGGGTCAATACGCCAATCAACAAATCGACGAACGCGAACTCGCGCTTATCGAGGAGCAGGCGATTCCGGGCGCGGGATCCTGCGGCGGGATGTACACCGCCAACACCATGGCCAGTGCCATCGAGGCTCTGGGGATGAGTTTGCCCAACAGCTCCTCTCAAAACGCGGTTTCCCCCGCCAAAGCGCAGGATGCGCGCGCCGCGGGCGCCGCGGTGCTCGAGTTGATCAAACGCGGGATCCGTCCTCTGGACATCATGACCAAGAAGGCGTTTGAGAACGCCATCACGGTGACGATTGCGCTGGGCGGCTCCACCAATGCGGTGCTGCATCTGCTGGGCATCGCGAATGCCGCGGGCGTGAAGCTGGAGCTCGATGATTTCACGCGGATCGGCAAACGCGTGCCCGTGCTTGCCGACCTGAAACCCAGCGGCCGTTATTTGATGAGCGAACTGGTGGCCATCGGCGGGCAGACGCCTCTCATGAAAATGCTTCTGGAGGAAGGCCTCCTCCACGGGGATTGCTTGACCGTCACGGGCAAAACCGTGGCGGAGAATTTGCGCCGGGTGAAGCCCTACCCGAAGGGCCAGGACATCATCCGGCCTTTCAGCAACCCCATCAAATCCGAGAGTCACTTGGTCATCCTTTACGGGAACCTGGCGCCCGGAGGCGCGGTCGCAAAGATCAGCGGCAAAGAGGGGCTGGCGTTCTCGGGCAAGGCGATCGTCTTCGAAAACGAACAGGACGCTTTGGCAGCCATTCTGGACGGCCGGGTGAAAAAGGGGCACGTGATTGTGATCCGGCACGAGGGGCCTGTGGGCGGGCCGGGAATGCGCGAGATGCTTTCCCCCACCAGCGCGGTCATGGGCAAGGGCCTCGGAAAAGACGTGGCGCTGATCACCGACGGCCGGTTTAGCGGCGGCTCCCACGGTTTTGTCGTGGGCCACATCACCCCTGAGGCCGCCCTGGGCGGGCCTTTGGCGGTCGTCAAAAACGGGGACCCGATCACCATCGACGCCACTCAGCGCACGCTGAACTTGGAGATCAGCAAGGAAGACCTCTCCAAGCGCCTGGCGAAATGGAAGGCCCCCAAGCCCCGGTACACCCGAGGCGTTTTGGCCAAATACGCGCGCACAGTCACCAGCGCCAGCCTCGGCGCCGTGACGGATTTGCCCTCCTAAAAACCAAGGCGCTCCGTTGGGCGCCGGTTTAAAAACCTCAAAATCAGAGGGGGCCGGGGACCGCGATGTCCTCGGCCTCCGCTTTTTTGTTTCGGGTCAAACCGCGCGCAGAGTGGCTGGGGAGGACGTCGCTTGGGCCGGCTCTTGTTCCTTCATGAGAGTGCATTTGCCTAGGCTCGTCTGGGTTCCCAAAGCGGCTCAGCAACGGTTTGCAATTGGCTTTTCGATACGTAATCTGGCCCACCCCGATGGATCGTCTGCTGCTGATCATCTCCACCTTCTGTTTTCTGTTTGGCTTCGCATACACCATGCACGCCCTGGGTGCCCGGGTGTACCGCCATTCGCCTCTGAACTTCTTTGCGATCCTCACCGGGTTCGCGTTCCAGAGCGCCTTTCTCTATCTGCGCGGGCAAAGGTTGGGGCGCTGTCCTTTGAGCAACCTCTTTGAGGTCCTGATCTTTCTGAGTTGGTCGATGGTGCTGTTGTATTTGCTCACCGGGCCGACTTATCGGCTCTCCTTGATGGGCGCGTTCACCTCGCCCCTCGTCTTCTTTCTTCAGATCGCGGCGCTTTTGTTGGTGCCATGGCTGGATTTGCCCTCAAGGGCGAAGCTCACCCACAACACCTGGCTGGAACTGCATGCGGCGCTTTCGATCATCGCCTACGGTGCCTTCGCTTTGGCCTGTGTCGCCGGTGTGATGTACCTGGCACAGGAGCGCCAGCTCAAATCCCACAATCTCCATTCCATTTTTTATCACCTGCCTCCGATCCGCGATCTGGGCGTGGCCAACCGCCGCCTTCTTCTCGCAGGGTTCGCCCTGCTGAGCGTTGGCCTGGGCGCCGGGTTCGCCATCGGGGAGATCCAATCCCAGTGGATTAAAATCCTTTGGTCCAGCGGGGTTTGGCTTCTTTACGCCGGGCTTTTAGTGGCGATTTTTCTCCACAAGGTTTCCGGGCGCCGTGTGGCATGGCTTTCAGCCTGCGCGTTTCTTGTGGTGCTGAGCACGCTCTGGGGACTCCATTTCATCGCGGACTCACCCCAGCCCTGAGCCATGGAAATTCTTTGCTTGGGATTGAGTCATCAGACCGCTCCGGTGGAGTTGCGCGAGCGGTTCGCCATTCCCGACGGGGAGCTCGGCGCCCGCGCGCTTGCGCTCTCCAAATGCCCGGGGCTCTCGGAGGCGGTGATCGTCTCCACCTGCAACCGGGTTGAGCTCTACGTCGTGGCCGAGGACGCCTCCCACGGGATGTCGGCTCTCCAGCAGTTTGTCTCGGCCGAGAGCGCCCAGGGGGACCTCGGTGCATCCGCGTTCTACAGGCTGCCCACTTTGCAAAGCCTCCGGCATCTCTTCCGCGTGGTGAGCGGGCTCGAATCCATGGTGCTGGGGGAAACCGAGATCCTTGGGCAGGTCAAGAAGGCGTATCAGGCGGCGCAGCTGGGAGGGGCCACCGGGCGCCATCTCAACAAGTTTTTCCAGCGGGCCTTTAATGTCGCCAAGGAAGTGCGCACCCAGACCAACATCACCCGCGGCTCCGTTTCGGTGGGGTCGGTTGCGGTGGATCTGGCCGAGAGAATTTTCGGTAAACTCGCCCATTGCCGCGTGATGATTCTCGGGGCGGGGGAGATGAGCGAGCTGACCGCCGGGGCGTTGAAGGCGCGCGGGGTGGAGACGATTTTTGTGGCCAACCGCTCCTACGACCGGGCCGCTGCGCTGGCGACCGCCATGGGCGGCAAGGCGGTTCATTTCGATCAATGGCAGAATGAGTTCCACGAGGTGGATATCCTCATCGGTTCCACGGCCGCCCCGCATCCCGTGCTCACGGCGGAAAAGCTGTCGCCCGTGATGCGAACCCGGCGGGATCGCCCCCTGTTCTGCATCGATCTTGCCGTGCCCCGCGACATCGACCCGGCGGTGAACGCAATCGACGGGGTTTACCTTTATGACATCGACTCACTTCAGGCCATTGCCGATCAATCCATGAAGAACCGTCGTCAGGAACTGGGGGTCTGCGAGACCCTGATTGAGCGCCATGTCGGGGAGTTCCACGGATGGCTTTCCGGCGGCGATCGCGGCGCGGCGATTCGGGCGGGGCAGAGCCGCCCCGCCGGGGGCGCAAACGCTTTGGCCAATCCGCTGGATGGCTCCGCAAAGGGGGCCCGGCCATGAACCGATTGATCCTTGGCACACGCGCGTCGCCGCTGGCACTGGCCCAGGCGCACCTGACGCGGGATGCCCTTTCCCTGGCGTTCCCCGGTCTGGAGGTGGAACTCAAAACGTTCACCACCCGAGGCGACCAAAAGCTCGACCTGAATCTGCTCCAGAAAAGTGAGGCGGGCGGCAAAGGGCTCTTTACCAAGGAACTGGAGGAGGCGCTTCTGGCCGGCGGCATCGATGTCGCGGTCCACAGCCTCAAGGATCTGCCCGGGCACAACCCGCCGGGCCTGGCGCTGACGGCCGTGCTCCCCCGGGCGGCCACGGGGGACGTGCTCATCGCGAAAGATGCCCCCGATTTTGATTCCCTGCCGGTCGGCGCGAGGCTCGGCACAAGCAGTATCCGGCGGGCGCGCCAGGTCCGCTGGCTGAGGCCGGACCTGCGGGTCGAGGAATGGCGTGGCAACGTGCAGACCCGGCTGCGGAAGCTGGGTGAATCCGTGAACGTCGCCGGCATTTTGCTCGCTCAGGCGGGTCTGGAGCGGCTCGGGTTCGATCTGAGCGGGGGCGCTTTGGGGTTTGAGCAGTGGCAGTTTCGGGTCTGCTCGCTGGAGGACAAAATGTTTCCCGCGATCGGGCAGGGCGCCATCGCTCTCCAGAGCTGCATTGAACGAGCCGAGGTGACCTCCGTCTTGCGGGCGATTCACCATGAGCCCACCGCGATCTGCATCCGGGCCGAGCGCGCCTTGCAGGCGTTGCTCTCCGGCGATTGTTCGCTGCCGGTCGGCGTCCGCGCCCAGCTCCGCGCCGAGTCAGGCGACAGCGGCGCGCCGTGGCTCGAGATGCGGGCCATTCTTTTTGGGGCCGAGGATCGCCCTCCTGCGCAGGCCCACGCCTCCGGGGCGGCGTCTGATCCCGAGGCGGTGGCCGCCGAAGTTTTCTCTCAACTGGAGCGGGCCGCGCACCCGGCGCATTGACGCACCGGCTGAGTTGGACCGCATCTGACTGTTTTTATTTCACCCCTTTTTTCCTGTTCCCATGAAACCGACTCCTCAACCCACCGCCGGACTTTGTGACCTCGCAGGAGCCGGCCCCGGCGACATGGGTTTGGTCACGCTCAAGGTGAAGGAGATTGTCAGCACGGCGGAGGTGCTCGTGTATGATTACCTGTGCAACCCCGAGATCCTCGGCTGGGCGCCCGCGGGCGCGGAGATCATCTACGCCGGCAAAAAAGCGGGCCAACACACCCTGCGCCAGGAGGAGATCGACGCGTTGCTCGTGGAGAAAACGGCCGCAGGAAAACGCGTGGTCCGGCTCAAGGGCGGCGATCCCTTCCTTTTCGGGCGGGGCGGGGAGGAGGCGGTGGCCTTGGCCGAAGCCGGGCTCGCCTTTGAAATCGTCCCCGGGGTGACCTCGGCTTTGGCCGCCCCTGCGTATGCGGGGATTCCCGTGACCCACCGGGAGCACACCTCGCAGCTCACTATTTTCACCGGACACGAGGACCCGACCAAGGAGGAGAGCTCGCTGGATTATCAGCGGTTGGCCACGCAGCCGGGAACCAAGGTGATGCTCATGGGGGTGGAAAGGTTGGGGAAGATCACCTCCCAGCTCCTGGCGCACGGGGCGCCCGCGGAGATGCCCGTGGCGTTGGTGCGCTGGGGGACCACGGGCCAGCAGCGCACTTTGCGGGGATGCCTGGGGGACATCGCGGAGAAAGTGGCGCAAACGGGGTTCGCAGCCCCTGCGGTGGCGGTTTTTGGCGACGTGGTCGAGTTGCGGGACACGCTCAACTGGTTTGAGACGCGGCCGCTTTTTGGAAAGCGGATCGTGGTCACGCGAACCCGCAAACAGGCGGGCGGTTTGAGCGCCGCGTTGCGCAAGCTCGGGGCCGACGTGTTGGAGCTGCCGACCATCCGGATCGATCCTCCCACCAACCGGCTGGAGTTCGGGCAGCTCGTGCAAGACGCGCACTCCTACGACTGGCTCGTGTTCACCAGCCCCAACGGCGTGGACGCGTTCTTCGAGATGTTCTTCAAGATCTACAGCGACATCCGGGAAATCGGCGGGGTGCGCTTTGCGGCGATCGGGCCGGCGACTTCCGCCCGGCTCGCCAGTTACCACCTCAAAGTGGATCTGCAGCCCGAGGAGTTCGTAGCCGAGGGGATTCTCGAGGCGTTCGAAAAGGAGTGCAGCGTGGAGAATCTGCGTTTTCTTCTCGTTCGCGCCGAGGCGGCTCGCGACGTGTTGCCCAAGGAATTGACCCGGCGCGGCGCCATCGTGGACGAGGCGCTGGCTTACAAGACGGTCCCGGAGACCGAAGATCTCACCGGCGCCGCCGCGCGGTTCCGGAAAGAGGGCGCCGATTTGGTGACTTTCACCAGCTCCTCGACCGCGGAGAATTTCATGGCGCTGAATCTGCCGTTGCCTGCGGGATTAAAGACGGCGTCCATCGGGCCCATCACCTCCAAAACCGTGCGAGACCTCGGGTTGGCTGTGGATATCGAGGCCAAACAATACGACATTCCCGGGCTGTTGGCGGCGATCCGAGAGCATTATCTCCCGGCCAAATCCTGAGGCTGGCGCGGCGGTTTTTTGGCGAAGCGGCAATAGTTGGATGGCTTGGCAAGAAATTGGCTTCTAGCCAGTCATGCCGAAGCTCCGAACCGGTGATTTCCAACATTTTCCAGCCAGCTCAGGGACCGATTTGCCGCCCGCCGTCCCGGGGCGGATCCCGTCTGATTTGAAAGGCGGTCCCGTTTGCGGATCCCGTGGTTTTTGGGACGCGTTCAATCCTGCCGAGCGTGCCGGAGTGGTGTTCCCATGACGCCTCAGGAAATGCCGGGGAGTCAGCGCAAGGTGGTTGGGATTGATCTGGGCACGACCTTCAGCGCCATCGCGCATGTGGATACGCAGGGGCGCGCCCATTTGATTCCCAACGCCGAGAGCGAACGGCTGACTCCGTCGGTGATTCTGTTCGATGGCCGCAGCGCCATCGTCGGCACCTTGGCCAAGCAGAACTCGCTCGCGGAGCCGGAAAAGGTGGTCGATTTCGTGAAGCGCGAGATGGGCAAGAGCAAGGCGCAGTTCCACCGGGAGTTTGAAGGGCGGATTTACACGGCGGAGGAGCTTTCGGCGTTGATCATTAAGAAGCTCAAAAACGACGCGGAAAAACATCTCGGCGAACCGGTCACCGACGCGGTGATCACGGTGCCCGCCTATTTCAACGACGCGGAACGTACCGCCACGGTGCATGCCGGGCAGCTGGCCGGGATCAACGTGCTCAAAGTCATCAACGAACCCACCGCTGCGGCGCTGGCCTACGGGCTGGACAAGCTCGACACGGAGCAGACGGTGTTCGTGTTTGACCTGGGGGGCGGCACTTTTGATGTGACGCTGATGCGGATTGAGGGGGGGCATCTGCGGATGCTCGCCAGCAGCGGGGATCATCGGTTGGGAGGAAAGGACTGGGATGATGTGCTGGTGAACTGGGTGGCCGCGGAGTTTGACAAGGCCTACGGGGACAACCCGCTTCTCGATTTGCTGGCCTATCAGGACCTCTACAGCCGCGCTTTGGTCGCCAAGATCCAGCTTTCAAGCCGCGACCGCACCCCCCTTGTTTTCAGTTTCAACGGACACAGTCTCAAGCTGGAGATCACACGGGCGGAGTATGAAGCCCGGTGCCGTCCGCTCATTGAGAAGTGCAAGGCCCTCTGTGAAATCGCCCTCAAAGACGCGGGCTTGAGTTGGCGGCAGATCGATCGCGTGCTGCTCACCGGGGGCATGACCCGGATGCCGTCGGTGCGCGAGATGATCGCGGGTTTGACTCAGGCGCCTCTGGCCGAGGACCTCAGCCCGGATGAGGCCGTGGCGATCGGGGCGTCGATCCAAGGCATCCTCAGCTTGCTTGGCGAGGAGGACCGAAAGGGCGAACGCGTTCTTTCGCAGGAAGTCCGGGGCCAGTTCTCCGCAAACGATGGCGGCTTGATTCGCATCACCAACCTCACCACTCACACGCTGGGGGTCGTGCTCTGGGACGACGCCAAGGTGGAGGAATACGTGTTCCCGATGATCCGCAAAATGGCGCCCATCCCGGCGACGATGAAAAACTCGTTCGGCACGGCGAAACCCAACATGAAAAACGCCCTGGTGCGGATCGTGGAAGGGGAGAGCACCGTGCCGGCCGAGTGCAATTCCCTGGGGATCTGC
>CAMARB010000141.1 GCA_945860355.1 Chthoniobacter flavus | reverse complement strand
TCAACGGTTCTCACCGAAATCGCGGAGCGCGTGGGGGGGGATCGTGTGTTGGTCACCGCGCACGTGAAACGGGGGGTGGACCCGCACGAGTTCGAGCCCAAGCCGTCGGATTTGAAAGTGGTGAGTGAGGCCCAGATCATTTTGCTCTCGGCCAAACATTTGGAGGGGTATGTCGGGAAGCTTCAGCAAAGCACGGGAACTCGCGGGAAACTGCTGGAGGTGGGCAACACTTTCGCCTCGCTCAAAATTCAGGACCCGGACCAAGAGCACCCGGGCCATGACCAAGGGAAAAATGAAGAGGACCCGCACTGGTGGCACTCGATTGGTTGCATGCAGAAGGCCACGAGGACGGTTTGCGACGCGTTTGCGGACGCAAGCCCTGCCGACCGGGCTTGGTTCGAAATGAACGCCGCCGGTTACCAGAAGGAGCTCACCGCGCTGGCGTCCTGGTCAAAAGCTCAGGTGGCCCGGTTGCCCCGCGACAAACGCAAGTTGGTGACATCGCACTATGCGTTTCAGTATTTGGCCAAGGATTTTGGCTTCTCCATTTATGCCATCGAGGGAGTTTCAAGCGGGGAACAGCCGTCCTCCAAGAAAGTCGCCCGGATCATCGCGCTCATCAAGGCACAGGGCGTCAAGGCCATCTTCCCGGAGAGCATCGTGAATCCCAAGGTGTTGCAGGAAATCACGCGGGAAACGGGCGCCAAAGTCGGGGGCGAGCTCTACGCCGACGGGCTCGGCGAAGGGCCCGCCGCGACCTACAGCGGAATGTATCGATCCAACATCTCCACGATCGTGGACGCGTTGAACTGAAAATTTCGTGCGCGGCTCCCCTCTGTTCCGGGCTTTTGTGGCCTTCCTAGTTTTGCTCGGTTTCGGCGTGCCGCTCTGGCGGTTGACCCTGGCGGAAGCGCCCAAACCGCCCGAAATCGTTGTGCTTCAAAAGGACACCCCTCTCAAAGAGGTTCGCGTTCGCTTGGATTTTACCGAGGCTCCCACAGGGTTGCGGGTGCTCCATTTGGGCAAGGAAATCTGGGCCGATCCGGCGCCCGGCCCGGGGTTGGAGCGGACGCTGACTTTGGCTTATCCCAAGGAGGGCATTGATTTGCTTTTCCAGTTCAATTGGCCCGCGGAAAAGCTGGCCGCCATGCGGGTCCGGCTCACGGATCCCGAGGGCGAGGAGCACGAGAAAACGGTCTGGGGCGGGGGGGCGATCGCCGAGGTGGTTTCGATTCCCTAGCGCCCAACCAGCCATGCATTCCCACGAGTTGGCCATCAGTGATCTGACGGTGAGTTACAGCCAAGTGCCGGCCTTGCACCATATCCATTTAAAAGTGCGCTGCGGTCAGTGCGTCGCTTTGCTGGGGCCCAACGGCGCCGGAAAATCCACGCTCCTGAAGGCTTTGGCCGGGCTTCTCCCCTTGGAGACCGGCAGCATCAGTTTCCACGGACACTCCGTGCAGGGGGTCACCCAGGATTTTGCCTACCTGCCGCAGCGCGAAAACATCGACTGGGATTTCCCCGCCACCGTGCGCGGCCTCGTGGAAATGGGCCGTTTTCTCCGGGTCGGTTGGTGGCGCCGGTACTCCCGCCGGGACGCGGCGGCCGTGGATGAGGCGATCCATCTGATGCAGCTGGAGGAGTTGGCGCATCGCCAGATTAGCGCCCTTTCGGGGGGGCAGCAGCAGCGCACCTTTCTTGCCCGGGCGCTGGCCCAGGAGGCGCACGTGGTGCTCCTCGATGAGCCCTTCACGGGGCTCGACAAGCCCAACCAGGACAACCTCAAGGGTCTCATTGGCCGGCTGCGTTCCCAGGGGAAATTGGTGATCGCCTCCCACCACGACCTGGCGAGTGTGCCTGAGATTTTTGATCACGTGGTGTTTCTCAACGGCGAACTCGTCGCGGCCGGGCCGGTGGGCGAAGTTTTCTCCGAGGCGAACATCCAAAAAACTTACAGCCGACGCGCTTTTGCGGGGCCGCACGGCGGTCATACCTCCCATGAACTGGCTCACTGAACCGTTTTCCCACGAATTCATGCTGCGGGCTCTTCTGGGCGGAATGCTCATCGGGTTCGTCAACGGGTTTGTGGGCACTTTTGTGGTCCTGCGCCGGATGGCCCTGATGGCGGACTCCTTGTCGCACTCGCTGCTGCCGGGATTGGCGATCGGGGTGCTGCTTTTTGGCCTGTCAACCGCGGGCCTCTTCATCGGGGGGCTGTCGGCCGCCTTGATGGTGGCGCTGGGCGCGCAGCTTATTTCCCGGAGTTCCCGCCTCAAGGAGGACACGGCGCTGGCCATCCTTTATACCGTCGCGTTTTCCCTGGGTTTGGTCCTTCTGAGTTTTGTCAAAGTGCGTGTCTCTCTGATGCATTACCTCTTTGGGAACATTCTGGGTCTCTCCAACACGGATCTCTGGGTGAGTTACACCGTGGCGCTGGTTGGGATCCCGCTGCTGGCCGCGTTGCAACGTCCCTTCTTGATCCTGCTCTTTGAGCCCGCCGTCGCCCGCAGCCAAGGGGTCCGGGTCGGCCTGCTCAACGCCCTGCTCTCGGTTGTCTTGGTGGTGACCATGATCTCCTCGCTGCAGGCGGTGGGTGTGATCCTCATGCTCGGGCTGCTGATCTCTCCGGCGGCCACCGTTTATCTGCTCTGCGACTCGTTCCCGGCGATGCTTTGGGGGGGCGGCGCAATCGGCCTTTTCGGCACTGTCGCGGGTCTGATTCTCTCTTATCACGTCAACAATCTGCCGTCGGGCGCCGCGATTGTGCTCGTGCTCGGGGGCATCTTCTTCCTGGCCTATCTCTTTAGCCCCCGATACGGGGCCCTGAGGTTGTTGCGGCGGAAGCGCCACTTCCACGAGGAGTCGCTGGCACGCTGGCCTGAGAACGATTCGCATTCCTCCGTGTAGGGTTTTTGCGGAGGGCTTGATCCGGCTGGGTTGCAAGTGGAAGGGATTCTGCTACGGAATCGGCCCGTCCCGCGCTTTTTGGTCCTCATTCCCCCCTTTTTGCAGTTCTCCCCGCCCATCATGGATGTTTTTCGTCGGCCTCAATCCTGCCTCGGTTTTTCGCCTGAGCAGGAGGTGATTCGCGCAGGGATTCAAGTCAAAGGGGCAGCTAGGTGAGCTCCTCGGAACTCATGAGTGTTGCCCCTCCTGCGGACCCCACGAGCATGCAATCGGCGCCTGAAAATCAGCGGCTTTCGGGAGATTTACGTGAGCTTCTCCGGGAAGCCAATGGCCGCACCCTCAGCGTTGGACAACTTGAGGCGATTCTCCAAGGGCGGGGGTTTGCCTTGTTCATCCTGTTGCTCTGCGTTCCGTTTCTTTTCCCCTTGGCAATCCCTGGATTGTCGATGCCGTTCGGGGTGGTGATCACCCTCATGGGGCTGCGGCTTGCGCTCGGACTCAAACCGTCGTTGCCGGGTTTTATCGTGGGCCGCGAGGTGCCCCACTCCCTGCTCGAAAAGATGGTCAATGCCGGGGTGCGACTCTGCCTCCGGATGGAGAAACTGGTGAAACCGCGCTGGTTTTTTTTGCAGAGTGGCCCTGTGATGGGACGGCTCCTCGGGCTGGTCATGGCGTCCGGCGGAATCCAGCTGAGCCTGCCCCTGCCGCCGCTGATTCCTTTCTCGAACACCATCCCGGCGATTTCCTTGGTTTTTCTCACTGCTGGAATGGTTGAAAAAGATGGCATCCTCATCTTCTGCGGCTACCTCGCCAACCTCGCCGCCTGGGTTTACTTCCTCCTGATGTTCTCGCTTCTCGGCGGCGGCGCGCACCAGTTGATGCAAGCCCTCGGCTTTTAGCGGCGAGGGGGGGGGCCGTGGAAAGGAAGCAAAACCGGTCCCCAAGTGGGGGGCGAGCGCCGGGATTGTTTCCTGCGTGGAATTTGCCAATTGCGTTTTGAAAAAGAACTGAGCTAGTTTGCCCCCCGCATGAAATCGCTTCTCCCCCTGGTTGTCTTGTCTGTGCTGCCTTTGGTCGCTTCCGCAGATATCCAAGATCCTCCCATGAACGATTACGGGCCTACGAGGAAGCTCGGTCGAGGCCTTGCCAACATTGCTTTTGGCGCCACTGAAATTACGAACGCCGCCTGCGAAATGAACGAGCGCGAGGGAAACTCGGCTGCATTCAGCTACGGGTTTGTGAAGGGGGTGGGACGATTCTTCGCACGCTTGGGTTACGGGTTCTATGATGTGACCACCGCTTTTGCTCCCACCTACCGGAGCTCCTACCGGCCTCCCTACCGCAGCAATATCCCTTGGATCCACGGTGGCTATGAGGAGTTCCCTCCGGAACTCGGTTTTGAGAGCCGTTACGGATACTCCCGCAATTACGGCGCTTACCCCTAGGCTCCACTTTTTATTTACCTCTTCGAGGCTTCCGTTTTCAGGACGGAAGCCTCTTTTTTTCCCATGAAACCTCGCCCCGAATCCGTTTTGCAGCTGACGATCGTTGATATTGCTTTTGGCGGCAAAGGCGTCGCACGGCATGAAGGGAAGGTTTACTTCGTCCCGTGGACCCTTCCCGGGGAAGTGGTGACGGTGCGGGTCCTGCGCCAGAAAAAGAATTTCGCCGAGGCGGAAGTCCTCTCGGTCGATGTGCCGTCGGCGGACCGTGTGGAGCCGCCTTGCCCTTATTTCGGGCGCTGCGGCGGATGCGCCTACCAACACATCTCGGCTCCTCGTCAGCTCGAAATCAAAGCGCAGCAGGTGGAGCAGACATTGCGCCGGGTGGGGCGGCTCGCGGAGGTTCCCATGGAGCCCCTGATTCCTTCCCCGCAGATGTTCGGATACCGGAATCGGATCCGGGTTCACGTGGAGGGCGGGCGCGCTGGGTTTTATGCCCAAGGTTCTCACTCGCTTGTGGATGTCGAGCAGTGCGCGATTGCCCGGCCGGAGGTCAACCAGTCCCTCCGGCGTTTGCGCGCCGCCGCGCTGCAGGAGGGGGATTACTCATTGCGCGCCCCCGGCGGCGGCGGCCCGTTTTTTGAACAAACAAACGAAGCAGTCGCGCGCGCCCTGGTGGAGCTCGCCGAACGCAAGGTGCTCCGCGGGCAACGCGTGTTGGTGGACGCATTTTGTGGGGCGGGCTTGTTTGCCAAACATCTCGCGCCGCTTTTCGAAAAAGTAATCGGGATCGAAGAAAACTCCCACGCGGTTGAGAGCGCCAAAAACACGGCGACACCTCGCGAAACCTACCTCTGCGGAGATGTGGGTGAGCACTTAGGGTCAACCCTCGCCGCTCACGATGCGGATTCGACCACGGTGGTTCTGGATCCTCCGGCGTTGGGACTGACGCAGCAGATCATTGACGCATTGCTGGCCGGGCGCCCTCGGGAAGTGGTGTACGTGTCCTGTAACCCGGCCACGCTGGCGCGGGACCTGGCGGCCCTTTGCGGTTCTTACAAGCTCGAGTCCGTGACTCCCCTGGATATGTTTCCCCAGACGGCGGATATTGAGGTGCTCGCCCACCTGCGACGGGCCGCTCCTTAGAGGGTTTCCTGCGCGGGGATGCGCCTAGCAAGAGGGCGGCTCTTACTGGTTTGACTCATGCAACCGGACGCCGACCCCCAAGAAAACCTTGCCGAGGCGGGGCGATATGGTCGGCTGTCGGCAGCCCGGCAGCGGGCTCTGGTCGTGGCTGCGATGGGCCTTCCCTATTGGATTTTGCGCCAGGGCAGGGAGTTCGTGCTGTTTGTGGAGCCTCAAAGCGTCGAGCCGGTTTTGTCGGAGTTGGCCCGATTCGAAGCCGAATCCGCCACCGAGAGCTTGGAAAAAGCCTCAGGGGAATCCCCCTCTTCGCCGGTGTCACTTTTTGTTGCGGCTTGGTTGCTGATCCTCTTCTGGTGTCTCCAGAACATGATGCCTGAGTCTTGGGTGCAGAGCGGGGCTGCGGTGAGCGACTTGATGATGGATCAGGGGCAGTGGTGGCGGGGGGTGACGGCTTTAACCCTGCACGCCGACAGCGCCCACTGGATTGCCAACGTTGGAGTGGGCCTGTTGTTCGCCTTTTTTGTCGTCCGCCAAATGGGGGCTGGACTGGGCTGGCTTGCGATTGTGCTCTCGGGCGCTTTCGGTAACGCTCTTAACGCTTGGTTTTACTCCGCGCAGAGGCACGTCTCGATCGGGGCCTCGACGGCGGTGTTCGGCGCGCTGGGCCTGCTCACCGGTTGCGAACTTGCGCGGCGTGTCCTCCAACGGGCGGGTCAAAACCGGCGGCAACTGATCCTCCCGATGGGAGCCGGCTTGGCGCTCCTAGCTTATCTCGGGACGGCGTCAGAGGACAAACAGGTGGATTTTATGGCCCATTTCTGGGGCTGGCTCGTGGGTTTGTTGGTCGGCGCCGTGTTTTCTGCCAGCAGCGCGGGCACGAAGATTCCCAGGGTATGGCAGGCCGTGGCGGCCGTAGGCGGGCCGGTTCTTATCGGCTGGGCTTGGTTGCGCGCCCTGCTTTGAGCGGTGCGCGCGCGGTTTTTGAAACAACGCCCCGGGTTGGAGGGGCGGGCTGAGGGCGTTTTGCCGACTGGTCTATGCCTGCGCCTCCGGATGCTCTCGTTGCGCTGGGTCGAACCGCTTGGTGGCGATCCATTCCGTGCCGTGCGTTTTGAGACGGTATTCGACGTCGTCGAACGCTCTTTTGATTAGATGCATGCCTAATCCGCCCGGCTGAAGCACCTCCAAAGAGCGGCCCTCATGGTGGGTTGGATCGCGCTGGGTCCCAAAATCCCGGAGCCTGAACAACGCGCCCTCCTGATGATGCTCGCATCCCAGTAGGATCATCTGATCGGTGCATTGATGGTATGCGTGTCGGATGATGTTGGTGCAGGCCTCATCGATCCCGAGCACCATGAGGTCCCGCTCCTTCCGTGCAAAAGGAAGGGGGATCAGGAATGCGCGGACGAAATCCCGCACCTGCGAGAGGTTGGCGGGATGGCTGTCGAACTCCAGGGTCCGGACCGATTGCAGCGCGAGTTTCATCGGAACCCGAAGGCGAGCAGAGTGAAGTCGTCGTGGGCGGGCGCCTCTTTTCGGTGGGAGCGTTCCCCGGCCTGAAGCGTTTCGACGAGTTCCCGGGCGGTGCGGAAACGCTTCTGGAGGAACCCGGAGACGCCTGCCGTGCCCAGGGGCATGCGTTCCGCGTCGAACGATTCAGGGAGCCCGTCGCTGAACCCCACCCACCATTGGCCGGGCTGGAGCCGGAGCTGATGGGAGGCGGGTGAAAGCTCCGGAAGCAATCCGATCGGGGGGCAACCGGGGATCTGGACCTCTGTGGCGCGGCCTTGAGCGTCGACGACGAAGGGATGGCAATGACCCGCGCTGCACAACTCCACCTCGCGGGCGGCAACGCGGATCCTGCCCAAGAGCGCCGTGATGAACATCCCTCGGATGGTGTGCCCGCTGAGCATTGCGTTCCACCTCATGAGTGCTTGGCTGGGGTGCATCCCCGGTTTGAGCAGCAAGCGCAGGGTGCTCAGAGCCTGCGCCATGAGCAGCGCGGCCGGCATTCCTTTTCCCGACACGTCTCCGATCACGAAATAAATCTCGTCGCTTCCGAGCTCGATGACGTCGTAAAAGTCGCCGCCGACGGCGAGAGCGGGTTGATAGGCGGCGGCGAACTCGAGCGCGTCGTTTTGTGGAAGGTGCTGAGGGAGAAAGCTGTTTTGGATTTCGCTCGCAAACGCGAACTCCTGGGCGCGGCGCTCCTCAATGCGCTGGCGCTCCAAGGCCCGCAGTTTGTCGATCGCGGCGGCGGCCAGAGTTGCGTAGGCGTTGAGCGCCTCCAGGTCGTGCTCATCAAAAGCCTGACGCCCGACCGGATTAAGCACCTGGAGCACGCCAATCTCCTGGCCGTTGCGCACCAAGGGCACGCAGAGAATTGAGCGACTCCGAAAGCCGGTTTGTTGATCCACGCCGGGGTAGAACCGCGCGTCGGAATACGCATCGGGAATCAGCAGGGGTTGACCATGCTCTAGAACCCAACCCGAAACGCCGCGACCGCGCGGCACGATGATTTTTTGCTCCCCGATCTGGGCGGCCTGGGTGCGCGAAACATCGCCAACACTGGCATTGACCATTTCAAGGTCGCCTCCGGGGGTCAGCAGGAAAAGCGAAGCGGCTTCCACCTGCATCACCCTTCGGGCGATTTCCAGGAGGGCGGGCATCAACTCGACGGAATCGGTGATCCCGTTGAGCAGGGCGCCGACTTCGACCAGGCCTCGATAAACCTCGAGCAGCTGCTTGAGCCTTGGGGAGGGGATCTGCATTACTTAAGAGATCCCGATCCTAGGGGCTCCACTCCAAAGTCCAAGCCTGCGCTTGCCTTGGTTCGGGAAAGCAATAGCACTGGGAACAGGCCCTCTATTATCCTCCGTTCATGATCAAGACAGTCCTTCTAGCCAGTGCGTTCGTGGCGGCCGCACCCGCCCTCCATGCGGCCGATTCGGCCTATTCCGCGCTCCGAATTCTGGGGAAACAAAGCGGCTCGGACACGCTGAACCGGGTGGTGGAAGTCCGGGGGCGAAATGGAATGCCGGCCCCGGCCGTTTGGAAGGTCGTGCTCAGCGAGCCCAAGAGCCGGGGGGGGCTGCGCGAGGTGGAAATCCAACGGGGTAAAATCCTCTCTGAACGCACCCCGGTTGGACGTCCTCTGGGGGGCGCAATGAATTTCGGTCAGTTGAACCTGGACTCTGAGGGGGCGTTTACGATCGCCAATCAACGCGCGCAGAAAGCCGGCATGGCTTTCGATCGTGTGGATTACGTCCTCAAAAGTGGCACCAACGGTGGCGCTCCGGTCTGGGATCTGCAGGTTTCGCATTCGTCTTCCGGCCGCAAAGCCTCGCTTCAGATTGCGGCGGACACGGGCACCGTCTTGGGCGAGCAGGGATGGGAGGCCCCTCAAGGCGATCCTGACTCGCGGCGGGACCCCGCGCCGGATCAGGCCTCCGAGGATCGCGATTATCTTCGACGGGAAGCGTCGGTTGGATCCCATCGGAACTCCGCCGGGGAATCCTCGGCGCGGGAGCCCATCCGGGACGTACCCAGCTTTTTTCGCAGAGTCGGCCAGCACTTCGACCGCCGCGGAAAACAGATCAAACGCTTTTTCACGGGTGAATAGGGGGCGGCCCTTCGGGGGGGCGTAGGCGCCGGGGCGGGATCGACAAGCGGGCTTTGGTTGTTTAAATCGTGAGTCGCGCTCCGGGGCAGCTTCCGCGGCGTTCACTCATCCTTCCTATTATGCCCATCAATCTGATTCTCGGAGTCGTCGCTCTTGCCTCGCTGGTTTTCGCGGTGGTGCTCTTTAATTTTTTCGGGCTTTGGCTGCGGGCCCGCATCTCCGGCGCGCCGGTGGGAATGGGCACGCTGATCGCCATGAAACTGCGCGGACTGCCCGTGGCCCAGGTTGTGGACGCGCGGATCACCGCCGTCAAAGCCGGGTTGCCAATTGAAACCGACCCTTTGGAGGCGCATTACCTCGCCGGCGGCAACGTGAACCAGGTGATCCTGGCTCTGATCGCCGCCGAAAAGTCCGGGATCGAGCTGAGTTTCGACCATGCCCGGGGGATTGATCTCGCGACCAAAGGCACGGGAAAGACGGTTTTGGACGCCGTGAAAACCAGCATCAACCCCAAGGTGATTGATTGTCCCAATCCGGCTTCGGGCAAAGTGACCATCGACGGCGTGGCCAAGGACGGGATCGGGGTCAAGGCCAAGGCCCGGGTGACTGTGCGCACCAATCTGGCTCAGTTTGTGGGCGGGGCGACCGAGGAAACCATCATCGCCCGGGTGGGTGAAGGCATTGTGAGCGCGATTGGCTCGGCGGATTCGTATAAGTTGGTGTTGGAAAATCCGGACCGGATTTCCAAGGCGGTGTTGGCCAAGGGGCTCGACAGCGGCACGGCCTTTGAAATCCTTTCCATCGACATCGCGGATGTGGACATTGGGGAAAACATCGGTGCGAAGCTTCAAGCCGAGCAGGCCGATGCCGACAAACGGGTGGCTCAGGCGAAAGCGGAGGTGCGACGCGCCGCTGCCGTAGCCGTCGAGCAGGAGATGCGAGCCAAGACCCAGGAAATGCGTGCGAAAGTGGTCGAGGCGGAGGCGCAAGTTCCCCAAGCCATGGCCGATGCGTTCCGGGCGGGAAACCTTGGCATTATGGATTACGTCCGCATGAAAAATATCCAGGCGGACACCGAAATGCGGGGCTCGATTGCAGGAACGGATCGCCCGCGTGAAGGGGCTCAATGAGGTTCAGCTCCATGGATCTGGAGTCTCTCCTGACTCTGGCT
>CAMARB010000140.1 GCA_945860355.1 Chthoniobacter flavus | reverse complement strand
CGAGCACACCCGCGAGCAACTGCGGGAAAGACACGGCCTGTATCGGATGCCGCACCATGCTGCCTACGGTAAACCATGAAGCAAACCGGCGAACAGCCACCGAGAGCCGGATGCGGGAAATCCGCACGTCCGGTTCGATGAGGGGGAGGCGCGTGTGGTGCTTCACCAACCGCGCCTCCCTACTCTATTCAACCCGCCGTCTCCGGGAGGGAGACCACGGAGAGGGTGCAACTCATGAGATGCCTCTCGCCCGGCTGCAACGTCACCCGGTTGTCTCCCACGTTGGCTGTCTCGACGCAGAGCATGCCGGGCCACTCGTCATCCCCGAAGTCCGGCATGGCCTTTGCCTTCGCGATCCACGGATTCCATACCACCGTGGTTTTGGATCCCGACTTCGACACGGTCAGCGCGCGCTCTGAGGCGGGATCCTCCACCTCGCAGGTGCTCACGGTGTCCCCGAAAATGCGGTCCGTTTCGCTCGCAATCCGGATCGGGTCCGCCCCCTGGCGTTTGCGCGAAAACCCGTCGGTTTTGTCGAAGTAGTCCGTCTCCGCGAGGCCTTTGACGCAAACCTGGCGGACATCGTGGACCGCAAAATACGTGTGCAGGGCCTCTTCAAAGGACCATGCGCTGTTTGAAGAATTGCAGACCTCCAACTCCCAGCGCAGTTGCGGCCCGACGAGGATGCGCGCATGGAGCTCAAACTCATGCGGCCAAAGCGCTTGGCTCTCCGGGCTGGAATGAAGCGCGAGACAAACCTCCACATCCTTCTCAAGCCGGGAAACGCCGCGAAGTTCCCACGTCTGCGTGCGCGCAAATCCGTGCGCCGGAGCCTCAGGCAGGCCCTCGAGCCCGCCAAACCAGGGAAAGATGACGGGAATGCCGCCCCGGATCGGTTTGCCCGGCGCAAAATAACTCGCTCCGCTCATAAACAGGACGGGGGCGGCGCCCTGCGGTTGAAAATGGGTCACGTGGGCGCCATGCAGGAAGATGTCGGCCTGAGCCTCCGGGGTTCGGATCAGGAGCACATCCAACCCGGCTGGATTTTTTTCAACGGTCACCAGTTGCGGGATTTCAAAGCGGCGGAGAGGAGGGAGGTCTGCGGACATAAAAGATACCTATTTAAAATCCCGGAGCCGGAGCTCCAAGCCAATTGCCCGCGCTGACTTGGGCGGGAAGCCGGGAAAACGGGCGGGTCGCGCGGGGAATCAGGGGAAAGGGTTGACTTGCGGGGCGGGGACAAAGATTAAGGGCCTTAATTGTTAAGCATGCTGATGCTTAGTGCCGTTCTCCAATTCACGGGCTCGTCCGGACCACGCTTTCTTGTTTGAGGCCGCTCATCGGGATGCGGGTTTTGCCGCGCCCGCAAGCACGAGGCGGCCCGCAATTTCATCTGGCCCGTGGAACACATCCAAGCCGCGTTGGGTGACCGTTCGGCTCCGGGCGCAATCGCGAGAGACTTCAATTTTATGCTGAAAAGAATGCTGATCATGTTGGTGGCCGTGGGCGCTTTTATTGCCCTGCTTTGGAACTGGAAAATGAGCCAGGTCAGGGCCGCTCAGGCGGGTGCCTCGATGTTTGCGCCACCCCCAATCGCGGTGTCGACGGCGGTGCTCGCGTCCCAATCGTGGCAACCGGTGCTCAGCGCGGTGGGTTCATTAAAAGCCGTCCAGGGTGTGGCGGTGAGCACCGATCTGCCGGGCATTGTCGCCCTCATCGGATTTGAATCTGGCACCTCCGTCAAAAAAGGGGATCTCCTCCTCAAATTGGAGAGCCAGCAGGAGGAGGCGCAGCTGCTTTCCGCCGAGGCCCGGCGGGATTTGGCCAAGCTGACCCTGGAGAGAAACCGCGACCTGGTCGCCAAAAAGGCGGTCGCCGCCTCCGAGTTTGACCAATCCCAGACGCATTTCAGGGAGACGGAAGCGGCCGTGGCGGAGGCCAAGGCGTTGATCGCCCGCAAAAGCATTCTGGCGCCCTTCGACGGCGAGCTCGGGATCCGCCAGGCCAATCTCGGGCAGTATCTTAACCCGGGCACCATGGTGGTTTCCCTCCAGTCCCTGGACCCGATTTTTGTGGAGTTCGTCCTGCCCCAGCAGAATCTCGCCCAGCTCGCCGTGGGACGCAGCCTGCGGCTCTCGGCCAACGGAAAGGGCTCCGAATCGTTTGAGGGGAAAATCACCGCGATGGACTCCAAGGTGGACGAGTTGACCCGCAACATTTTGGTGCAGGGCACGGTGGCCAACCCTCAGCGCCGGCTGCGCCCCGGGATGTTCGTGAATGTGGAGGTGTTGCTGGAGGAAGAGCAGGGGGTCGTTGCGGTTCCGACCTCCGCCATCAGCTACGCACCCTATGGGGATTCCGCGTTTGTGGTTGTGGAGAAAACCGGGCCCGACGGGAAGGCGCGCAAGGAGGTGAGCCAGCAGTTTGTGAAGTTGGGCGTCGGCCGGGGCGACCAGGTGGCCGTGCTCGAGGGGCTGAAGGCGGGGGATGAAGTGGTGACATCCGGGGTGTTCAAGTTGCGGCCCAGGGCGCCGGTGCAGGTGAACAACATGGTTCAGCCCGGCAACGACCTGAATCCCAAACCATCCGACAACTAACCCGCGACGCGCCTCTCGAAGTCCCCAGGGATTCCATGAAATTTACCGACCTTTTCATCCGCCGCCCGGTGGTAGCCACCGTGGTGAACCTCATCATTTTAATCGCGGGTTTTCAGGCGATCCGGGCGCTGAACATCCGCCAATACCCGCGCAGCGACATCGCCGTGGTCAACGTCAAGACCCGGTACACAGGCGCCAGCGCGGATCTGGTCCGGGGCTACATCACCACCCCTCTGGAGCGTGTCATCGCCAGCGCCGACGGCATCGATTACATCGAGTCCCAGAGCGCCCAGGGCCTGAGCGTCATCACGGTCCATCTCAAGCTCAACTACGACAACAACGCCGCGCTCACCCAGATCCAGGCCAAGACGGCGCAGGTGCGCAACGATTTACCCCCCGAGGCGGAGTCGCCCATCATCGAGCTGCAGACCAACGACAACCAGTTCGCCTCGATGTACGTGAGTTTTTACTCCGACAACCTCGATCCCAACCAGATCACCGATTACCTCACCCGGGTCGTTCAACCGAGGCTCACCGCGGTGAGCGGCGTTCAACGGGCCGACATCCTCGGCGCCCGCACCTTCGCGATGCGGATCTGGCTCAAGCCCGACCGGATGGCCTCCCTGAACGTCGCCCCGCAGGAGGTCCGCAAGGCGCTGGTGGCCAACAATTACCTCTCCGCCGTCGGCATGACCAAGGGGTCCATGATCTCGGTGAACCTCGTCGCCAACACCGATCTGCGCAACGTGGAGGATTTCCAGAAACTGGTGATCCGGGAGCGCAACGGCGCGATTGTTCGGCTGCGGGACATCGCGGACGTGGTGCTCGGGGCGGAGGATTACGACACCGATGTGCGGTTTTCGGGGCAGAAAGCCACGTTTATGGGCGTCTGGGTCCTGCCAACGGCCAACTCCCTCGATGTCATCCAGGCGGTGCGCCGCGAGATTCCTGCCATCGAAAAAGAGCTCCCCGCCGGAATGCATGTCCGGGTCGCCTACGATTCCACCGAATACATCCAGGACGCCCTCCATGAGGTGATCCGCACCCTGGTGGAGACCCTGGTCATTGTGGTGGCGGTCATCTTCCTCTTCCTCGGCTCCTGGCGCTCGATCGTGATTCCCGTGATCGCCATCCCCATCTCCCTGGTGGGCGCCGCTTTTCTCATGCTCCTGTTCGGGTTCACCCTCAACCTGCTCACGCTCCTGGCCATCGTGCTTTCGGTCGGGTTGGTGGTCGATGACGCCATCGTGGTGGTGGAGAACGTGGAGCGCCATTTGCAGGAGGGCATGCCGCCCCTGGACGCCGCGCTCAAAGGCGCCCGGGAACTCTTCGGGCCCATCGTGGCCATGACTATCACGCTGGCCGCCGTGTACGCCCCCATCGGCATCCAAGGCGGGTTAACCGGCACGTTGTTCCGGGAATTCGCGTTCACCTTGGCCGGCGCGGTCCTGGTCTCCGGCGTCGTCGCCCTGACCCTTTCCCCCATGATGTCCTCCCAGCTCATGCGGGCCGGCGACTCCCATCGCGGGTTTGCCGGATGGATCAATCGCCGCTTCGAAAGCGTCCGATGCCGCTACAGTCGTCTCCTTGAAAACACCCTCCGGTGGCGTCCGGTCACTCTGACCCTCGCCGCCCTCGTGATTTTGCTTGGGGTGCCCTTTTATCTCTTTTCACCCAGCGAACTGGCTCCGAAAGAGGACCAGGGCGTGGTTCTAGGGATCGTCCTCGCGTCCCCCAATTCCACCCTCGATCAAACCCTCCGGTACACGGAAAAGGTCAACGACGTGTTCATGTCGCTGCCGGAGACCGCCACGTCGTTCCAGATCACCCAGCCCTTTTTCGGGTTTTCGGGTTTGGTGACCAAGCCCTGGAGTGAACGCAAACGTTCCACATCGCAAATGGTGGGGGAGATTTTCGGCCGCGGGGCGTCCATCCCGGGAGTCCAGGTCATCGCCAAAATCCCGGAACCGCTTCCCGGCGGCTCCCAGTTCCCGCTGGAGTTTGTCATCGGCTCCACGGCGGAGCCCCGCCAGGTCTTGGAGTTCGCCAACAAACTGGTGGCCAAGGCCCGGGAGAGCGGGATGTTCATGTTTGCGGACACGGACCTCAAATACGACCAGCCCCAGGCCGAGATCGTGTTCGACCGGGACAAAGTGGCCTCGTTGGGGCTCAACCTGCAGCAGGTGGGCGCGGATCTGAGCACCATGCTGGGTGGCAACTACGTGAACCGCTTCAGCATCCAGGGCCGCAGTTACAAGGTCATTCCCCAGCTCAAACGCCTCGAGCGCCTCAATCCCGACCAGCTCAAGGACATCTACGTCACCGGCCCCAACGGGAAGCTCCTCCAGATGTCCACCTTCGCCACAATCCAGCAATCCACCCAACCCCGCACCCTCAACCGCTTCCAGCAGCTTAATGCCGCCAAAATCCAGGGCGCCATCCTTCCGCATGTGAGCCTCGATCAGGCCCTCAAGTTCCTGGAAAAAGAGGCCGCCGCGATTCTGCCCCGCGGGTTTTCAATGGATTACGCCGGGGAAGCCCGGCAGCTGCGCCAGGAGGGCAGCCGGCTCACGTCCACGCTCGCCCTGTCGTTTGTCCTCATCTTTCTGGTGTTGGCCGCTCAGTTTGAAAGCTTTCGCGACCCGCTCATCATCCTTCTGGGGTCTGTCCCTTTGGCGCTTTCCGGGGCCCTGCTCTTCAGCTTCCTCGGATTCACCACCCTCAACATTTACAGCCAGGTCGGCCTTATCACCCTGGTCGGGTTAGTCTCCAAAAACGGGATCCTGATTGTCGAATTCGCCAATCACCTCCGACAACTCGGCCGTTCCAAACGGGACGCCGTCGTCGAGGCGGCGGGCACGCGACTGCGTCCCATTTTGATGACTTCCGTGGCCACGGTGGCCGGACATTTCCCCCTGGTGCTGGCCAACGGCCCCGGCGCCGGGTCGCGCAACAGCATTGGCGTGGTGCTGGTCTCCGGCATGTTGATCGGCACGTTGTTCACGCTCTTTGTCCTGCCCTCCATTTATATGCTCGTGGCGAAGGACTCGGCGGCTGCCCCGCAAGACGGTGAAGCGCTGCCCGCGGCTGCGCACTGAGCCGCCGTGGGTTTGGAGAGTCACCCCCGCCTGTCTCCAGACGAATGGGCAGGGCGGGGGATGCTTGCGGGCGCCGGGGACGAAAAACTGCTCGGGTCGGAGCTGCGCGATCCATTTGCGCATCAAAAAAGCCGAGGTCTTTCAGCTTTCGTTCGGCACCGTCCCTAAAAACCTTCCCTCACGCCGAAAACCTAAAAGTGCACCCGCCGCGACTCGAACGCGGAACCTTCTGATCCGTAGTCAGATGCTCTATCCAATTGAGCTACGAGTGCCTTCCGTTAAGGAGGCGTGGAAAATGGGTTCTGACCTCGGAAACTGCAAGGGGTTTTTTGACCTTTTTTTAGGCCGCGCAACCCCGGGCGGCGGCTGGAAACGCCGCGAACCCGCCAGCCTCCGAATTCGCCGCCATATCCAGGGTCCGCCCTTGCCGACGCCTCAGAGTGTGGGACATTCAACCGTTTGTTTATGGCCCATTCCCCGATCCATTCCCGCCCGTTTGGCCGGTCACTCCAAGGCCGCCCCCTGGTCGCCTTTTGCAATTCAGAGCGGGTGGCCGACTGGATACTTCAGGCCCCCCCGGCAGACTGGGAGGCGGAAACGCAACCCACGCTGATCTTGGGCGGTATCCACGGGAACGAACCGGCAACGGTCCATTTATTACAGGAATTTCTTGAGCCGCACCTGGGCGCGCTCGGCGTCCCCGTGGTGGTTGTCCCGCTCTGTAATCCGGACGGCCATGCGTTGGATTCGCGTTACAACGCGCGCGGCGTCGATCTCAACCGCAACTGCGGCCACCAATGGGCCTCCGGAAGCCTGGAACCCTCCGGGCCCGCGCCGTGGTCGGAGCCCGAGAGCTGCGCCCTGCGAGACCTGATTCTCAACTTACGCCCCAGGCACGTGCTGAGCCTGCACTGGGCTCTGGGCGAAATTGACGCGGACGGCACTCAGTCCCGCGGCTGCGCCGAGGCCATGTGGTCCGCCCTGAGCCACCGAGAGAAGGCCCCCTACCGCCTGCGAGTCACGGAACGCGCTCCGGTTCCTGCCTCGGATGAATCGGCCTGCCCGGGGTCCCTGGGGCAATGGTGCGGGTTTTCGCTCGAGTTCGCCCCCGGAGTGCGCCCCGCGATGGTGACTTTGGAGCTTCCCCATGATCCCGAGATTCCCGGCAGGCCGCCCGATCTGCCGGAGGACCACCTCGACACACTGCGCCAACGCTGGAGCGCGGATGCGGCGGGGTACCTGGATGCCGTGCGCGATCCTGTTTGGAAAATGATGCTCGCCGCCTGTCACCATTCTCTGGGCCGGAGTTCGGGTTGAGCGCACTGCGATTTCCGCGCTTTCGCCGCCGCCGGGGAGCGGCTTATATCGGCGACATGGTTCAAATTGATCTCGAATACCAAGGCGGCTTGCGTTGCGCCGCTGTTCATGGCCCCTCCCAGACTCAGATTTTCACGGACGCGCCGGTGGATAATCACGGACGCGGCGAGTCCTTTTCACCGACCGACTTGGTGGCCACGGCGCTGGGCACCTGCATGCTGACCATCATGGGCATTTACGCAGAAAAAAACGGAATCAACATCCAGGGCGCCCGGGTCAAGGTGCTCAAGGAGATGACCAGTGTCGCCCCTCGCAAGATCGCCCGTTTGATCACCCAAATCGAGCTGCCTGTGGCGCAGGATCATCCGCGCCGGGAAGCCCTTGAGCGAGCCGCGCTGACGTGCCCCGTCCACGAAAGCCTCCACCCGGACGTCGAAAAACCCGTGGAGTTCATCTGGCTGCCAGCCGCGAACGCCTCCGCATAACGTCCATCCCGTCCATCCCGTCCATCCCGTCCATCGCCGCAAAGCCCGGCGTCCCCCCCCAGCAACCTCAGCGTTCCCGCCGCTGTTGAGCCGCGGTCAGCGCCGGAAACTGGGTGTCCGTCGGCGACTGCGAGGACTCGATGTGCGATTTGGCGGCGGCTTGCAGGTCGCGCCAGCGCGCCCACGGAAACTCCGGCGCCCAAACCACCTGCCGCAGTAGACTCCGCCACTCCACCAAAGCCCGCTCCAAATCCCCCTGGCGCAACGCCTCGCTGAGCAGTTTCTGGCGCGGCGTTTGGTGCACCACCATTTCGCGGATCACCTCGCTTGCGCCCGCGCCGTAATCGACGGGCGCCCCCATCTCCAAATACCCGGGGCAATCGGCGCGTTCATACGTCTGCTGGCAGCGCATCCCGAGCCGGCCGCCAAACGGCGAGTCCTCTCCCGCAAAGCGGGGGCCTGCCCGGAGATTGGCCAAATCGAAAACGAGATCCTCAATGGGATAACTCTCGTCCTCCAGCGCGGCGGCGATGGCCAGGCCTTCCCCGTGATGAAAGAAACTAAAAAGAATGCCGCGCCGGGTGGGGGCGCCCGAGCGTTCGATGAGCCCCAAGGTTCTCCAGCTGTGCGCGGGGCTTTGGGTGATGGCCGTTTCCCGGCACCAGGCAAGCTCCGGGCACGACACGCAAACGGGCGGCAGGTTTTGGCGTTCAGGCGGCGCAATCAGTCCCGCGCCATGGCTGTCCCGCCAAGCCGACACGGGGGTGACTTCAAAACTCCACCGGCTCACTAGCTGGTTGTCCCTCGGGAAAACGCCTTTCAGGCTGGCCTCCAGATCCGTTCGCGGAGAAGCCCCCCCGGGCGCAGCCTTCCCACGGGCCTCCTCCAAATAGGCCGCTTTCAACTCCGGCAACACCCGGCGCTCCAAATCCTCGGCGTCAGCGCTCGCGATGTGCAGACGGCGTTTCAACCAGGGAGCGAGTTTCAGCCGCCCCTCCGGGGTCCGGGTCCCCAGCGCCACCTCCCTTCCGTAAATCCAGCCGGGTTGCTCGCCGGGCCCGCCGTTTTTCTGTTCCTGGCCCGAGTGCAACTTGCAGAAATTGCCAAACCCGAGGCCCTCCAGGGAGCGCACAGAACTCAGGGCCGGTCTCCACCGCGATCCGTCCCAGATCTTGGCTTCTGCCAGGGGAACGGAAACGGGGGCGTCCCCCCGCGGCTCCCATACGCCCAGGGAATTGGGAATCTCCACGATGCCGCGCCGGACAAACCGAGCCCTCTCCATGTCCACCAGGAGCCCGCATGGCATGGCCTTGCTCAGGCGCGAATGCTCGACTCCCAGCGGAATTTCCACGGGGCTAAACAATCGGCGGTTGACCTCCATCGCGGCTTCAAACGGTTCGTCGCCCCGATCCCAAGCGCCCTTCATCACGGCAATCAGCGTCGGCCAATCCAGCTGTGTGGCCCTTCGCAGCGGGCGCGCCCGGGCGTCGTGCAGCCTCGGCGGATTCCGCCCCACCAAAGCGTAGCCGCATTCGTCGAGCCCGCGGCGTCCGGCGCGTCCGTACATCTGGAGCAGCTCATCGGGCTGCACCTGGCGCTCGAAATGGCCCGCTTTGTAGTGCGTGCCGGTGACCGCCACGGAGCGCATGGAAAAGTTGATCCCGGCCGCCAAGCCCATCGTGGCCACCACCGCGCGCAACTGGCCGTTCTTGGCGAGCGGTTCGATGAGTCCGGCCCGTTGCCGATAACTTAACCCGCTGTGATGATACGCCACCCGCGCGCCGAGCAGCCGGGCCAGGGCGGGCCCCGCCAGCGCCTGCTGTTCCGGGGTGAGATGCAGGGGCGCATCCTGGGGGAGCGACGCGGCGAGCTGGCGCGCAAGCTCCTCCGCGGCGTTCCGGCGCGGAGCAAAAAGCAGCACGGGCCCCAAGTCCGCATGCAGCGCGTTGGCGATCCAGCGGGGCCAATCGCCGCGTGCACGGGAGGAATGGGGCTGGGGGAGATTGAGCAAGTCCACTTCCTCCAACGGCACGGGGCGTTCCCCGTGGGAGATGAGCACCGCTTGGCGCCCAATCCGGCGCAGCCATTCCACCACCGACTCCGGATTCGCAACGCTGCCACTGAGCAAAAGCAACTGCGTGCTCGCCGGGGCCAACGCCAGCGCCAGCTCGTAGTTCACCCCCCGGACCGCGTCCCCGATCATCTGATACTCGTCCACCACCAAGAGCGCGGGTCCCCGGCGGCTGAGAAACTTGCCCTTCTGCGTTTCGAGCGTGGCCACGACGACCTTGGCATCGAGGTTCACGCAGAGGTCGCCGGTGGAAAGCCCCACGTCCCAGCCCTTGGCGCGCCACTCGGCGAGTTTGTCATTGGCCAGTGCGCGCGTGGGCACGGTGAAGATGCTCTGCCCGCGCAGGGAGGGGGAGAGCAGTTCGAAAACGAACGTTTTCCCGGCGCCCGTGGGCGCGTGCACAACGACATCTTTCCCTTCGCGCAAGGCACGGACGGCCTGCTGCTGCCAGAGATCGGGAATGACAAGCTGTTGGAGGAACGCGTCGATCCCTCCTTATTGGCCCGATCTCCCGCACATTTCCAGCCGGAGCTTTCGCAGGATGCCCCAGCGGACGCAAAAGAGCCGGGACGATCCACAGAGGGCAGGGGGGGCGGGACTGCGCCCCCTTTAAGAACCGCACAACGCGTCCCGCCTCCGAGCGATTCCCTGTCACGCCCGGCGCATGCAAACCCACCCCCCCGGGACCGTCCATCGAGTCCATCGAGTCCATCGAGTCCATCGAGTCCATCGAGTCCATCGAGTCCATCGAGTCCATCGAGTCCATC
>CAMARB010000139.1 GCA_945860355.1 Chthoniobacter flavus | reverse complement strand
CCCAAGAACGCCAAGGCATCCTCTGGCAGCAAGCTGGTCGCGCAACCGGACGGGTCTTTTATCGCCCAGGGCGCGCCTGCCGATGCCGAGAACTACGCGTTTCTCTCCGAGGCCCCGGCACGCCCCCTCACCGGCCTGCGCGTGGAGGCGCTCGTGGAGGGCGCTCCGAAGAAACCCCGTTCCGGCCGCGCCCCGAATGGCGGGTTCCTGCTCAGCAAGGTGCGAGTGGAACTGGAAACCGACGACGGCGCGCGCCGGGAACTGGAGATCACCAAGGCCGAAGCGGATTTTGAGGAAAACACACCGAACGGCGGAGTGGCCTCGGCGTTACTTGGGAAAACGGGCAGCGGCTGGTCGGTGCGCGGCAAGGAGAAGGAGGCCCACAGCGCGGCGTTCACTTTTGCGGAGGCGGTGACACCGCCCCGCGGCAGCCGGATCCGGGTGACCTTAGAGTTCCAAGGCGCGGCAAAACATGCCATGGCGCGCCCGCGTCTTTCCTGGATGGGCGGCGGCGCGCCCGACCTCAAGAGCGCCACGCTGGAAGAGGGCGTAGCGGATCTGGTGCTGGCACGGCGGCCCCCGCAGGGCGGGGAGGACATGGGGAAACTCGAACGCTGGTGGCTTGGCCAAAAGCCGGAGTGGGTGGCGGCTGAAACGCGGCGCAAGGCGAGCGAAAAAGCCGAGCCGGACGGCCGGACCAAAGTGCTCGTGGCTTCGGAAAGCTTCCCCCCTGTGAAGCATCATACCGCCGACGGGACGGTGGAGACCTACAAGCAGACTTTTGTGCTCAAGCGCGGCAACGTGGCGCTCAAGGAGGAGCCCGCCGACCCGGGCTTTTTGCAGGTGCTGACGCGTGCGCCCGAGCAGCGCTGGGCGTGGACGCCCCCGGCCAAGGCAACCTATTTTGGCAAACGCAGTCGGCTCATCGGGGCCATGGCGAGCTTTGACCAGCCGGAGCCCCTGGCCAGCCAGGGGGTGCGTCCGACCACCACCGTGGCCCCCCAAGCGCTGCTTTTTATGAACAGCAGCCTCGCTCAGACGTGCGCCCGGCAATTCGCGGCGCGCCTTTCGTCGCGGCTCGGCAAAACTGCCCCGCCCGAGAGGTTCATTGACGAGGCCTACGCCATGGCTTTGGGCAGGGCCCCTCTGCCTCATGAGCGGACTGCCGCCGGGGGATTCCTCGACGAGCAGACCGCACAGCGGGTGGCCGAGGGTAAAACCTCCGCCGAGTCCGTCTCCGAGGCGCGCGCGGACTTTTGCCACGTGCTCTTTGCCACCAACGAGTTTGTCTACGCCCCCTAACACCCTCCCCCACTCTCCATGAACCCCGTTTCTTTCCTCTCCCGTCGCGACGCGCTTCAACGGGCCGGAGGCGGCCTCGGCTGGCTGGCCTGCGCCCACCTGCTGGCACGCTCCGGGATCCCCCTGCGGGCGGCTGCGGCGGGCACCCCCCTAGCGCCCCGCACCCCGCCGCTGCGCGCGCGCGCCAAATCGGTGATCTGGATCTTCGCCAACGGCGGCCCCAGCCAGGTGGACACGTGGGACTACAAGCCCGAGCTCCAGAAACGCGACGGGTTAACCTTGGGCGGGTTCGACCCGAAAACGGGCTTTTTCCCCGGCTCGGTGGGCCCCCTGATGAAGTCGCCCTTTGAATGGGCTCAGCACGGCCAAAGCGGCGCATGGGGCAGCAGCCTCTTTCCCCATCTCAACAAACACGTGGATAAAATGGCGTTCATCCACTCCTGCTGGACGGGCTCCAACAACCATAGCCCGGCTCTTTTCATGATGAACACCGGCATCACCCGGATGGGTTCGCCCTGCGTGGGCTCGTGGGTCACTTACGGGCTCGGGTCCGAATCCGAGAGCCTGCCCAGCTTTGTGGTCATGAGCGACCCACTCAACCGGGGCCTGCCCAAGGGCAACGCCCTGAACTGGGGCGCGGGGTATTTGCCGAGTGTTTACCAGGGCACTTGGCTCAAGCCCTCCGGCGCCCCCATCGACAATCTCAAGCCCCCGGTGAATCTCTCGGACAAAACCCAGCGCTCCCAACTCGACCTCCTTGCGGCTCTCAACCGCGGACAAACCCAGGATTCCCCCATCGAAAGCGAACTCTCCGCGCGGATCGAAAGCTTTGAGCTGGCCTATCGCATGCAAAGCGCCGCCCCCGAGGCCTTTGACGTCTCCAGCGAACCCGCCCACATCCGGAAGCTCTACGGGCTGGAGGAAAAACACTGCAAACACTTCGCCGTCCAGTGCCTGACCGCCCGGCGCATGGTCGAGCGCGGGGTGCGTTTTGTGCAGATTTACTCCGGGGGCATGGAAAACCAGCAGAGCTGGGATGGCCACAACGACCTGGTCGGAAACCACTCGGGGTTCGCCATGGAGGCCGACCAGCCCGTGGCCGCGCTGCTCGCCGACCTGAAACAGCTCGGCCTGCTACAGGACACCCTGGTGGTGTGGGCCGGGGAATTCGGCCGCACCCCCACCTCTCAGAAAAACAGCAAACCCGGCCGCGACCACAATCCGCACGCGTTTACCGTCTGGATGGCCGGCGGCGGGGTGAAAGGCGGTGTGCACTACGGCGAATCCGACGAGGTGGGTTACAAGGCGGCGACCGACAAGGTGCACGTCCGCGACTTTCACGCCACGCTTCTGGCTCTGCTCGGAATCGACCACGAAAAACTCACCTTCCGCTTCCAAGGCCTCGACCAGCGGCTCACCGGCGTGGAGTCCTCCCTCGTCATCCAAGAGATCTTCGCCTGATTCGACGTCTTTGTGCGCCCCCCCCGGGCAGCCCATTGCGTCCGCTTGGGAGCAGGCGGTGGTCAAACCGTTTTGAGGCGGGTTTTAACTGGCGAAGCCCCGTTACCGTCCGCTCGCTCCGCATTGCCCCTCGCTTTCCCGACTTTGCGAACACCCCGCTCGGCTGGCCGGTCGGCCGGCGTCTCAGAGCGATCTGCCGGGGACAGACAACTGGAAGCTTACGGCTTTGGGCCGAGAGGGGCTTGGCGTGGCGTGCGTTTTCCTTCGCCGGTTTTGCACCCAGGCGGCGAAGGTGGAATGTTTGAACCCGGCGCGTCGGGCGAACTGGGCCCCGCTCAAGCCGCTGCGTTCAAACTCGCCGAGCAGCGCCTCGCGGCGCTGGGCCGACACGCGCTCCCGGCGGGCACCCTCGCGGGCAGGGCGATTTTCCTCCGCATTGGTAAACGTCATAGCCCCAAAGGCTCCGACCTCTACGCACCTCGTGCATCGAGGCGCTTCGCGGGACGCTTACGCCTCAACGCCGCGTTTCTATAGCTTAACCTCTGGCCCGACTTTCGGGGTCCACATCAAACTTTCCAAGGCTTCCGGCTCAAATCCTGCCTTTTCCTACTCGCCTTCACTTTCAATCGCGCCCTCATCAGCTAACTGGCAACTTGGGTGAACTTAGCGCCATTCATTTGTGTCCCTTGCACCCCAACGCCCCTGATCGCTCAACGTCATCCCTGGGAACTGGGATCTCGCTACGGATTACCTAAAATGTCATATAAGAAAATATCAAGTGTGAGCTGTGGGTTCACTCCTCCGCCCTGAAATGCCGCCGCATCTGGATCGACTACAATACGGTAGCCTCTAAGCCTCCATCCCAGCGGAAGATATCGGTCCCGATGGACAACTCTTTCGATCTGATCAAATTCACCCCCGTAAATTGTGTTTCCAAAATAAACCGCTCGGTTGCTGTTCTCATAAGAATGATCGTCAATATATTCAGTCCTCCCAAGTGGGGAGCGATATATTCCCTGAATCCTATATTGCACAATTACCCTCTGAGGACCAGGATAGCTTGTTTCGGCTCTGATTATAAACCTGGCCCCTACGGAACGAAATACAGACACACGAACAAAGTTATATAATGGTGAAATCTGTGGGTCCGGCGGACGCATAAACCAGCCCCAGAACGAGGCGTTGCTCGTGGTGGTGGATGCCATTGACAAGATTGCGAATAAAATACAGGTGATAAAGTTCTTCATAATAATAGTGATTGGTAACTGGTTTTACTGACAGGAAATTGGTCACCCAAAACTCGTCACAGACTATGGGGTTGATGTGATTTTACAGCGCGAATTCGGCATGAAAACTTGCAAAAGGCACCCAGGCCGGCGGCGTAACTGATGTCTGGAGTTTGGTCACTGAGAGGAATTTCATTTTACGTCCGCTTTGGGTGAGGCACTGGATGCCGCTGCGCGTTAATGTCTCGCATTAAGGTGATGACCTGCCCGGAACCTGCTCCCTGCGCTTTAAATTGCGGCTGGGAACACCGAGATTGAGACACGTGAATTGGCCGGTGTTGCATAAGCACCCCCTGTGCCAACGGCCGAAAACTCTCATTTCACAGAGAACCTCTCAAAATGGCTGAGAGAACGATTGCGCAAAAAAAGCCTAAATGGGCAGTGGTGTGTAGAAATGCGCACAATTGCGCGATCTGCTTGGGACAGACAAACGGAAGCTTTGCTGAATCACCTCGACGGCTTCCTCCGCATCGAGTGGCTGAGTCAGAACGACAGGATTCCTCAGGTGCAAATAAAACTCACTGAGAACGAACTCACTCAGAGCGACGTCTTCACGAGTCACAAGTGAGGTCAGAAATGCGTTCGCGGCAGCGTGCTAAGGAGACGCCTCACAGGATCTAAAAAGCAGAAGGTTGTTGTCTGCCGAGATCATCCCGCGATCGGGTTTTTCGATTGGTCCTCGAATGCGATGTCCCGGAGTCGCGCTGCGGAAAGGCCCTTCCATCCGACCTTGTTGGATCTGGGAGGCTGCCAACCTTGGGAGACTGGCGGGGCGTCTTCGGGGAAAATTTCCAGGAGCAGTTCCGCTCCCAGTCGAAATGTCTCAGCGAGAGACCATTCGTGCTGGCGGGCAAACTTCTTACTCAGGGCAATGAGTCGCCCAGGAACTTGGAACTGCGTTTTGGTCATGCTGGAAATATTACATCTCCATTGATTCGACGTCTAAATTACGACCGACAATCGCTGATCCACAGCTTTCGCGGCAGAGCGGAAAGACAGGGCTCACAGGGTCTTTTTTACCTTAGAGAACGGCTTCGTGCCCTCCGATGCTGCCCTTGAGCCTCTCCTCCCGGGACCTGAAAACGGCCTGCGGTTGTGGTCACCCAGTGAACGGCAAGAAGGCAGTGGCCGAGCCCAGCAGGGCAGCCGGATCCGCCTCTCTCCTGCATGGACCTTCGCCAAGCGCGCTGGGTCCGCCTGAGCGCTTCGGCTGGGAAGTCTGCCCCTCCGGCCCTCCACAAATTCGGCGTATTGCGGGCCCGCAGAATGTGCTGAACCCCGGAGGCCCTCTCGATGCTGACGGACCGCTTGGGCTTGCGCGGCGGGAGTAGGCGCCCGTGGTGCGAGGGCGATTAAGAATCGGACTAAGAGTGTCCGGGGACCGCAGGTTGACGGCGGTGGATGGCACACCCGACTCCACGCGCACTTGAACCAGCAAGCGCAGCTCTCGCTGATTGCCACGGAACGCGGCTGCCCCCCTAAGAAATGAGCGGCGGGCGAGTCTCCTCCGCATTCTTAAAGCTCATAGCCGCCCAGGCTCTGACGCATCTCACGCGCAGAGGCGCCTCATGTGACGCCGCTCTTTCCCTGAATTTCTCTTTTTTATGAAAATCCCGCTGTGTTTGCAGTGGTTCTGTTTTTCAAGCGCCGTGTTTGCCGCTTCGCCTGAGGTTCCCCGCGAGTTCGAGGTAGTGGTGTACGGAGCCACTTCGGCGGGTGTAATTGCGGCGGTCCAGGCAAAGAAGATGGGCCACAGCGTGGTGCTTGTGGGGCCGGATCAACACCTTGGGGGGCTTTCCAGTAGCGGTCTCGGTTACCCGGACACGGGAGACAAAGGGGTGATCGGGGGACTAGCCCGCGATTTTTACCACCGGATCTGACTCGAATACCAAAAGCCGGCCACCTGGAAATTTCAGAGGCGCGAGGATCACGGCAACAAGGGGTAGGGAACGCCCGCCGTGGATGGGCAGAACCGGACGATGTGGATTTTTGAACCCCATGCGGCGGAGAAGGTTTTCGATGACTACGTGCGGGAATGGGAAATCCCCGTGTGGCGAGACGAATGGCTGGACCGGAAATCGGGAGCAACCAAAGAGGGGGGGGCATCCGCGAGATCAAGATGGAGTCTGGGAAGCGCTTGAGCGGGAAAATGTTCATCGACGCCACTTGCGAGGGGGATTTGCTGGCGGCGGCCGGGGTTTCTTACCGAGTGGGGCGCGAGGCGTTGAGCGAGTACGGAGAGAAGTGGAATGGGGTCCAGGTCGGCGCATTCCATCATCCGCACCACTTCGGAAAGATGCGCATTAGCCCCCCGGGGATCCGAAGAGTGGGGTTTTGCCGCGGATCAGTCTGGAGCCGCCGGGTGAACACGGACCGGGGGCGCCTGCCGCGCCGAGAAATCCGTTGACGCCTTTAACGGGGTGCCGATAGGTTGCCCCCCCGCCAAAAACCGAAGAAATTTAAACGAAATTTTCTGCCTTCGGCGATTTTGTCTCAGGGTGCGAGGGCATCTGAGACGGTCTCCGCGGGCACTTTTTATCTATGGCCGAAGAACTCTCCTACGTGCTCGTCACGCCCTACTCGATTCGCAAGTCGCGCACCGGCGGCATCATCGCGCGGCTCATCTCGCGAACAGGCCTGGATTTGGTGGCCGCCCGCATGTTCGCGCCGAGCACGGAACTGGTGGAAAAATACGCCGAGTCGATCGTCACCGACCCGGAACCCCGGCACCGGGCCACCCAGGAGCTGATCCGCAAATACGTGCTCAAGAACTTCGCTCCGGACGAAAGCGGCAACCGGCCCCGGGTCATGCTGCTCGTGTTCAAGGGGGAAGACGCCGTGTCCAAACTGCGGAGCACCGTGGGGCACATCGTCAACGAGCGGACCAGCGGTGAAACCATCCGCGACACGTATGGCGACTATTTTGCGGACGCCAACGGCAACGTCTCCTACTTCGAGCCCGCCGTGCTCGCGCCGCCGGAAGCCGCAAGCGCCGAGGCGAACCTCAAGCTCTGGGCCCGGTATTCGGACAGCGACGCCGGGGTGGTGGACGGCACGGTGGAATTCCCCGTCGGCGCCCATGTGGAAAAGACGCTGGTGCTCATCAAGCCCGACAACTTCCGGTTCCCCAACGCGCGGCCCGGGGGCGTGATCGACCTGTTCTCCCGGACCGGCCTTTACATCATCGCTTTCAAAGTCCACCGCATGACCGTCGCCCAGGCCGAGGAGTTCTACGGCCCTGTGCTGGAGGTGCTCATGGACAAGCTCAAGGATCGCTCGGCCGAACAGGCCCGCGGGGTTCTAGAGAAGGAGTTCAACCTCACCCTCAGCGACGACGCGGTGCGGAAACTGGGCGAACTGCTCGGGCCCATCAACGGCCGGGAAAACTGGGAGCAGATCGTCAAGTTCATGGCGGGCCTCAAACCCAGCGAATGTCCCGCCGACAAACGCAACGAACCCGGCTCCGAGAAGTGCATCGCCATCTGTTACCAGGGCATCGACGCCGTGCGTAAAATCCGCGAGGTGCTCGGGCCCACCGACCCCTCCAAGGCGCCTCCCGGATCGATCCGGCGCGAGTTCGGCCAGACCATCATGGTCAACGCCGCGCACGCCTCGGATTCCGCCGAGAACGCCCAGCGCGAAATGGGCATCATCAAGATTGCCGAAAACAATCTCAAACCGCTCATCGAGAGCTGGTACGCGCGGTAATCCCCCGCGCCACATCCTTCATCGCAACCCTCATTGATTACTCCTATGGAACTCGCCCAACGCGCCACGATTCTGACTCCGTCGCTCACCCTTTCCATCGACAGCAAAGCCAAGGCGATGAAAGCCGAAGGTTTGGATGTCTGCGGGTTTGGCGCGGGGGAACCCGACTTTGACACACCCGAGCACATCAAATCGGCCTGCATGGCCTCGCTCGACGCCGGGTTCACCAAATACACCCCCAGCAGCGGCACTCCCGAGCTGCGCCAGGCGATTTGCGACAAGTTCAAGGCCGACAACGGGATCGACTACAAGCCCAGCCAGATTGTCGTCAGCAACGGCGCCAAACACTCCTGCTACAACGCCATCCTGGCCACCTGCCAGCCGGGCGACGAGGTGATCATCCCCGCGCCTTACTGGCTGAGTTACCCGGAAATGGTGCGCCTCGCGGGCGCCGAGCCCGTGATCGTCCACACCAAGGAGGAAAACGGCTGGAAAATGACCTCCGAGGAGTTCCAGGCGGCCATGACGCCCCGGACCAAGATGGTGATCCTCAATTCGCCCGGCAACCCCACCGGCTCCGTCTACAGCAAGGAAGAGCTCCAGGAGATCGTGGACGTGGCCTCCGACGAGGAGATCCTCATTCTCTCGGACGAAATCTACGAGAAACTCACCTACGAAGGCGTGCCCCACATCAGCACCGCCTCGTTGCCCGGCGCATACGACATCACGATCACCATCAACGGGTTCAGCAAAGCCTACGCAATGACGGGCTGGCGGCTGGGATACCTCGGTGCCCCGGAACCCATCGCCAAGGCGATCGACGCCATCCAGAGCCACAGCACCTCCAACCCCTGCTCTTTCGCCCAAAAAGGCGGCCTGGCAGCCCTCAAAGGCGACCAGCAGCCGGTGGTCGACATGCGAGAGGAGTTCGAAATGCGCCGCGATTACATGTGCGACCGGCTCTCCAAGATCCCCAAGGTGACTCTGGTCAAACCCCAGGGCGCTTTCTACGTGCTTGTCAACATCAGCAAGCTCTCCCTGACGTCGCAGAACTTCGCGGACCGCCTCCTGAGCAAACATCACGTGGCGGTTGTGCCCGGAATCGCTTTCGGCGATGACCGCACGATCCGCCTCAGCTACGCCACGAGCATGGATGTCATCAAGAAGGGCATCGACCGGCTCGAGCAGTTCTGCGCCACGCTCTAAGTCGTCCTTCCCCGAGCGCCCGAGACAAAGGCGCGGTAAACCCTCTGAAACGCGCCGTCGGCATCCCGGCGGCGCGTTTGTTTTTTGACGCCGCAGGCGCAGGATCCATCGACCGCGGAGATGCGGTTCCGCGCAAACTGCGCTATATTACCCCCCATGGACGCGCCGCGCCTTCGCCATTTCGCAAGCGACAACTACTCGGGCATCTGTCCGGAAGCTTGGGACTCGCTTCAGAAAGCCAATTTCGGCCACGCCCGGGCCTATGGCGACGATGCCTTTACGCAGCAGGCCGCCGATCTCCTCCGCGAGGTGTTTGAGACCGATTGCGAGGTCTTTTTTGTGTTCAACGGCACCGCCGCAAACTCCCTGGCGCTGGCCTCCTGCTGCCAGAGTTACCACAGCATCCTCTGCCATCAAATGGCCCACGTGGAGACCGATGAATGCGGCGCCCCGGAGTATTTCTCCAACGGCACCAAGCTCCTGCTCCTGCCCGGGGAACACGGCCAGATCCGCCCGGACGACATCGCCAACGCGGTGAAGAAGCGCAACGACATCCACTATCCCAAGCCCAGGGCGGTGACCGTGACCCAAGCCACGGAGGTGGGCACGGTTTACTCCGTCGATCAGCTCCGGGCGATCGGCACGCAGGCCAAGGCGTCGGGGCTTAAATTCCACATGGACGGCGCCCGGTTCGCCAACGCGGTTGAATCGCTGGGGGTGACGCCGAAGGAAATCACGTGGCAGTGCGGATTGGATGTCCTTTGTTTTGGCGGAACGAAAAACGGGATGCCCGTGGGGGAAGCCGTGGTGTTTTTCAACCGGGACATGGCCCGGGAATTCGAGTTCCGCTGCAAACAATCCGGCCAACTCGCCTCCAAAATGCGGTTCCTGAGCGCGCCCTGGGTGGGCATGCTCCAGGACGGCGCCTGGTTGCGGCATGCCCGGCACGCCAACACCATGGCGGCCCTTTTGGAATCGGAGCTGCGGGGGGTTCCCGGGGTGAACCTGCTCTTCCCCCGGCAAGCCAACGGTGTTTTCGCCGAGCTGCCCCTCGCGACAATTGAAGCCCTCCACGCGCGTGGCTGGCTTTTCTACACGTTTATCGGCGCAGGCGGATGCCGGTTCATGTGCGGCTGGGACACGCAGGCTGAGGACATCGCCTCTTTTGTGTCGGACCTGCGGGAGCTGCTTTAAGCGGGGCGCTGACGGCGGCTGAGCCGCGGTCCCGGGGCAGGATCGCCGGTTATGGACTCTATGGACGAACGGGGCTCTTGAGGGGCGGCTCTTGGTGGCATGGCGCCCTCCCCCTCCCGCTCCGCCACAGTGAAAAAAAACCGCAAAAGGCGGGCAACCCACTCAACCCACGTTCCCCCCTCCTGATGCACCCCCGCCTTTTGCGGCCTGGGCTTTCAAC
>CAMARB010000138.1 GCA_945860355.1 Chthoniobacter flavus | reverse complement strand
AAGGTGGGTGCCGCGGAACTCCTCCACCTGCCGTCGCAGCCAGTCTCCGTCGTCGGCGGGGATGTCGGGCAGGAAACGGAGCGCCTGTTCCTCGGCGCCCTCGCGGATGGGGAGGTAGACGACCGCCTGGGAGGCGGTGAATTCCTCGGGCAGGAGTTCGGCCACGGGCAGCACCAGCGGCAGGGCCTCGAGTTTTTTCCTGGCAATACGGTAGTTGAGGCGGCCCGCCTCGGTGGCCCAGTAGGGGACGACTTCGACGATGGCCTGCTCGAAGTCGAAGACTTGCCGCAGGAAGTCGAGGTTGAAGTTGACCGGCGGCACCAGGTGGCGCTCGACGGCCTGGGCGATCACGGCGCCCTGGAAGCTGCCTTGGAGGCTGTCGCGCAGGCGCTGCGCCGCGCCCTCCTCCAGGGCCCGCACAAGTTCCGCGCGGCGCGTTTCGCGCTGGGCCTGATCCGCGGACGTGAGCGCAGCCGAGGGGACCCAGGTGGAGATGACGCGCATCTTGATGTCCTTGATCCCCCATGAAAACTCGTCGAAGCCCTTCGCGTAAATTCGCGTGATGGTGGAGGCGGTGACGCGGCCCTCGGAGTTGCTCTGGCCGGCCTTGGGGGTCTTCTGCGGGTCCCAGCCGAAACTGCCGCCGAGCGCGTAGAAGTCGGCGGGCGTGTGGAGCTGGAGGCTCTGCGGCCGGTGGCGGTCGCCGGTGTCGAAGCGCTCAAACGACACAAGCTCAAGGACTGGGACGTCGCGGAGAACGTAGCCGTCGGGAATTTTTTCTCCGTTGGGGAGCTTCGTTTTGACTGAGTTGGCTTTGAAGCTGAGGCTTTTTCCCCAGAGCACCGTTTCTGGGAACTCGACCAGGTTTGCCAGGAGGCTTCCGCCGCCTCCCACGGAGAAGGGTTGCTCCGCTGGCAGTGTGATTTCCGGCTGGGCCACGAGCTGCTGCTCAAGGGGCGAGGGGTAGTTGGCGGGGTTGTTCGGGTCGAGTTTGTCGATGCCGGCGAGAAAGCTGCCGCGGGCGGCGGCGGAGGGGTCGTCGACCTGGAGCCGCAGGCAGAGGCGCACCCCGTGCCGTTCGAGGAGGGCGTGCTCCCGGCGGTACATCTTGTGGAAGACGTGTGTGACGGAGCGCTGGCGATTGGCGTTGCGCAGGGTGCGGGTGGAACCAAAGGAGGTGGTTTCCTCCGTGGTGATCTCCATGCGGATCTTGTGCTGGGCGCGCTGCCGGGCGGTGGCTTGGTTGGAGATCTGGCGGTTGGTCTGCGTGGTCCACTCCGCGGACTTCGTGTGCGCCTCGGAGAGGTCCGAACCCACGGTGATGCCCGCCCCGATGGGTACCTGGGGCGAGGGGGCGACGCTGGCGTCTCCGGACATGCTGAAGGAGTTCTGCAGGTTTTCGCCCTGGGAGAGACCCTCCGACACGTCGGTGGACCACGTGGCGTTGAGCGAAAGCGTGCGTTCCTCCTCGCGGTCTTTGACATCCTCAAGCACCCCCCTTCGCTTGGTCTCCACCACCTGCCTGAGCTGAACCTCTTCGCCCGGGAGCAGAGAGAGGCTGTAAAGCGCCTCGCCGGGGAAGAGTCCCGCGGGCCGGTAGCGCAGTCGGTCCAGGAAGAGTGCGCCCACCCGCTGACCGAAGTCGTTGGAGTAGGTGAGAGCTTCAATCAAATCCTCGAGCAGGTCCTTGATCCGCGCGCGGTTCTCGTCGATGTAGAGGCCGCCGTCGACTCGAACCATGTCGAACCGCGTGCCGCTGCCCGGCGCGCGCGCGGCGACCGGCTTGGATTTCAGGGTGCGGTACCGGGCGATGAGAGGCGCCGCTTTCGCCCCCCGAATGGTCGACTTGAAGGAGGGGATGGCCTCGGCGATGAGTTCCGCGCGCGCAGCCCGGTAAGCGCTGGCCGACAGCTTGCCCGAGGTGAATTTTTTCCGCAGCGGGGCGACGTCCCGGGCCAGAGCTGTGCCCAGCCCCTTGAGATCATAAGTCTCGATCTTTTCTCCGCCGACGGCTGACAGGTTGCCCGAGAGCAACGTGTCGAAAGACAGAAGGGGCTCAACGGCCAGAAGCGAGAAGGCCCGCCGCTCCATGATGCGGTCCGGCGTTCCGGCTAGGAATGCGGCCGGGCCGGGACCGTCCGATGCGGTCAAACCGGCAAACAGCCGGGGCATGGGGTCTTCCAGGGGGGAGGAAACGGAGTCCAAGAGCGGGCCGCTGTCCGCGAAGGCCTCGACCAGATAGGGCCCCGACCCGGCCGGCAGGCCCGCGAACGCGGCAAGGAAGTCGGCTGCGCCGGCCGCAGGGGAGACCGTGGCCGAGACGGACGCGGAATCCGAGGAGATGCGCAGCCGCATGAGGGAGAGGCCTGATTGGATGCCTCCGATCGTCAGCGAGCCGCCATCAGTGGTGCGCGCCCAAAGAAGGCGGGCTGCGGGGGTCCCGGCTGGGAGGGTGGAGGAGACGCTGGCGACGTCCCGGAGAGGGATGAGTGCGTTTTGCATAGTGGGTCGGGTGAGACAAACGGCCTTGCAAAGGCGGGTTAGAAATACACGGCGGGGCGTCCAGGGACAGGCTTTTCATCCGGAAAACCGAGCCTCGGGCGGCGGCGCGCGGCAGGCGGCGACCATATGGTAAGTCAGTGCACCCCAATACTTTTTGGCGCTCCGCGTGCTCCGCCGCTCCGCGTGAGACGCGCCTTTCCCTGTCCGTTCGCCATTCGAGCACAAACCTCACCACGGGGCCGGTCTCCCTGCACGCCTTGTTCTCCGCAATCAATCCCCCGGGCACTGCTTCCGCGGGTTGCGCCGCGCCGGTGCGCCTCGATGGAAAGTTCTCTCGCTTCTCGCGCAAACGGGAGCGCCTGGCTTACACTCCGGCCCCTATGCAAGACGGCCTGCTTTTTTTCCGCTGGGTGTTCACCGGCCTTTTCCTCCTCACTCTCGTGGGCGGGATCCTGTTTTTCCGAAACAACGGCGGGTTTTTCAAAGCGGACCCCGATCTGCCGAGCGAAAACAGCAGCGCCCGCTCCTACAACAAAGCCCAGATGCTTCTCATCTGGGCCCACGCCCTCGTCCTGACGGCGTGTATGGCGCTCCGCCTCCACTAACGCGCCCCCGCCCGATCCCCGGTCCGCCGCTCGCTTCCCGCCGCTTTCGCAAAAAAAGCGTCGTCGGCAGCCTTGAAACTTCCGCCCGCGCGGATTGGATACAGGCCGACCCCTTCCTTCCCCTTTCCACACCTTTTTCCCTGCCATGTTTGCTGTCCTCAACTCCCTGCGGATCCGGAACCTGGCTTTGGTGGACGACCTGCTCTGGCAGATCCGGCCCGGGTTCACCGCCGTGACGGGTGAAACCGGCTCGGGCAAATCCATCATCGTCGGCGCGTTGAAACTCATCCTTGGGGAGCGAGCCGACAAATCCCTGATCCGGACGGGGGCGGACAACTGCACGGTGGAAGCCCTGTTCGACCTCAAGGACGTTGTGGGGCTCAACGCCCAGCTGGAGGCGCAGGGGGTGGAGCCCTGCGAGGACGCTCAACTCATCCTCAAACGGGTTTTCACCAGTGCCGGGGTCAACCGCCAGTTCATCAACGGCAGCCCCACCACCCTCGGCGTGCTGCGCGAACTGGGCGACGGACTCATCGACCTACACGGGCCGCACGATCACCAGTCGCTGCTGAGCACGGACAAACAACTCGCGCTGCTCGACGCGTTCGCCGGGGCGCAAACCCTGCGCGGCAAATACGAGGAAGTCTATCGGCAGCTTCAAACCCTCACTCAAACCCACCGCGAACTCTCCAGCTCCGAGGCCGCCCTGGAGCGCGAACTCGACCTGCTCCGGCATCAGGTCCAGGAGATCGAGTCCGCCCAGTTGCGCCCGGGTGAGGAGGAGGAACTGCTCGCCCGGTACACGGTCGCCTCCAACGGACGCCGGCTCCTGGAGCTTTGCAACCAGGCGCTAGATCGTCTGGCGGACGCCGAAGACGCCGCCCTGGTGCGCCTGAGCGAGGCGGGCAGACTGTTGCGCGAACTGGAGAAAATCGACGCCCAACCCTTCACGGAAAGCCATCTGCGGGCCGTGCGCGAACTGGAGGACCTGACTGCCACCCTGCAACGTTACGCGGAGAAACTGGAAATCGAGCCCGGCCAGCTCGCGCAGATGGAGGAGCGGGTTTCGCTCTTCGAGTCCCTCAAACGCAAATACGGCGGCTCCATTTCGGAAGTCATCGAGTTCGGCCGCAACGCCGCGCACCGGCTGGAGCAGATTGATTCCCGGGGCGAAACACTCGAACGACTCGCCCGCGAAATGGAGTTGGCCCAGAGCGCGCTGCTTGAGGCGGGCCAGAAACTTTCCCAGAAACGGCGCGCAGCCGGCCCCAAGCTTGGCTCAAGCGTGACGACCCATCTCCGGGATCTCGGCTTCAAGAAATCCGAGTTCAGCGTGGACCTCAGGCCCCTTGAAAAACCCGGGGTGCACGGGTTGGAGGCGGTTGAGTTTGTGTTTGCCCCCAACCCGGGTGAACCCGCCAAGCCCCTGAAAGCGATCGCCTCCAGCGGCGAAATTTCCCGGGTCATGTTGGCGGTCAAATCCTCGCTTGCGGCGCAGGACACGGTGTCGCTGCTGGTGTTTGATGAGATCGACGCGAACGTGGGCGGCGAAATCGCCCATGCCGTGGGCGCCAAGATGAAACAACTCGGGCAAGCCCACCAGGTGCTCTGCATCAGCCATCTCCCGCAGGTGGCGGCGGTGGCCGACGCCCAGTTCGTGGTCAGCAAAGAATTCCGGGACGGCCGGACGGTTTCGCAACTCGCGGCGGTGGCCGGGGAAACCCGGGTGGAAGAACTCGCCCGGATGCTCGGAGGCAAAGGCGACTCCGCCCTCGCCCACGCCCGCACCCTGCTCGCGACGGCTTAGCGCAGCGCTCCGGCAGGAGGCAACGGGACGCTTGATATGGGCTGACTCCGGTTTTTGGGGCTTTTTGTTCAGCCAACCCCGCCGGTAAAAAGGCCCCGTATGTGTGCCGCATTTGAAGTTCAGGGGAAAAAACGGCGTCCGGGAATGCAGTTGGGCACCTGGTCGGATACCGGGCCTGTTTACGGGGTCTGGGCCGGGTTTGCTCGACAGGAAACGCTTGGCTGGTGGCGGCGCCAGGGGGGGTGTCTTGTGGACGTGCCGGCGGATCGGTTCGCGGAACGCTCCGATACGGACCGCCGCTTGGTTTGGGCGGATGTGCCCGAGGGCCGTGTGCTGCGTGCATGGATGCCGGTTGCGGCTTCCGGGGCCGCGGTTCTGCTCAAAATCGTGACGCGGGCGGCATCCGCGGCGGAGTTAGCCCACTTCGGCCACGACCGGATGCCTCTGCTTGAGCCCGCGCAGTATGGGGCGACGGCATTGGAGATGCCGGAGACCAGCCCGCAGGGGGAACTCTTCGGGTGGGAAACCCTCGAATGACGCCCCGGGATCGGGCCCGAATCGGCGGGGCGGGAGCCGGGGCGATCCGGTGGGCGGTAAAAAGGCTGTTCGGCTGCGATAGGAGTTCTTGCTGCCCCCCAGAACCCGGTGTTAGGAAGCTAACGAATTGGGTTTGTCTGCGAGGGTCAAGAGGACCGCAGGCGCCCCGTTTGCATTCCCTTTTTTGCCTGTCCATGAGCGAAACGTATCCCAAAACGGCCGATAAAATCGCCGTCCAAGTCACCACCACGGTGAACGAGGCCAGTCGCTGGAGCACTGGGACCACGGAATTGCAGTCCACTCTCGCGGAAGTGCTCGACGGGTTCGGGTTGCGGGTGGGTTTTTCCAGCGCCTACGTCAAAGGCGTGGCGGTGCAACTCATGACCAGCGGCAAGGTGCGTCTGGATTTCCGCAACCACCGGGAGCGGCTGGAGCTGTTGGATTACGAGGACATCCTCACGCCGCCTCAGGCGATCAAGCTGCTCGATGATCACCTCGCGTTGCATGGCAACAAATCCGCCGCGCCGCCGATGCGTTCGGACATGACCCAGCGCATCATGATCCAGCCGCCGGACCCCGACCAAAACAATCGCTGAGCGGTCCATGGAAGGCGGCTTGCGGGGTTTCCCCCCGGCTAGTTTCGCCGGAGGCGGAACCGCTTCTGGTATCGGAGCGGAGTCAGCCCCACGTGTTTCTGGAAAAGCTGCGTGAACGCGCTTTGATCGCAAAATCCCAGAGCCCGGGCCACTTCCTGGATGGGTGAGTCCTCGCGCTGGAGGGCTTCGCAGGCGGCTTGGATCCGCAGTTTGACGATGAACGCCTGGGTGCTGATCCCGAATGTCTCCACAAATTTGCGGTGCAGTTGGCGCGGGGAAAGGTGCACCACCTGGGAGAGTTCCTTGACCGTGACGCCGGATCGGAAGTTCTCCCGCAGATAAGCCACGGCGCGGTCGAGCTGGAGGTAGGGCTGAAGCACCTGGCGGCGGCTCTCGTAACTCTGCACCGTCCCCATCACCCCGATCACCCGGTTGCGCCGGTCGCGGAGGGGCAGCTTGTGGGTGACCACCCAGTCCGGCACCCCTTGGTCGCTGAAAAACAGCTCCACGATGTTGAGCTTGGGCTGGCCGCTCCGCAGAATCTCCTCGTCGTCCCGACGGAAGCTCTCCGCAATCCGCGAGGGAAACAGTTCGAAGTCGTCTTTGCCGATGACCTGGCATTCGTCGTGGAGCCCGAACCTCTCAATAAACCGCTGGTTGGCGCACATGAACCGGAACTCCTGGTCCTTGGCGAAAAACGCCACCTCGGGCAGCAGGTCGAAGAGCCGATAGAACGGCGTGTCCTCGCTGATCCGGCGCAGGAAACGCTCGCGGGCGACAGTTGCCGATTTTTGGGGCGGAGCCATGGAGGAAAAAACAGAGGGAACGGCCGCCGCGAGCCGACTCGACCCGGCGCGACGGGATGACCGATATTCAACAAAGAATGTCCGAAGGCAAGGCTGGCTCGGGAAGCTCGGGAGCGGTAAAAGGAACGTCCCTGCGGGAGCCGTCCTCCCGCGTCTCCTCATCCACCTCCTATGTCACAAGCCCATTTCCCCAGCATCGGCCGGATCCCGTTTGAAGGCGCCAAGTCCCGGAACCCGTTTGCTTTCAAGCATTACAACGCGGACGAACTCGTGGAGGGCCGGCCCATGCGCGAGCATCTGCGGTTCTCGGTGGTTTACTGGCACACGATGTGTGGCCTGGGCTCCGACATGTTCGGCGGCCCGACGGCGGTGCGCGCCTGGGACGAGGGCAAGACCGGGCTCGACCTCGCCAAGGCCCGGGTGCCGGTGTTCTTCGAGTTCACGGAAAAACTCGGCGCCCCCTACTACGCCTTTCATGACCGCGACGTCGCGCCGCACGGGCAGACCCTGCGGGAGTCCAACCAGTGGCTCGACACGATCGTGGCTCTGCTCAAGGAACAGCAGCAGCGCACCGGGATCAAACTGCTCTGGGGCACCGCGCAGCTCTTTGCGCATCCCCGGTACATGCACGGCGCGGGCACGAGCCCGAACGCGGACGTTTTCGCCTTCGGGGCGGCCCAGGTGAAGAAGGCCCTTGAAGTCACCCACGAGCTGGGCGGCGAGGGATACACCTTCTGGGGCGGCCGCGAGGGGTATTCGACTCTTTGGAACACCGACATGAAACGCGAGCTCGATCATCTCGCCCGGTTCCTGCACATGGCGGTGGATTACAAGAAGGAGATCGGGTTCAAGGGGCAGTTCTACATCGAGCCCAAGCCCAAGGAGCCCACCAAGCACCAATACGACTCGGACTCCGCCGCCTGCCTCAATTTCCTCCGGGAGTACGACCTGTTGCCGCACTTCAAACTCAACATCGAGACCAACCACGCCACGCTCGCCGGGCACACGATGCAGCACGAGCTGGAGGTGGCCGGAGGCGCCAACGCCCTGGGCAGCATCGACGCCAACACGGGCGACCCGTTGCTGGGCTGGGACACCGACCAGTTCCCCACCGATCTCTACCTCACCACGCAGTGTATGCTCTCCATCCTCAAACACGGGGGGCTCTCCACCGGGGGCGTCAATTTCGACGCCAAACTGCGCCGGGAAAGCATCGACGCCGAGGATCTCTTCCACGCCCACATCGGCGGCATGGACGCGTTCGCCCGCGGCCTTAAGATCGCCGCGGCGATTCGCGCGGACGGGCGTTTGGCTGAGTTCGTCAAAACCCGCTACGCCTCCTGGGATTCCGGGCTGGGCGCCCGGATCGAGAGCGGCCAGGAAAACCTGCGCAGCCTCGAAGCGCGGATGCTCGACCAGGGCGAGGCGGCTGCGAACCTCAGCGGACGCCAGGAATACCTCGAGAACCTCATCAACGAGTTCATCTAAGGCCGGATGGATTCCTGAGCCACGGGTTGTGCGGCTGGCCGCAAAACAACCCGTGGCTCTTTTTTTTGAAAAGCCGGCGGCGGCATCCCCGGGGAAACCGCACCCGGAATTTTTCACCGCATAGAACGCAAAGGCGGCAACGGTTGCCTCAGTTCCGGCCCCCTTGAATTTTTGGGCCTGTCCCCCGGCGGCGTTTTGGAGCAGGATCCCCCCCCCTCCTTCCCCAAAACCCGTTATGGATTCCTCTCAATTGGCCCGGCTGATGGTCCCCGCTCGACAGCCCCAAGCGACCTCGTCACTGGGGCGGTCCGGACTTTTTTTTGTTTGGGTCTTGTTGTGCTGTCTGCCCTCTGTGGCCCGGGCCAATGTGACTCTGCCGGAGGTGCTGGGAAGCCACATGGTGGTGCAGAGCGGTGAACCCGTGAAGCTCTGGGGCTGGGCTGCTCCCGGCGAACCCGTCACCCTTCGCTTGGGCGGCGTGGTGGTGGCGCAAACGCTCGGCCAGGGCAAAGGCAATCCTTGGAAGATGCAGCTGCCCGCGCAGAAACCCGGGCCCATCCCGGATATTGAGGTGTCGGCTTCCAACACCCTTCGGCTCACGGATCTATTGGCTGGCGAGGTTTGGGTGACCGGCGGCGGGCCCAACATGGTAATGACCCTCCAGAAAGGCTCCTGGTGTTCCTTCGGGGGCGTGCTCAACGCGGACGAGGAGGTGGCTCAGGCGACGGATAGCGAGATCCGCCTCTTTCGCCCCGGGGAAGGTTGGATGGTGTGCAGCCCCCAAGCCGCTCCCGCGTTCTCCGGTACCGCCTATTTTTTTGCCCGGCGGTTGCGCTCGGAATTAAAGGCTCCCGTAGGCCTGATTCTCGCTGCCATGGGCGTGGCCTCGGTAGAACAGTGGACGCCCGGATGCTCGTTCGAGGGTGACCCGGCGTTTGAGGCTTCGAAGGCCAAGGCGGCGGCATTTGGCGACGAATGGGGTCAGGCGTTTACGGAACACCAGAAGGCCATGAATCTGTGGAGGAAAGAGGCCGAGAAGGCGAAAGCGGCGGGCCAACCCGAACCGCCCAGGCCGGACTCGCCGCTGAGCCCCGGGCAAATGCTTTTGCTTAGGGACAGCCGACCGTTTCTTGAAGCCGGCCAACTTTTCGAGCGGAGAATCCGGCCCCTGATCCCTTTGAGCGTGAAAGGTGTGCTTTGGTATCACGGGGAAACCGACGCGCGCCGGTCCGAGTTCTACGGCAACACCCTGCAGCGACTCATCAGGGGTTGGCGGCAGGAATGGGGGCGGGCTCTGCCCTTTGGGCTGGTCACCTTGGCGGGCGTCGGCGGCGCCGAACCTTGGGCCCCGTTCCGCGGATCGTTTGCCCTGATTCGGGAGGCCCAGATTGAGGCGGCTCAGAAGATTCCCGAGGTCAGGGTGATCAGCGCAACCGATTTGGGGCTGAAATCTTACACGACTTATCCCCCAAACAAACAGGCCGTCGGGGAGCGTTCGGCGCTCTGGGCACTGGCCCATGTCTACGGGCGCAAATCGGTCGCGGACGGCCCAAAGTTTGGGGAAATCGGCTTTGCTCCCGGCAAGGCGTGGGTGGAGCTGCGTGAGAACGCCGAGGGACTCCGGCTCACGGGCCCCGGCGGCTTTGAACTGGCGGGCGCCGACCGCAAATTTATTCCCGCCAAAGCCCAGATCAACGAGGGGCGCATCGAACTCACGGCGCCGGGTCTGGAGAAGCCGGAGGCGTTGCGGTACGCGTTCGGGAATTTCCCGGAGTGCACCGTTTACAACGGAGCGGGATTGCCAGCGTTGCCTTTCCGGACGGATCGCTGGCCCGTGCAACCCGCTGCGCGCTGAAGAAGCGGCGCCTCCACTCTCACCCCTGACCCCTGACCCGAATGGCGCTAAGATAAGCTCACTTTGGGAGGTTTGCGGTGTCTCGTTGGGGGAAAGTGGCACAGGCTTCCAGCCTGTGACTGGGGTTTGGCTCGAAATTTAGCTCGCGAGAGGAGGACGTTTCCTGTGCTAAGCTGCGTGGAAGAGAACGCTGGCAAGGCAAGGCGAGGGTTTCTCGCACTTCGAGAGTGAAGCCTTCGTGTTCATGAAGTCGTAGAAAGTG
>CAMARB010000137.1 GCA_945860355.1 Chthoniobacter flavus | reverse complement strand
CGGGAGGCCCGGTCGCAGGGGGGGAGTCAGTAGCGACGTCGTGGGGGTAAATGCCGGTGGGGAGAATACACGGCGAGTTGTGCTCCGCGTGAATCTCTTCCACAGGCCAAAGCCGAGCTGCCCCGCGAAGGCGGCCAAGAGGAAGGCTCTCGTCTGCGGACAGCGCCCGCGAGGCCAACCCTGGGTCACGATGAGCCGGAGCTCGCGGGATCGATTCCTTGGGACACCCTCCGGGGTGTTTTCCGTGGGACCGAGACCCTCATCGGCGCGCCTGGGAGGGGCGGGGCGAGGATTGGACAATCCGGTGCTAAAAATGCGCGACGTTCTGCTCTTGAGGCGCACGTTGCTCGCCCCTGAACCCTGACCCCTGTCCCGAATGGCGCTAAGTTAAGGATGGTTTGGGAGGATACCCTCCGCTGGAGAACTCCGAGAGGGGAGCGTTGGGATATGCGAGTGCCGCCGGTGGAGGCCAAAGTGGCACAGCCATCCTGGCTGTGACTGTCACAGATCACAGGCTGGAAGCCTGTGCCACATTCCGAACCAAGGGCAGTAAAACGGCGTCCCAAGAACCATCACCGCCTCAACCTACCACGACTCCAAATGGGCGATCTCCCACACCGAAACACCGCTACCTCAAAAGGTCCCGAAGGGAGCTAAACTGAGCGCCATTAACCCCTGGCCCCTTTCTCTTGAACGATTCCCGGATGTCGGCCCGGGGCAGAGGGATCAGAAAAGAAACGGGTGCTCCGTGATTTTCAACAAGCCCTCCGCGTTCTCCGTTGCTCCGCGTGAAAATGTTCTCTCTCTGTAATTCCGAAGTTCGGATTCAAACGGCGGCCGTCGCAGGGCGGCCGCGGATGCATGAAAGCCCGTGGGAGGGAAGGGCGTGGGGGGCGTATTGAGGCGCGGGTCCCCGCGCGCTGCGGATGCCGACCGGTGCGGGCCGAAAATGCGCTGGTGGAAGGCCGTGGGGCGCTTTATGCCAAGGAATATGACCGTCCGCATCGCGATCTTACTGGCCGTCTTTTGCCTTTGGGGAGCGCCGGGGTGTCAGGCACCGTATAAAAAAAGCGATCAAGCTGCGGCCAACGCGAAGAAGGATCAGAGCCAGGATGTCTCGTTTCAAGCGTTTGTGGGGCGGTTGCAGAGCGCGGTCGCGAGAAAAGATCTGCCCGCCCTCGCGTCGATGATGAGCGCGGATTTCGGTTATCGGTGGGATCCGCCCCCGGAGGGAGACAACGTTTTTGGGTACTGGAATGAGCATCATCTCTGGCCGGTCTTGGCTTCGGTTTTGAAGCAGCGTTTTGCCGCCAATGAGACGGTGTCCGAGGACGGAACGCGCCGCCGGGTGTTCATGGTGGCGCCGCCGCCTGACCCCAATTACCGCGGCCACAGGGTCGGCTTGGTCCAAGTGGGCGGGGCTTGGAAGTTTGCCTACTTCGTTTCAGGGGAGGGTTTGTGATGTCGCCCATGGACCCGATCGCGCTGGGGTTGCCGCACCGGGCACCCTTTCTTTTTGTGGACGCCGTGTCCGAGCTTTGCCCCGGAGAAAGCGCCAAAGCCCAAAAAATGTTCCCTGCGGAGGAACCGTTTTTCGCCGGGCATTTTCCCGGGGACCCATTGGTGCCGGGCGTGATTCTGGTGGAGGCACTGGCGCAGACTGCGGGACTGGCAGCGGGGCAACCTGGGCGCGGCTTCCGGTTGACGGCCATCAAGGGGGTGAAGTTTCCCGGCGCGGCCTATCCGGGCGAGGTGATTGAGTTGGAGGTGAAAAAAATCGGGGGGATGGGCGGGCTCTGGCAGTTTGAGGCGGTAGCCCGGGTGCATGACCGCACGGTGGCGGAAGGCATCGTGGTTCTTTCCGAGGTGTGAATGGCGCCGCGTCGCACGGCTTTTCTCGCCCGGATCTCTCCGCGGGAGGGCGATCCGGAGACGGAGCATTCAGGGGAGAAAATCCGATGCGTTATGCCCTGATCATTCCGGCGTGTAACGAGGAGGCGTGCTTGCCCTTGGTCTTGGAGGAACTCCGGGCGGTGTTGCCCGGCGGATGTTACGAGATTTTTGTGGGTGTGAACGGTTCATCCGACGGCACGGCACGCGTGGCCGAGCAGCACGGGGCGAGGGCCCGCGAGATCCCTGAACGCGGGTATGGGTTCGGCTGCTTGGCTGCGCTTGCTCTCGCCGAGGAGTCCGGAAGTCTTTTTGACGGATACATCTTTCTCGCAGCCGATGGCGCCAATGATCCCCGGGATATCGCTGCGTTGGTCGCGGAGCATCAGGCGGGTGCCGGTCTGGTGCTGGGCTCTCGCACATTGGATCGCTCAAACCACCGGTTTTTGCCGTTCCATTACCGATGGGCCAACCGGTTCTTCGGCTTCTTCTGCGGACTCCTCACAGGCCGCTTCTTCTCCGACCTTGGGCCGCTGCGGCTCATCGATCGGAAAGTCTTGCTCGCCCTGGGATTGCAGGAGGGTACCTTCGGCTGGACCATCGAAGCGCAGGTGCGGGCCGCGCGGTTCGGGGTGAAAATCGTGGAGGTATCTGTCAGCGAGCGCGGTCGTGTCGCCGGGGAACAGAAAATTTCCCACGTTTCATGGAAACGCACGGTAAGCGTTGGAATGAAAATCCTCGCGGCGGGTGCCCAAGCCCGATTTCGATCCTGAGGGGGGGCGGGGATGTTCCAAAATGGGGGGGCAGGGCGCCGTGCCCGCCCGTCCCGCACGCCGGGGCCTCAAAGTGGCACAGCCATCTTGGCTGTGACTGCCACAGGTCACAGGCTGGAAGCCTGTGCCACCTTCCGAGCTCGGCGCCAAATGGGAAATCTCCCCGCCGAAACACCACCACTTCCAAACGTCCCGAAGTCAGCTAAACCGGGCGCCAGTCCTCCCTGGCCCCGACGCTCCCTGCCCTCTTCGCCAAGGCATCGGGCGTGTCGGCGAAGAGTTCGAACTTCTCCAAAAACGTTTCTAGCTTGATCGGGCCTTGGTTGCAGTCTTTTGCGTTGCGGCGGTTTCATCGGATCCCGCGGACGGAGGGTTGGCGGTTTCCCGAATCCCAACGGGATTGTGTGCCCAGCCCCGGAGTTGCGAGGCACGAGCCACTCTGGGAACTAGCGATCGCTGGCAGACGCAGAGGGAACACCGACGCGCAGATCATAAATTCCGCCCCATTCGCCTTGAGCCACGCAGTGCCCCTCGGTTTCCCAAGGCCGCTTGGAATGGGGAAACGCCTCTTCCTCCCGGGCGCCCCAGAAAACGTAACGCACGCCGAGAAGCTGTGCTTGGGCGCGCCAGTTTTCCTCGCCGTTGAGAATGTCCCGGACCTGCGCTTGGCGGGTGGGCAGGTCGTGGCCGTGGCTCCAGACGTGGCCGTCATAGCCCATCGCAAGGCTTCTGCCATTGAGGAGCAGGGGATGATTAAACGCGGGCGCCGCCACGAACCTTTCTGAGAACGGAATTCCGGCGACGGCTTGTGCGACGCCATCGAGTTCCGATCGCAACCCGATGGCGTAACCCTGGTGGGTCGCATCCAATCCGCCCAGCAACGAGACGAATCCGGAGAAGAACAAAACGGTGACACAGAGCGCGCGCACGGCGGCGGTTCGGTGCGCGAGCAGTTCGCTCCAGAGCAGCGGCAGAACCGCCAAATAACTCCAGAGCATGAGTTTGGTGTTGTCCCATTCCCATGGCGAAAACCTGACAAAACAACAGAGCCCGAACATCAGCAGCGCGGGCAGCGCCAAGGCGGCCGGCCAGAGCGTGGTGCGGCCCCGGGCAATCCGCCAGAGGAGCAGCCCCACGAACACGGGAAGGACCCCGAAGTTCTCGCCCCAGAACACAAAGAAGGAGCTGTCGCCTTGCATCCAGCCCAGCTGAATTCCCATGCCCGAGCCGGCGCGGAAATTCCCGGTCACCAAAGCCACCAGGAGGGATGCCGGAAGAAGCGCGACTCCCACCAACTTCAGCACAGCCGCCCGGGCCGGTCCGTAAACGACGAACCAGATCCCCAAGGTGAAGGAGAGGAAGAGAAACGTGTGGAGATGGAAAAGGGGCAGGCTGCTGTAGAGGAGCGCCTCCACCCAAAACGGAAGGGGCCCGTGGGGGGGGGCGGGCGTGGAGTCGGGCGTCGGCTTGAAAAAACGGGCGCGCCAGCTCGACAGAAGCGCGAGCCCAGCCGGGATCGCAAAGAGCAACCCGCGTTGGGTCACCAAAATGGCCAGGGGCAAACTCTTCCACGCGGCTTCGGACTGGAAGTCGGCCAGTTCGAACCGGGTGAAGAACTGCCAGCCGAGCCAGCCGCCGTTGCAGAGAAATCCGAGCAGCGTGAATGCGCCCCCCCATCGCCAGAGGCTCACCCCGCAGAGGGCCGCGCCGCCGAGTCCCACCCAGATTAGGCTGCGGAACACGTCGGCTCCAACGAGCACCCAGAGGGCGTTGAAGAGATCCATGCCCAGCGGGTAAGTCAAAGGCGCCAGGGCGTAGATGGGATTTTCAGGCCACCACGCCGTGCCGCCGGCGAGCTGGCGGATGTAGGTGAGATGCAGGGAGAGATCCCCAAGGTTGTTTGGGGACAGCACCCGGATTTCGTCCCCCTCGGTGAACACTAGCCAGAGAAAGGCGCGCAATGCGAAGAGGGTGAAAAGGACAAAAACCGCCCAGTCGGCCCAGGATTTTTCAGCGACCCTTGGAGCCGCTTGAACCTGAAAACCGAGGCTCCGGCTGAATGACCGCGAGGAAGGAATCTCAGCGCCTTTGCGTTTGGTGACCTTTAAAAAACCCTCCGCGCCCCCCGCGTCTCCGCGTGAAAATGATCTTTCCCTGGAATTCCGGAGCTCGGGTTGAGCCGAGGGAACCTCGCGTCGTCGTCCGGTGCGGGGAAATCCGCGGAGCGCGAGGACGCTCACGGCGGCGCCGACTCCGAAGGCGCTCCAGGCGCAGCCCGGTGTAAGTCCCCCAAAAAAGAACCCGAGCCCCACGGCCGTCAGGCAGGCCGCGCTGATCCCGACGAGAAAACTCACCGTCAAACCGATGGGCGGGGTGGCGCGCACGTTTTATCGGGCCTCCGGGCGAGGCGAATCGGACGCCGGGGCGGTTGGGGCGGTTGTGGCGGTTGTGGCGGTTGTGGCGGTTGTGGCGGTTGGCGCGGAATCCCTCTCCGGGGTGAACTCCGCATGGCGCCCGGGGAAAAAGAAGCCGAATGTTTCCGCATCGAGATAGAGCATTGCCGAGTCGGCGGAGTTGCCGCGCAATCGGACCGGGGTTTTGAAGTAGGGGCCGGCGAGTTTGGGTTCGAGGGTGTCGATCAGGGAATGGTCGATGAGCAGGAATTTTGCGTCCGCCAGGTTTTCAGGAGGGTGTTCCGCATCGTGAAGATGAATCCGCGTAAAATCGCCCAGCAGCCAGGTGAGCGGATGCATTTCCGTGCCGACGACGTATCCCGGAAGGTGGAACCCCGTGGGATCCCGCCGGGTCAGCGCGTTGAGGGGATCAAGCAGTCGCCGGATGTCCGGCAGGGTTTGAACGTAAACGTAGGGTTCGTTTTCGTTGGTGGCTTCGCGGAAATTGAGCAGGCCGCAGGCGATTGCGGAGTGGCCCAGGAGCAGGGCCGCCGCGGGGGCCGCGATCCACCCGTCGAGGCGGCGCAACGCCCAGTCGATTCCGCAGGCGGCCAGGACCAGGAACGGCCACTGAATGACAATGAGGCACCAGGGGGTCTTGTAAGCGATGAGGCTGTAGGCGGCCAGGGTGCCGAGCCCGTACACGGCCAGCGCCCGGAGAACCGCCGGTGTGCGCGGTAAAACACTGAGCCCAGCGGCGAGCACCCCAAGAAGGGATGGCCATTCGTATCGGAGGAGAAGCGTGAGCCAGTAATCCCACGCTTTTTCATGGCCGGACGCCCCGGCCATGCCGGTGTGGAACCAGGGGAGAAAAGTTTCCCACAAGCCCGGGAGCGACGAGAAATCCAGAAAACACCCGGAATAGAAGCACACGACGAGTCCGAGGCAGACCGCCAGGACGCGGAACACTTCCGGAAGGGTGGGGCGGGGTTTCCATGCCGTCCCGGCGTTCTGGGCGGGTTTTGAAAAGTGGTTCAAGACCCGCAGACTCGGAAACGTCAGGGCGCACGCGGCGAGATGCAGGGCATAGGTTTCTTTGGTGAGCACCATGCCGGTGATGCCGATGCCGAGTTGCCAAAGGGCGCCGGGTCGCGGGTTTTTCCAGAGACCCAGAAGGCCCAGGGTGCCCAGCAGCAGGAAAAAGAGCAGCCAGGTTTCGTGGATGGCGTATCGCCCGTAAAAAACCATGCCAGGCGAGAGCGCCATGGCCAGGGCGGCGAGCAGGCTTGCGCGTTTGCCCACGTACGGGCGCAGTCCGAGGAGCAGGCCGACGCAGGCGGTGCTCAGGAGCGCCACGGGCAGACGCAACACCCATGCGGCGCGCCCGAGCAGGGTTTGGCTCACAAAGAGGCAGTAGAAATGGAGGGGGCCGTGGAAATTGGTCGGGTCGTAGTGGTAGAATCCCGTGCGGGTGATTTGATCCACGAAATAGCCGTTGACCCCCTCGTCGAAATGGGGCGGTTTGTCGTCCAGCCAGAGCACTCGCAGCACGAGTGCAATCAACAAGATGCCGGCCGCAATCCCCTTGGTTCCAGACACAAGCCGACACCGGACTCCCCGTGAAGAAGGGGCGGCCGGGGTGGGGCAGGGAGACGCATCGGTTTCAGGCACGGGACTCTGGCCAGAGGCTCCTAGCAGGCGCTGCGGGCGCCCTCAACCTCATCCGAGGAAAAAAGCAGTCGGCTCTTCGCCGGGTTGGCTGCCCCGCACCGCCGCACCGGTATGAACGCCTCTGCTTTGCCGGAGGGCGGCGCCGCGCCAAGCGGCAGGCCCCGTGTCTCCATCGTGATCCCAGCCTGGAACGAGGCCAAGCGCCTGCCCGCCGCGCTCAAATCCCTCAAAACCTCGATGACAAAACTCGGGGTGCCTTTTGAGGTGCTCCTGGTGGTCGAACCGGGCACCGACGCCACCCTCCCCATCGCCCAGGCTTACGCAGCCGATGCCCCGGGTTTTTTTGTCCTCTCCAATTCCCGGCATCTGGGCAAGGGACACGCGATTCGCACGGGGGTGCTCCGGGCCCGGGGCGAGTTCATCTTTTACATGGATGCCGACCTGAGCGTTCCCCTGGAGGAAGTCGCATCGTTTCTGAGGGCGTTTGCCGAGTGCAACGCCGTGGACGTGTTGGTGGGCAACCGCGCCCATGCCGCCAGCCGGATCGTGCGGCGGCAGTCGTTTGTGCGCCGGACAATGGGCCGGGTTTACAATAAAATCCTGCATCTCCTGCGGCTGGCCTCTCTGCACGACACCCAATGCGGGTTCAAAGCCTTCCGGCGCAAAGCTGCCCGGGACATCTTCCGCCTCCAGTCTCTCGATGGATTCGCATTCGACGTGGAGGTTTTGCTCCTGGCCGAGGGCTTGGGGTATCGGATTGCGGACCTGCCCGTGGCGTGGCGCAACTCGCCCGACAGCAAGGTGCACATCGTGCGCGACAGCCTGCGGATGTTCTGGGACACCGTTTGGCTGAGACGCCGGGTCGCGCGGGTGCTCGCCGGGGTGAGGGGTGAGGGGTGAGGGGGGCGTCTGTGGGCCGAAGGCCCAACCTATCCCAGCCCGGCATCGCCCCGGGTGGGATAGAAAAAACACGGAGAGCCCTGAAGGTGCGCATCAAGGGAGAGGCCGGAGACCTGCGCTCTGGCCGAGGGCTCACGCATCTAAAAAGCGCGAGGGGCACGGACGCTGATGCCAAACTCCCGTCTGGCCTGCTGCGGGGAAGAGACCCGAAAAAACGCAGAGGAACGCAGAGGAACGAGAACGCAGATGCACACAGAGAAAGAGACACACAAGGAACACAGAGGAGGCCGAAGCGCGCAGTGCAGGCCGATTGCGGAACGACGCGAGTGAGCTCCCTGCGTCATCCGAGCCGGCCCGGGGCCGCGCGCTGGGGTAGGGTTCCCGAAAAGCCTTCCTGAGGATGGGCGGCGGGGCGCTCGCTTTGAGGGCGCGGCGCCTGAGTTGCGTGGCACACGCTGATGCTTCCGGAAGCACTCCCCTCTGGCCTGCTGCTCAGAGAAATGGTGCGTTCCTCTCCGTCCTGGTCCATCTGCGTCGATCTACCGTTCCTCCGGTTCCGTTCCCCCCTGAAAAAAGCCGCCACCGAACGGCATTCCATCTGCCAGCTGAACTTGAGATGCCTGCACCCTGCGCTCCGGCCAAAAAGCCGTGGCGCCTCCCCGACCCGGCTGCTAGAACCGCCCCCCATGCGTCTTCTTGTGACTGGCGGTTGCGGTTTTGTGGGCAGCAATTTCATCCGGTACGTGCTCCAGCATTACGGCCCGGAGCGGGTCACCAACGTGGACGCCCTGATTGGCTCCAGCAACCCCGCCAACCTCGACGGTGTTTCCCAGGAATACGGGGATCGCTACGAGTTGATCCAGGGCGATGTCCGCGACCCGCAATCCGTCGATGCCGTGTTTGCCAAGCACCACTACTACGCCGTGGTGAATTTCGCGACGGATCCGTCGGGCGTTGCGCATCCTGAAACCCCGGGGCCCCTCATGGAGGTCGCCCGAAAACACGGGGTGCGCCGCTTTGTTCAGGTGTCTTCCACGGACGTTTACGACGCCCTTCCCGGCAGCGCGTTCTTTGAAAAAGCGCGCGCGGACGAACTCGCTCTGGCCTGGGGCCGGCAACACGGCCAGGATGTCGTGGTGACCCGAAGCGCCCCGAATTACGGGCCTTATCAGGCGCCCCAAAACTGGCTGCCGAACTGCATCATCAACGTGTTGAAGGGGCGCCCGTTGATGGATGAAAACGCGCGCCTTTCCAGCCGCAACTGGGTGCATGTGGAGGACCATTGCGCCGCGGTGTTTGCGGCCATGCTCGACGGAAAACCGGGGGAAATCTATGACATCACCTCCGTTGCCGAGATGCATGATCGCGATGTGCTTAAGGAGATCCTGGAGTATCTTGGAAAACCCATGGAACTGCTTCCCGGCGTCCAGTCCCCCGATCTGCCGGCGGCGGGGACGCCGAGGGATTCCCAGAAAATCCGAGTCCAGTTGCGGTGGACGCCGCTCTTTTCCGGGGCGAAGGGGATCCATCAAACCGTGGAGTGGTATCGCAAGAACCGCGGGTGGTGGGAGCCGCTCCTGGAGACCCGCGCATGAGCTTGCGCGTGGTGGTTTTGGGAACCGGCGGACGGCTGGGTGCCGCTTTGCTCCGGCAATGGCGGATTTCCGGGCTGGATGTTGTGGGGTTCAACCGAGCCCAGTTGGATCTGAGCCGGGCCGCGGACATCCGGGCCGTGCTTGAGCCGCTGGAGTTCGATGTGCTGGTCAATTGCGCGGCGGTGACCCAGGTGGACTGGGCGGAGGCGCATCCGGACGAGGCGTTCTGGGTCAACCGCGATGCCCCGGGCGAGCTGGCTCGGATCTGCGCGCAAAAACAGCGGCGCTGTATCCACGTCAGCACCGATTACGTTTTTGATGGCGAAAAAGAAGGGCCCTACTCGGAGGAAGACCCGACGGCGCCTTTGAGTGTGTATGGACGCTCCAAGCAGGAGGGCGAAGCGGCGGTGCTCCAAGCCAGCGAACGCCATTGGGTGGTCCGGGTTTCCTGGGTGTTCGGGCCGGATCGCCCCAGCTTTCTCGAAAGTCTCCTGCAACGGGCCCTGGAAGGGGAGACGGTAGCTGCCATTGCCGACAAGGTTTCCACACCGACGTTTACGCACGACGCCGCCGATTGGCTCCTCCCTTTTCTGGACAAGATCGACGGCGGCGGCCTGCTGCATCTCTGCGGCGCGGGCGCTTGCACGTGGAAGGAATACGGTCAATGCGCAGTGGACGCGGCACTCGCGGCGGGTGTCCCACTCAAGGCCCGTACGGTGGCGCCGCTGCTCCTAGCGGACATGAAAGGTTTTGTGGCAAAGCGTCCGCCCCGGACCGCGATGGCCACGCAAAAGCTGGCCCGTTTAACAGGCCTCCAGCCTCGGCCTTGGCAGGAGGCCGTGGAGGAGTATGTGCGGGAGTTTTGGGCACCGCGGGTGAGGGGTGAGGGGTGAGGGGTGAGGGGTGAGGGGTGAGGGGTGAGGGGGCAGCCCCGAAGGGGCGAAATAAGGCAGCCCCGGGCAACGCCCGGGGTACTGGGCCAAAACAGGCGTTGAGCCCTGAAGGGGCGTCTCAAAACCACGCGGCCCCGTTGATGCGCCCCTTCAGGGCGCCGCTCATTTTTTTCAACGCGTTCACCCCGGGCGGTGCCCTGACGAATATACACATCTCGGCAGAGATAATTCAGCTTGTACGCATCATATTATCATGCTGTGATTCGCGTGTCGCTGCGCATGCGGCAACCGCATCAATGGCCTGTAACATCAAACTTGAACTCGAAGGGGTCGACCTCGGCGA